>JAWOJK010000064.1:0-6384 GCA_046481705.1 Desulfobacterales bacterium | reverse complement strand
CAGGTCGTCCATCACGATGCCGCTCCCGCCGCTCAGCCGCTTTTCAACCCAGCCGATGGGAAACGGTTTGGCGATATCCAGGATCCGGAACAAAACAAACCCGGCGGTGGCCGAAAAAGCGTTGAACGGAAGCCCGCTGAAGGTCACCAGCATCCCGGCGATCTCATCGATCACGATGCTGCCCGGGTCCTTGCGCTGGAGCAGGCGCTCGGCGGCCCCGGCCAGCCAGACGGCCGCCGCGATGAACAAAACCGCAGCCGCCACGGCCGTCGGGCGCCCTAATTGCGCCAGAAGCCAGCACAGCGGAAGGGCCGCAAGCGAACCGAAGGTGCCGGGGGCAACCGGCAGCTTGCCGGCATAGCAGCCGGTTGCCAGAAAGATGACGATGCGCTCGGCCCATGACATGGGGCTGTCCTACCGGTCGTCTGCCTTTTTGTCAACCATCCAATCCGGTGCTGGGTCTTCCGTCGCAGCCCGTTGGACCAGCTCGTAAACCCGTCTCAGGGGGATGGCCGTCCGGTGCGCGACTTCGCGGCAGACCTCGTATTCCGGGGTGAAGCGCTCCTGGCCGTCGGGGTCCAGGATGCGCTTGACCGGCAGCCGGCCGAAAGGGGTTTGGACGCTGACCGTCTCCCGAAACAGGCTGTGGCGTTCCACCGTGTGGCAGCGCACGCCGGTGGACGTGGTTTCACTGAGCAGACGCTGAACCACGGCCTCCCGGCGCGACGGGGGGCAGAGGACCTGCACCAGGGTCGCCGGCCGGTTTTTCTTCATGTAGATCGGGGTCCAGAAAACGTCCAGGGCGCCGTCGGCAAACAGCTGTTCCATCAGGTAGCCGAAAATCTCGGGGTTCATGTCGTCGATCCCGGTCGCCACCATCAGGAGGTGTTGCGGAGCCTCGGCCGGCCGGGTTCCCACCAGGACGCGCAGGACGTCGGGCAGGCCTTCGTGGCTGTTTTTCCCGGCGCCGTAGCCCGCATCGGTCAGGCGCATTTCCGGCGGGGCGCCGAAGTCACCCGCCAAAGCCGCGACGATGGCCGCCCCGGTGGGCGTCACCAGTTCGGCGTTGAGGTCGCTGCCGTAAACCGGGACCCCTTTCAGGATTTCAACCGTTGCCGGGAGAGGGAGCGGCAGCCATCCATCCCGGCGCTGGATCAGCCCGCTTCCCAGGGGCATCCGCGACGCCGCCACTTCCCCGATCCCGAGGCGCTCCAGCGCAAGGGCGGTGCCCACGATCTCCACCAGCAGGTCGACGGCGCGGGGGGTCGGAAAACCCTGGTTTTCCGACCCCCCGCGCTGAACTCGCAGCCAGGCGGCCGCAAGCCTGTCAAAGATCGCCAGGCTGCGGGCAATGACCCGGGGGCAAAACGGGCTTGCCTGGATCAGCGCCCGGAGATCGGCTGGCCGCCGGGCAGGGCCCGCGGTGCCGAGCTTTACGGTGACCCTTGAAGCCCTCAGCCCCTGGACGCAAATCTCGCTGCACTTCAGTTCAAACCCCGCAAGGGGCAGGCGTGCGAGCTCCAGTTGCAGCCAGTCCGGCGGTACCCCGAGGTCCACTAGAGCCCCCAGGGTCTTAGCCCCGCTGATGCCGGCGAAACAGTCAAAATAGGCGATCGCAGTCGCCTTGGGGCTTCTCTCCGGCGCTTGTCCGTTGCCCCCAACCTCCGGGCTGTTTGGGCAAGTTTCAGACATCGGCGTGCAGCCGGACAATCTCCAGGACCAGCTCGGCGGTCCGCAGCATGTCGTCCAGCCGGACGTTTTCCCTGACGGTGTGCATGTCGCGCATGCCCGTGCCCAGCACCCCGGTCATGATCCCCTTCTGAAAGAAGACGTTGGCGTCGGCCCCGCCGCCGGTGGCCTTGGGCAGCAGGCGGCGTCCGAGGTTGGCGGCCGCTTGCTGCGCCAAGGTCACCACCGGATGGTCGTCGGGGATGCAGGTGGCGGAAAAGTCCCGCGCGATACTGACCTCCAGGCGCGGCAGCGGGCTTTGCGGGTCGGGTTTGGGATAACCCGCCACGGCGCTCTCGAACCCTTGGACCATGGCTGCCGTGACCCGCTCCAGCTTTTGCTCGCTGTGACTGCGGACCTCGCCTTTGACGGTTACCAGGCTGGGGACGATGTTGGTGGCCATGCCGCCTTCGATCAGGCCGATGTTGCAGGTCGTCTCATGGTCGATGCGGCCGATGGTCTGGGCGGCGATGGCCCGGCTGGCCAGCCAGATGGCGTTGATCCCTTTTTCGGGGGCGGCGCCGGCGTGGGCGTCTTTGCCGTGAATCTTGAACTCCAGGTGGTTGGCCGCGGGCGCGCGGGTGACAATCCCGGCCGTGTCGGTGGCATCCAGGGCATAGCCCAGGCGCGCGCTGATGAGGCTGAAGTCCAGGTGCTTGGCCCCCAGCAGGCCCACCTCCTCGCAGACCGTCAGGACCACCTCCAGCGGACCGTGGGGCAGATCGTCCTCGACGATGACGGTCAGCGTTTCAAGCAGGATGGCGATCGCGCTTTTGTCGTCGGCCCCCAGGATCGTGGTGCCGTCGCTGGTGAAAAGACCGTCCGTCAGGATCGGCCGGATACCGCTGCCCGGCCCGACGGTGTCCATGTGGGCGTTGAGCAGCAGCGGCGGGCTGGGGCGGTTGCCGCCGAAGCGCGCGATCAGGTTGCCGCACTCCCCTCCGATCTGCTCGTGGGCGCGGTCAAAACCGGTTTCGGCCCCCAGGGCTTCCAGGCGTTTTTGAAGTTCAGCGGCCAGTCGGCCCTCGGAGCGGGAGAGACTGTCGATTTTAACCAGGTTCATGAAGGTCTCGGCCATCCGTTGCGGGGTGATCATCGGCTTTGGGCTCCTATAATCTCATTGACAAAAACCGGCCGGCCATAATATAGGCTTAAATTCCACGCAGCTTTCCAAAGGAAGTGCGCAGCTCACTGGTGGGGCTCCCGGACTTCAAATCCGGTGTGGGGCGTTAAAACCGTCCCGGGTGGGTTCGATTCCCATGCACTTCCGCCATCTTTCCCCATCGTCCTGGAACTTCGGCCAAATACAATTGCGCGTCTTGCCGCGCTTTTCCCCGTCTTGCCCAAAATCAGACTCTTTAGGGGCGTGTCCGTCTTGGGCCACGCCGCCCCGGAAGGCGGCGTTCGTCGCGGGCCCGGAACAAAAGTCCTTTTCCACCGTCCATTGGCCCTGAAGGTGAACAGCCCCGCGACATTACCATAACCGCCGACCCAATACAATCATCAGGGCGGCAATCGGGGGGGCCGCGACGGCCGTCGGGGTATCGCCAATTCCGCCCGCAGGCTGACGACTGCCGGTATGCCGCAGCCCACCACGGCCACGGCGGGTTTGATCACCCGGTCCTTTTTTCTGGTATCGGCCTTGGCGCCGAGACCGTTTGACGCCGGCCGGCATGGGCCTGAACCTGCGGTGTGAAAGCCCCCTATGGCTGATCCCCGTTCGACAGGGCGATCCCCGAGACGAATTCAGGCTCATGGCTGCTGCGGGAGAGTACGTAGGGCCGGTCGTAAAGGTGGTCGATATCGGCCAGATCATCGCGGTGGTGTCGAATGTGGTCGACCTTCAGCGTATAGGCCCGTTTGATGAGCGCCGCAGGCGCCAGCTGGGCGTTGGGCGTGGTGTTGATCGGGGGCGTTGATCCCGAGCGCTGGTAGACAATCAACGCTGTTGCGTCGCCGCTGGTGATCCACCCGGTGGGCACCGGGGCGCCGTTATTCCCGGGCGACAGGCTGAAGCGTGTGCGCCCGATGGATCCGAAGGGCGCCGAAGCCGGCAGGCCGATCAATTCGGGATCCAGCGTCTCGGGGCTCCGGAGGAGGTAGCCGAGCCACTGCCCATCGGACGTTTCCAGACGCTGGAGCCTCACAGCGGCGGGGGCGGCCTTGTAAGCGGCGCCAAAATGGCTGAGAAGGCCGGTCAAAAGTGCGTCGTGGTCCGCGCTCGCCCGCACCGCTCGCTGCTTGGCGCTTTCCAGGGCTTCACGCTCGGCGCGTTTGACGGCGAACTGGGCCTGGGTGGCCAGCAGGGCAATCCGTGCATCGGCGACCACCCGCTGCGAGTGCACCAGCGCCGCCATCGCCGCGGCATACGGCTCAAACCCATACTGCGCCGCCACCAGGGCTTCGGGAGCGGCTGCGGCACGTTCAAAGAGCTCCGCGAATGAGCCGTGGCGCGAGGTCGTAAAGTCCACCTGGAGGAGCGTCGGCTGGCGCAGATCGACGGCGCGGATCACGGGCGCACCAGCAGCGATCACCCACTTGACGGCACCCGACCAGGCCAGCGGGATTGTGACCCGGCGGGTCGGGGCACCGATCGGCGGCATCAACTCGCCGTGCCCGAAAACGGAAGACCTGCCGGGGAAGGCGGGCCGCACTGAGGGCACCTCGAGCGTGTAGGCCGCCAGGCTGGCCGCCACCAGCAGCCGCTCGAACACCCAGACTCGCAGCAGGTCGCCGATCAGCCGCACTCGCAGTGGGAACCGTCGGGCGCTGCCCAACTCGGCGCGGCCGAAGCCGACAGGCTGGGTGATGCCCCGCTGTCCGGTGGCGGCCGTGGCCGTGAGGTCGCAGCCGGTGTCGGTTTTTTGGATCAGCAGTTCGTAGAAGGTGGTGTTGCCGGCTTGGCGGGCGGCATCCGGGGTTCGCAGTTGCAGGCGAACAGCGTCGCCGGCGGCCATTTCCAACGTCGTGACCAGCTCACAATCCTCAAGGCTGTCGCGAAGTGTGATGGACGCCCCCGGATGCGAGGCGCGTAACCCATCGCCGGCGGTCCACGACGGCGCCTCGGCCACCCAGTGGTCGCCGAGGCCGGCCCCGGAGAAATCATCGCAAAGCCGGGTCCGTCCGCCTTCGCCGCCGGTCAAGATCAGCGTGTAGCGCGCCCCCGGGGCGAGTTCCTGCCGGGGGGCGGTGACGGTAAGCTTGGAGAACTGGGCATCTATATCGCGGGCGAAGAACCCGAGCTGGGATCCGCCCGCCGGCGGAAAGGCGTCCAACGCCGCCAGCCTGACGCCGCCGGCCGTGGCCTGGATCGCCAGACCGTCAGAGCGGCGTTGGGTCCAGATGCTGAGACGAACCGGTGACGCGTTTACGGCCGGCACCAGGCCGCCGCCCAGGCTGAAGCCGAAACCGTGCAACAGCCTCTCGTCGAGGATGGTCTCCCGCCCGTCACGCACCCGCGCCAGTTGGATCTTGGGCGTGGGCCCCGATAGGATCCGCACTTGATAGTGAGCCGCGACCGCAGCGAAGCCGATCACCGCGCCGACGGCGCCGCGGTGCCCGGGGGCCAGGGGCTGGATCAGGCATTCGAAGCGGCAGTCGCGCCAGTCGTGGCCGTGGACCAGGAAGAGGCTGCCGCCCTGGTTTCCGGCCGCAAGCACGCGCACACTCCCATCGGCGAGGCGCTGCCATTTGGGACTGCCGGCTGTCGGGGCCTCAAGTGGGATCATTCGCCAGTTTCGGGCGCCAAGATCCGCACCCTTGCGGATCAGCATGCTGCGCCGGATCTCCAGGATGTCGTCCGGCGGCGGCGCCGCAAACGGCGCGGGGCTGCCGCCGGCCGCCTCCAGAAAGCGACCCTCGTCGGGAAACAGGCTGGCCGCGGCGGCGGTCGTCCAGTTGTGGAAGAATCCCCGGGTGACGCGGCCTTCGGCGTCGCGCAGGAGCGCCTCGATGGCGTGCGGAAAGTCACCGGGCCCAGCGGCCGTATCCGGGTCGGGGTAGAGCCGGCGGACATAGGGCCGGTTGAAGCGGACCACGAAGTCGTCCTGGTAAAAATGCCCTCTGGATTGGTGCTGGGGCGATACCCACTTGACGTAGGGGCTGAGATCCTGCGGTGGCCCAGCCGTCTGGAAATAGGTGGTCAGCGTTTCGGAGGTGGACCCGAATGCGGCGCGGTAGGGGGCGATGGCTGCGGCAAATAAGGGGATCGACGCGCACAGCGCCAGCGTCCCCCAATCCGATGCCGCCTCGTCGAGTTGGATGCTGGTGGTGACCGCCAGCTTGTAAAAGCTGCCGGCGGCGAGCGGTGGCGGCGTGTCGGTGGTTTTGGTTGGGTCCTCATGGGTAAGATGGGCCGTGTGCACGTTTCGTGTGGCGCGGAATTCCTCCCGTCGGCCGTGACCACAGCGGGATGCAGTGCAACGCAGTTACCCCAAATCTTTTTTTGGCGGCCAGGCCGTCGCACCGCAAGACAATCTCAGCTGTTCTTGTCGGTTCCCGGCTCGGGCTGCAGCTTTGGCCGGTGCTGTTTGGCGACAGCGTGCGGTCTCCGGCCTCAAGTGTTGGAGACAGGGCCTGGTTTAGGCGCTTTGAGGTGAACCATGCGGCGAAAATGAGACCATCAGATCAGTATGTCATGAATCTCGAAAGTCAAGT
>JAWOJK010000035.1:0-10476 GCA_046481705.1 Desulfobacterales bacterium | reverse complement strand
CGCTGGTTTGGTGAGGGAAGCGGCGAGCGCCCATCCTATGCCCAGCGCCTGCGCCAGTTCCTCTCTCAGGATGAAGTTGACGGGGTCAGGCAGATCTTCACACGCCACCTATTGAATCGGTCTGTCCTCTGGAGTAACGCTCGCGGAAAAGCAGGTCGCCAAGGGTCTTCCCCGCAAGGGTGGTTCTAGGTGAGAGCAGCACTTCCGTAACGCCGACTTCCTGTGACTCCAGCTCGGCTACCAGGCCGGATGGCAGCTTTGCGATCTCAAGTTCCTGAAGACCTTCGAGAACTTCAAGATCGTGGGCTGAGCCTTGCAGCACGAGCAGGTCTCCGGCCTGCACCTTTTCGTCCGGCGAAGGCATGCAGAGCAGTTCCTCGCCCCGCACAAGGCCTACCACGGTCAGGCCGAATGCATTTCCCAGGCGACTTTCAACCAGATCATGCTCGGCCAGCACCGAGCCCGGTGGCACGCGCACCGCCAACAGCTCGGTACGGTCACCGGCAAGGGCCTTCACCCTTTCCGGCGCCACAAAGCGCAGTTCCGAAACAAATCCCAGGCGGGCCAATTCTTCCAGCGCCTCCCGTTGCCCCTGCAGCAGCAGTCGTTCTCCCGCGACGAGTCGATGCCGTCGCAGATCCTTGACCTCGCCTTCGATTGGACCGTGAAGTGCGATCACATGAACACGATGCTCCCGCCGCAATCCGCTTTCCGCCAGCGTTGAACCCAGCAGCGGCGATCCTTCGGCAACAAGTCCCTCGGCCACCTGGAGACTTTGCGAAAAGAGATGCTTGACGCGCTCGGACGACTCGACCTGCAGATGCTGGCTGGCGTGAAAGCGGTGCAGGTGGTCGGGACTACCATGCACGATCAGCGTATCCTCTGCCTCCAGAATGTCGTTCGGGCGGGGAGCGAGCCTCAGCACGCCCTTTCGCTGAAGCGCCAGCACAGTCAAATAAAGGGCCGAGCCCAGCCGGCTCTCGGCGAGTGTGCGGCCATTGAGCAGAGATCCGGTTGGGATGCGGGTGGCGAAGATATGCGCGTCGAGTTGGTATGAAGCACCCAGGGACCCGTGGGTACCGGCGTCCGCACCCGTGGCGCGGCTGGGGAGCAGGTGACGCCCGATGAGCACCATGAAGGTGATACCGGCCGCGACAATGGCCGCGGTGATCGGGGTGAAGTCGAAGAGCGCGAAGGGGGGCAGACCTGCACTGCGCAGGGCGTCGGTCACCAGGATATTGGGCGGAGTCGAGATAGCGGTGAATGGGCCACCGAGGAGGCAACCGAGCGCCAGCGGCATGAGCAGCCGGGAGGGCGGGCGCCCGCTGCGGCGCGCCAGATCCATCGTCGATGGCAGTAAAATGGCGGCGACCGTCACGGTGTTGATCAGTGCCGAGAGCAGGCTGGCGGCAATCATCAAGGCAACCATGAGCGTGGCTTCGCTGCCTTTTGCGAAGCGCTGCAAGGGCTGTCCAAGCTGATGGGCGATACCAGTACATGTCAGCCCCGCAGACAGGATGAACAAGGCCCACACGGTGACCACCGCCGGACTGCTGAAACCGGCCAACGCCTCTTGTGCAGTGACCAAACCCGTCAATGCAAGGGCCGACAGCACTAGCAGCCCAACCACATCCACACGCACCCAGCCACCGATAAACAGGACGAGTGCGGTAGTGACAATCGTAAGCAGTATGATGACGTCAAACGACAAGCGGGTCGCCTCCAGAGATTATCAGAATAGAAACGGCAGATTATTGATGGCCATCGATTTCCCCCTTTGTCCCCTGGCTGAAAAGTATATACAAAAATGACATGTTTTCAATTCATATTTGACGGTTCCGCAAAAAGTCCAATTTCTGCGTTGCACTGCATCTCAAAGTCGCTGCGGCGTATGTTAAGTACGCCTCACTCCTCGAGATTTGCGCGCCGTAACTTGAACTTTCTACACCACCATCCCAAATTTTGACTTTTCACCGCTTCATCAAAATCAGGTTTTCTTTGGAAAAATCTGGGGGTTTGAAATTCCGCGTTTGTTTCCCTGTTCATTTTTGATGGGGTTATGGTATTTTAAAAAGGATGTCCATCATGCATAAAGCGGTGAGCAATGAGCCAACAGCATACAAACATAGGAGCCGATGTCGGCATCGGCACCTACCGCAACGATACACTCTACCCGCGGGTGACGCATGCCGTCGAGAAGTTGCTGGCCCGCGGCAAGGTTGTGGCGCCGGCAGATGTTCTGGTCGCCATGGCGCTTCTGGATCCAAAGGACCTGGAGGACTGGCGTCGCGGCCGGATCCCCTACCTGGAGCGTGTCATTGACTGCAATCTCACCCGCCTGTCGCGGCTGCTGCGAATCCTGCGGTTTCACGCCCACGACCTGAAGCTCGTGCCTTCGGCCACGGCCTACGTGCGCTGGGGCAAGGGGCCCGCGCAACGCCTGCGGTTCACCAAGACCGGAGACCCGAAGCTCGAGGAGACCTACTCCAGGCACTTCGTGTGGCCGGGCAAAGGACCGTTCCATCCTCCCGTGGAATGCGGCGAGAACCCCCGTGAGAGCGGATCGAAAGGAGAATTACGCGAGTGACCCTTCCGCCAAAAACCCAGGCCGCTGGATTGCGCTTGATCTCCAAGCCGCTGCGACGTACCCCAAATGCGCCACACTCGGGGTGAAAAACCGATGAGCCAGCTTTCCCTGGACAGCGCCCGTCACGATGGTGAAACCCTCGTCTGTCGATTGACGCCGAGCGGTCGCATTGCTGTCCAGGCGGGGGCGCCCGAGGATGGCCCGCTGGTTTCGGCCAAGGCCGCCGGGCGGATCATCGAGGCCTTCAGCGCCGGCCGCGGCAGCGGCGTACTGCATCTCGGCGCGGCGGAGCTGCTGACCGAACTTTCCCCGTCGCTGTCCTACTGGCGTGATGTCGGGCGGTTGTTCGTTGGCCGGGTGTGCGGCGCACTGGACCCGACCGACCCGAAAGCGCTGGTCGTCCCCGAACCGGACCTCGACGAGCTCTCGGCCCTGGCCCAGGCCGTGCCTCCGATGCAGGGCGCCGAGATCCTTTCGACCGCGCTCCTGGGCGACATCTGGTCCGACATGGGTGCGGCCCTCTCGGCCGAGGCCAAGGGATACCCGGACGGCGTCCAGGGGTACCTGCAAAAGCACAGCTCGGTCTGGCATGTGGTGGGCCGTGTCTGCTTCCACCTGGCCGAGAACAAGCGCGATCCGGCGTATCCCTTTGCCTTCATCGCCACCTACGTGCACAAGGTCTCCAAGCAGGCAAAGCCGCAGCACCTGCCGCTCGGCAGAGCCCTCAAGGACTACGCCGGGGCCGGAAACCGCCAGAAGCTGCTCGCCCTGCTGGCCCCCCTCTCCCGGGCCGCCGCACAGAGCAGGTTCATCCGCGAGCTGGTCGACGCCGGCGACATCTACCATCCCCTTTCCTGGACGCCCAGGGAGGCCCATCGCTTCCTCTGCGAGATCGCCCTGTACGAGCAGGCCGGGCTGGTCGTGCGCATGCCCGACTGGTGGCGCGTCAAGAACAAACCACGGCCCAAGGTGTCCGTTTCGGTGGGCGGCAAGGCGCCGGCGACCCTCGGGATGGACGCGCTCCTGGACTTCGACGTGAATCTCACCCTGGACGGCAAGAAGCTGTCGAAAAGCGAAGCCGAGGAGTTGCTCACCGCCAGCGACGGCCTGGTGCTGATCAAAGGCAAATGGGTCGAGGTCGACCGCGACAAGCTCTCGCAGGTGCTCGCGCAGTGGCGCGACGTCCAGCGGCAAGCCCAGGCGGGCGGCGTCAGTTTTGGCGAGGCGATGCGCATGCTTTCCGGCGCCCGCCTCGGCGGCGGCGACGAGACGGCCGAAGATGCGCGGCCGGAATGGTCGGATGTCATCGCCGGCAAGTGGCTTGCAAAACGCCTGGATGCGCTGCGCTCGCCTGCGCTGCAAGCCGACATCGAAGCCGGGGCGGGACTGCATGCCGCGCTTCGCCCCTATCAGAAGCTGGGTGTGCAGTGGCTTTCGTCCCTGCGCAGCCTCGAGCTGGGCGGCTGTCTGGCCGACGACATGGGCCTGGGCAAGACGATTCAGGTGCTGGGGGTCCTGTCCATCAGTCGTCGCAACCGGGAGCAAGGGACCGATCTGCTCGTGGTCCCGGCCTCGCTCGTGGACAACTGGCGCCTGGAGATCGAACGCTTCGCCCCCGAGCTCAAGGTGCTCATCGCCCACCCGTCGCGCATGCCCTCAGCCGAGCTGAAGAAGCTGCCGAAAAAACGGGTGGCGGCCCACGACGCGGTGATCACCACCTACGGTACGGCCATGCGCGCGGAGTGGATGAAGGCGTACCCCTGGCGCGGCGTGATCCTCGACGAGGCGCAGGCCATCAAGAATCCCGGCTCCAAGCAGACCAAGGCGGTCAAGGCGATCAACGCAAGCTGGCGCCTGGCGCTTACGGGGACACCGGTGGAAAACCGCCTCGGCGACCTGTGGTCGATCTTCGACTTCCTGAATCCCGGTCTGTTGGGTTCGGCCAAGGCTTTCAGCGCCCTGTGCAAGTCCTTGGCGTCGGGCAAGCAGGGCTATGCGCCGCTGCGCCGGCTGGTGCAGCCGTACATCCTGCGACGGCTCAAGACCGACAAGCGCGTCATCGCCGACTTGCCTGACAAGACCGAGGTCAACGCCTACTGCCCGCTCAGCAAACGGCAGGCCGCGTTGTACCAGCAGTCCGTCGACGCGATGCGCAAACAAATCGAGGAACTGGAAGGCATCGAGCGGCGCGGTGTGGTCCTGGCCTTTTTGATGCGCTTCAAACAGATCTGCAACCACCCCTCGCAGTGGCTCGGCGACGGCGGATACGAGCCAACAGACAGCGGCAAGTTCGCCCGCTTGCGAGAACTGTGCGAATCCATCGCGACCCGCCAGGACAAGGTGCTGGTGTTCACCCAGTTCCGCGAGATGACCGAACCGCTGGCCGGGTTTTTGACCGGGGTCTTCGGCCAGAGCGGCGTCGTGCTGCACGGCGGCACACCGGTCAAAAAACGCCAGGGCCTCGTGGCAAGCTTCCAGGAGGACGACCGGGTGCCCTTCATGGTGCTGTCGCTTAAAGCCGGCGGCACCGGGCTCAATCTGACCGCGGCGTCGCACGTGATCCACTTCGACAGGTGGTGGAACCCGGCGGTGGAAAACCAGGCCACGGACCGCGCCTTTCGCATCGGCCAGAAAAAGAACGTGCTGGTTCACAAGTTCGTCTGCCGCGGCACGGTGGAGGAACACATCGACAAGCTGATCGCCGGCAAGCAGAAACTCTCCGATGAGATCCTCTCCGGCGGCGCCGAATCGGCCTTGACCGAGATGAGCAACGAGGAGCTGATAGCGATGGTGTCGCTCGATTTGCAGAGCGCCCTCGCGGAATAGACAACCCAGCGCGGCCGGCGGAACCGCGGATCGCGCATCGACAATAGAGGTGAACCCATGGGCCGGAAATCCTACGGCAACTGGCCGCGTTACGTTCCGGTGGCCGAGCGCCGCCTGAAGGCGGCGAAGAAGACCGCCAAGCTGAAGAAGTCCGGGCGCGACATGGCGCCGATCGAGATCGCCGGGCGCAAGATCGCGTCGACCTTCTGGGGCGAGGCCTGGTGCAAAAATCTTGAAGCCTACAGCGACTACGCCAATCGTCTGCCCCGCGGACGGACCTACGTGCGCAACGGCTCGGTAATCGACCTGCAAATCGCGGCCGGCCGCGTGCACGCGCTTGTCAGCGGATCGCGCATCTACGAGGTGGAGATCAAAATCGCGCCCCTGGCCCGGGAGAAGTGGGTCGACATCAAAGCCCGATGCGCGGGCCAGATCGACTCGCTGGTGGAACTGCTCCAGGGAGCCATCTCCAAGGGGGTGATGGAGATCGTGACCCGCAAGGACGAGGGACTGTTTCCGTCACCGCCAGAGATCACGCTCAACTGTTCGTGTCCGGACTGGGCCACCATGTGCAAGCATGTGGCCGCAACGCTCTACGGCGTCGGCGCCCGCCTCGATCACGAGCCCGAGCTGCTGTTCACCCTGCGCGGCGTGGACCCGACCGAGATGGTCGCGGCCGCAGTCGATCAGCCGACCGCCGCCGGCAAGGCACGCAAGGGCCGGGTGCTTGAAACCGACGCGCTTTCGTCTCTCTTCGGCGTCGACATCGACATGGGCGAAGCCTCTTCGGAGGATGATGCAATCCCAGCCAAACCGGCCACCCGGAAAAGGCGCGCTGCGGCAGCCGTGAAGCAGCCACCGTCCGGAGCGAACCCGAAGAAGGCGGCGGCAACGCCAACGACCCGGAAGTCCGCGACCCCCAAGCCCACCGCCGAGAAGGCGACGGCAAAGCAGGCTGCGATGGAGAAGCCCGCCGCGAAGAAGTCTGCCGGCAAAAAAGCCGCGGCCAAGACCCTATCCGACGGGAAGACGGCCACCGGGAAGTCCGCCCCCAAGAAAAAGGCGGCAAAGAAGAGCACCGCGCGTAAGCCGGCTACCGAAAAGACCCCCAAGGGCAAGCCGGCTGCGAAGAAACCCGGCAAGACGCCCCAGGGGAAATAACGTGAGATGGCGCAACCGAGGCTGGCCCGAGAGGACCCCGCGGCCAGCTTGCCACCGTCATTAATTTCATCGAGAGCCACCCCAAGAGAACCTTTCACGGGCTCGAATCAATCCCCCGCGGGTGATGCTGGTACGCTATCTGGACAAGAACGGGGTCATCCCCAGGAAAAACCTCCAGCATCCCCGGTATTTTCTGGATCTGGAAATTGAAGCCACACCCCATACCGCCCTGGGCGGCACCCTGGTTCTTGAGCGCGTGCTCAATCGAATAAACGCCAAATTCCGGAAAACGAGAAGTTGGAAGATCCGATTCGGGGGATGATCCGCATCAGCAGCAACCCGATCCTGATAGCACGTATGCCGTTTGGCAAACACACGGGGGTCTTATTCAGCGAGGTGCCGCCGGATTACCTTGAGTGGCTCCCTGGATACCGAGTTGAACAAGGATATGGATTACACAGCGAAGAAGCATTTGGGAAAGTTATCGGTTGAATGATTGCCGGCGAGTCATTGGCTTGTGGGTAGACTTGGCGGACTTTTAGGGACCCGCAGGCGAGCCCAATGGTCCATGCCCGATCGGATGGGACATAGCAGCGAACGACTATTCGAAGAGGATTAAAAGTATCGAAACTATAGGCTTTTTTCTCGATTCACAGCCGTTCATTGCCCTGTTTCTCGTCATCGGCCTCGGCTACGCTGTCGGTCAGATTAAAATCGGCGGGGTATCGCTTGGCATCGGCGCCGTCCTCTTTGTTGGCCTCGGCATCGGTGCGATCGCCCCGAAGGCGGCACCGCCCGGCCTCCTCGGAACTGTGGGCCTGCTATTCATGATCAGAACATGGTTAAAACCGCTAAGCCTATAATCACTTTAAATTTTTGGCATATCATTGAAAAAAAAGTCAATTCAAAGACGTTTGAGTTTTGCCATCAAGACCGTTTTGATCATTGAAACTGTGATTGCTGTATGGGAGGAGCAGTGGCTTACCGCAGCGATAACGATAGGAATCATTTTAATAACTCTCATTCCTTTGATTATGAAAAAGAAATTTAGTCTTTATATTCCTCAAGAGTTTGAACTTCTTGCAATCACATTCATCTTTGCATCGTTATTCCTTGGTGAAGTTCATGAATATTACACACGTTTTTGGTGGTGGGATATAGCCCTGCACACCGGATCTGGACTCTTGCTTGGGATTCTGGGGTTCTTATTGGTTTACATACTTAACGAATCAGATGAAATTGATCTTCATATGAACCCCGGTTTCGTTGCCTTTTTTGCCTTTCTTTTTGCCGTTGGTATCGGTGTTCTTTGGGAAATATTCGAATTCAGTATGGATAGTTTCTTCGGCACGAACATGCAAAAAGAGATGCTCGGAGATCCTTCCGGTTTGACTGATACCATGTGGGATTTGATTGTTGACACCCTGGGAGCTTTGGTTATCTCAGCACTTGGTTACGGTTATCTTAAATCCGGCAAAAAAGAATCATTTCTCGAGCGATGGATTGATAAATTTATCCAAAACAATCCACGGTTATTTAATCGAAATGGATAAGATCGTTTCTGATAACAAATAAGTAAGTGCCATCTTACTGTAACCTGCAGTCAGGAACGGGAAGTCCAAAAATAAAAAGGTGCTGGCCAACCGATTGCCGGACATGATAAACGCACCGGATAATCCTAAATCGGCTTCCACCTCTGAGGGCGGTACTTGATATGGTTTTGTCGTTTCTCGCAGTCGCCTTCGGTCTGGCGCTTCTTGTCTGGAGCGCTGACCGGTTTGTGGAGGGCTCAGCCTCAACAGCGCGTTATTTCGGCGTTCCGCCGCTCTTGATCGGCATGGTGATTGTCGGCTTTGGAACTTCCGCGCCGGAGATGGTGGTTTCTGCGCTTGCGGCTTCACAGGGGAACCCCGGCATTGCCCTTGGCAATGCATACGGCTCGAACATTACCAACATCGCCCTTATTCTGGGGCTGACGGCGCTGATCAGCCCAATCGCCGTCCATTCCCAAGTGTTGCGCAAGGAACTGCCGATCCTCACCGCTATTACGGGCCTGGCCGCCTGGCAGTTTTGGGACGGAGAAATCACCCGTATCGATGCTCTGGTGCTGCTGTGTGTTTTTGCCGGACTGATGGCCTGGACCGTCTGGCAAGGCATGCAGAAGAAAGGTGATGCACTGGGCAGCGAGATGGAGCAGGAAATGGCTGTCCACACCATGCCGCTGCGACGGGCCGTCATCTGGCTTGTCATCGGCCTGGCCCTGCTGATTGTCAGTTCCCGCATCCTCGTCTGGGGCGCGGTGAAGATCGCCCATGGCTTCGGTGTCAGTGATCTGATCATCGGCCTGACCATCGTCGCGATTGGCACATCTTTGCCGGAACTGGCCTCGTCGATCATCGCCACCCGCAAGGGCGAGCACGACATCGCTTTGGGCAACATTCTTGGTTCCAACCTCTTCAACACCCTGGCCGTCGTGGGGATCGCGGGGACGATTCATCCGATGTCGGTGGAGCCGGAAGTTTTCTCCCGGGACATTCCGGTCATGGCCGTGCTGACTGTCTCGCTGTTTATTTTCGGCTACGGATTCCGGGGGCCGGGTCGCATCAACCGGTTTGAAGGCGGGGCCTTGCTGGCTTGCTACGTCGGCTACACCGCTTACCTGGCGTGCACGGCATTCTGAAAGTGATCCAAGACAAAGACTGGAAGCCCGAATGGACGGGGGGCTTGCAAAACAGCGCTGCCGAGATCGGCGCCGGCTGCCCGTCAAAACCACTACCATAAGGAAATAACGCCATGACCACCAAAAACCTTGTCGCGACCCCCTTGACCTATCTCGACAAAGCCCTGGGAAAGCTTCGGGACCTGGGGCTCATGCCCGAAAAGCCCGACGAGATGCCCGTCATCGCACTGATCAACCAGATCAGCGACCTTGACGAGGCAAAGGCCGTCGCCATCGCCCGGACCCTCAACCACACCACCGTGTTCAACGAGGTCGTCCGGGAACAGATCGTCGCGATGAATGTCGGCGAGCGCTACGAGGGCATCACCAACGCCTTCGACAGCATCCGCGACGATGCCCAGAAGATGGTCACCCAGTTGGACGACGGAAAGATCGACACCCTGGAGCGGCTCCAGAACCTCTGGATGAAGGTCACCCGGGGCGACATCCCCACCCGCTTCCGCAAAATAAAGGGCAGCTACATGGACGTGGCCGCCGACACCAAGGACCAGATCGAGCGGATCAACACCATCCTCGATGCCTACCGGGATTTCCGCGGGGCGCTCAAGGAGGCCCAGGTGCTGGCGCTCCAGCTCCTCAAGAAAGCCGAGGCCGAACTCGACGGCGCCAAGGGGCGCCTGGAGGCGGCGTCAAAGGCGCTCGAAGCCGCGGCCGGCAGCGACGGCGAGGCAGTCGCCAGGCTGGAGCTGGCCCGGGACGAAAGCCTTCGGGCGCTCCAGGAGGAGGACAAGCGCTACCAGGTCGCCAAAGACCTCGCCGAGAACCTGTCGGTCAGCTACAACACCACCGAGGTCATCATGGCCCGGCTCCTTCAGTCCACCGAGGTCAAGGAGCGGGTCTATTCCCAGGCCGTCTCCTTTTTCGGCACCAACGAGACCGTTTTCACCGCCTTAAACGCCTCCTTCACGAGCCTCCAGGGGCTCCACGAGAGCACCCGAACCCTGGACGCCATGAAGGAGGGCATCAACAAGAGCCTCGAAACCCTGGCCGAGGTGGGGGGCAAGGTTCAGGAGGACGCCCTCAAGGCCGGCTACGGGCCGACCCTCAGGGCCGAGAGCGTCAAGAAGCTCCTGGAATCCGTCATCGGCTTCCAGGAAAAATCCCGCTCCCTGATCGCGGAGATGCGCGACCTGAGCAGCCGCAACGAGGCGGAAATCCGACA
>JAWOJK010000243.1:0-5788 GCA_046481705.1 Desulfobacterales bacterium | reverse complement strand
TGCGACCTGACTTATGATTATGTCAGGATCAATGCCGAATATACAACGTAAATCAATGCTGAAAACACAACATTTCCCTGAGCGGGGCACCGCCCGGCCCCCCCCCCCCCCCCCCCCGCCGCCGTCCAGCCGGCGCCGCCGCACGGCCTGCGGTTCGTTTACAGCGCTTCGAAAACCATCCGTTTTTGGCTGTTGTTGAAGACCACCATTTTTCCGGTCACGTCCTTTTCCTCGCCGAAAATATTGGTCAGGTGGAATCGGCCGCCACGCTCCTCGACCACATCGACATTTTCCATCAGCATCTGTTCCTGACCGTCGTGTCGCACAAACACGTTGATGTCACACATCGTTCACCCCTCCTGTTGGCCGCCCCAAACGCGGCGGCATGCTGTTTCAGCCCCCTGCCCCCGTATTTTGGGCCCCGCTTCAGGGCAGTTCCTGTAGCCCCGTGGCAATGGTTTCCGCCAAGACCGCATTGAGATGACGCTCCAGCCGCGGCGCATCAAAAACCGCCTCGATGCGCTCGATCCGCATCTTGACCGGCCGACGGGTGACCCTTGCGGCGGCCACATCCCCCACGTAGAACACCACTTCGACCGTCAGCACCAACTCGCTGCGGCCCAGGCGCCGCACCGCGTCGGCATTGAGCGTCTTGATCTCACCGCCCACCACGTATTGCAGCCCCGAACCGAGGGCCGCCAGAGCTTCGGGCGCGAAATCCCAGCCGGCCACATCCCGGATGGCATAGCCCCTGGCACCCGCGTAGGCCTGCAGCATGGCGCTGAGATCGCCTGCCAGGGAACCCGTGCCGGTCAGGTAGGTTTCCCGCCGGCCGCGCCCCAGAAAGCGCATACCGAGATAGTCGGGTTTTTCCAGGCGCCGGTCGGTGAGGGCCTGCATTCCGACAACCGGCATCCCGGCAACCCGCTCCGCCGGCTGTCCGCTGTAGCGCGGTGTAACGTAGAACGTGCGCGAGCCGGCGCAGGCCCAAAAGCACGACAGCAAGAGGATCATCAGCGCAAAGGCCCATCGCTTGGGAAAGCCGGTCATGGCCCCTCCAAAAGAATTTCCCGGATGGTATCGGCACGGGGGGCGGCCAGGTGACAGCCGGACCCGCGGGTGTCGCCTGGCCGCCGAGCTGAAAAACGGCGGCCGCTACGGCAGTGGTTATAGGGTCTTTTGGCACGCCTTTCAACCCCATTCCGGCAGCCCGTCGCCCAACCCGCTGAGAGCGTCACTTTTACCGGGTTGACGCATGGACCGCAAGGCGATATGCCCTTTTGCGACAGCCGCGCCGTTGAGGAGGATCGCAGCGTTTGAAAAGGGGAAACCCGTTATGCCGATCATCGCCCGCAGCTTCTACCGCCCGCCCGCACTGCTGGGCAATCCCCACCTGCAGACCATCTGCCCGACCCTCTTCCGGCGAGTGCCCGGCGTCCGCTACCGGCGCGAGCGGATTTTCACGCCCGACGATGACTTCATCGACCTGGACTGGTCCGGCGCGGGAAGCGACCGCCTGGCGATTGTCCTCCACGGTCTGGAAGGCGATGCCACCCGCCACTACATGCTGGGGATGGTGCGGGCCTTCAACCGCCGCCGCTGGGACGCACTGGCCTTCAATTTCCGCGGCTGCAGCGGCGAACCCAACCGCCTGCCGCGCTCCTACCACAGCGGCGCCACCGAAGACCTGGACACGGTCCTGCGCCACGTGCTGGCCCGCAACCACTACCGCCGGATCACCCTGGTGGGCTTCAGCCTGGGCGGCAACCTGACCCTGCGCTACCTGGGTGAGCAAGGCCGCGGCGTCTCGCCCAGTATCTCGCGCGCGGCGGTGATTTCGGTGCCCTGCGATCTCGCCAGCAGTTCCCGGCGGCTGGCCGAACCGGCCAACGCCGTCTACATGAAACGCTTTCTGCGGCTTTTTCGCGCCAAGATCCGGGCCAAGATGGCCCTCATGCCCGAGGAGATCAGTGATGCGGGCTTTGAGTCCATCCGCAACTTCAAGGATTTCGACGACCGTTACACCGCCCCCCTGCACGGTTTCCGGGACGCCGAGGACTACTGGGCGCGCTGCAGCGCGGGTCCGCTGCTGCCGGCGGTCAGCGTCCCGACCCTGGTCCTGAGCGCCCTGGACGACCCCTTTCTGCCCCCGGAATGCTACCCCCTCGCGGCGGCCCGCGCCAACCCCCGCCTGTTTCTTGAAATGCCGGCCGCCGGCGGCCATGTGGGCTTCATCCGCTTCACCCGCGAGGGGGAGTTCTGGCACGAAACCCGGGTGGCCGACTTCGCGACCGCCGACTGAAGGCCGCGGCGGCGCCCGGGGGCTTCAAGCGCCGACCGTGGCGGCCAGTGGGGCCACCTTCTGCACCGTCAGGGTGTGGGCGCCGAAATCGGCCTCCACCCGGCCTTCCAGGAGAAGCGGCCGGCTGCGGTCCAGCAGGGTGCAAAAGCGCCGGTAGGCCGCCGGGAAGAAGGTGGCCTCCACCAGCCCGGTTTCATCCTCGAAGGTGACGAACTCCATGGGCTCCCCGCGCCGCGTGTGCACCACCTTGGCGGTGATCAAAAGCCCGGCCACCCGCACCTCCCGCCCCGCATGTTGCGCCAGCGCTGCCGCCTTGACCACCCCCTGGGCCGCCAGCGCCCCGGCGTAAAGCGTCATGGGGTGGCGGTCGCAGAGAAACCCCAGCACCGCGAACGCGCGCCGCAGGCGCTCGATCTCGGCCTCCGGCGGCAGGTCCGGCCGCTCGGGCTGCGGCCGCCGGCCGAAAAGGCCGGGGGCCTCGGGCCGGCGCTGGCGGCCGCCCTGCCAGCGCGCCACTTCCCACAGCAGGGCCGCCCGGCTGACACCGGGATGCAGGCCGTCAAAGGCCCCGGCGTGCACCAGCGCCCGGACCTCCTCGTCATCGGGGCGCACGCGCTCCAGGAAATCGGCGATGTCGACGTAAGGCCGCTGCCGGCGCGCGGCCACGATCCGCTCCCAGGTCCGCACCCCCAACGCCTTCAGTGACAGCCACCCCACCCGCAGGGCCCTCTCCCGCCCCTGCCAGCGGACCTCGCTGCGGTTTACGTCCGGCGGCCGCACCGCCAGCCCCATGCGCCGGGCCTCCGAGACGTAGGCGAAGGTACTGTAAAAGCCGCCCTGGTTGCTGATCACGGCCGCCATGAACTCCGCCGCAAAATGGGTCTTGAGATAGGCCGCCTGGAACGACACCCGGGCATAGCTGGCGCTGTGGGGCTTGCAGAAGGAGTAACCGGCAAAACTCATCATCATCTTCCAGACGGTCTCGATCTCCGCCGGTGACAGCCCGCGCGCGCGGGCCCCGGCGGCAAACCGCTGCCGGTAATCCGCCAGCCGGCGGGTCCGGTCTTTTTTGGCCATGACCTTGCGCAGCCCGTCGGCGTCGACGTCGGAGAAGCCCGCCAGGGCCACGGCCGCGCGGGAAACGTCCTCCTGGTAGACCATGATGCCGTAGGTTTCGGCCAGCACGTCGGCCAGCAGGGGGTGCACCGGCTGCCAGGCGCCGCCCCGCAGCCGGCGGACATACTCGCGGATCAGCGCGTTGGCCGCCGGTCGGATGATGCTGCTGTGGATCACGAGGTGCTCGAAATCGCCGACCCCGGTCTTTTGCTGCAGCAGGCGGGTGGCGGGGCTCTCGATGTAAAAGCACCCCATGGTCTCGCCGCGCGCCAGCCTGGCACGGGTGGCCGGGTCTTGCTCGGGTTCCCAATGCGCCTCGTCGAATTCGATCCGATTTTGCCGCAGGTTGACCAGGGCGTCGCGGATCACGCCGAGGCTGCGGTTGCCCAGCAGATCGATCTTGACCAGCCCGCCGGCCTCGGCCCCGTCTTTTTCCCACTGGATCACCGGCACCCCCTTGGGGGCCGGCTGCACCGGCACATAGGTCGCCACCGGCTCGGGGGTGATCACCACCCCGCCGGGATGCACCGCGATATGGCGCGGAACCCCGATCAGCCGCTGGGCGATGCCGACAATCTGTGGCCACGGCTGGGGGAAATCGATGCCGCCCAACTCCGGCAGCCCCTTCAGGCGCTGCAGGAGGTCCTCGCCGGCGCCTACCGCCCGCCAGAACCACGGCAGCCGCCGGGACACCCGGCCGATCTCGCGTTCGGCCAGGCCGAACACCCGGGCGGTTTCGCGGATCGCCATGCGCGGTTGAAAGCCGATGTGGCTGCAGACCATGGCGGCATGCGCGCCGTGGCGGGCAAGCACATCCGCCAGGACGGCGTCGCGCTCGTCCCAGGCGAAATCGACGTCGATATCCGGCGGGTCCTTGCGGCCGGGGTTCAAGAAGCGCTCGAAGTACAGGTTGTGCTGAACCGGACAGACGTTGGTGATGCCCATACAGTAGGCCACCAGCGAGGCCGCGCCGCTGCCGCGGCCGCAGATGCGCGGGCTGCGGGCGATAATGTCGCGCACCACCAGGAAATAGGCGGCAAACCCCATCTGGACGATGATCCGCAGTTCGTGTTCGAGCCGCTCTACGACGGTTTCGCAGAGATCCGCCCCGTAGCGCCGGCGGGCGCCGGCATACGCGGCCGCGCGCAGCAGCTCATCGACCGGGCGCCCGTCGCCGCCGGTCCAGGGCGGCAGCAGCAGCCGCCGCGGCGGGCCGCTGAACGCCAATCGCTCGGCCAGGGCGTCGCCGGCCCGCAGGGCGTCGGGCCAGGGCGCAAAGCGCCGGCGATAGACATCGGTCGGCGCCAGCCAGGCGTCGGCCGGGGCCGCCGCCCCCGGGAGCAGCCGGTCAAGGGTGGTGTTGCGCTGGATGGCCCGCAGGACGCGGTGAATGGGGTGGTCGGCGGGATCCAGGAAAAAGCTGCCGGGGGTCGCCACCGTGGGCACGCCCAGGGGGCGGGCGGCCTGCCGCAGGCGCAGGGCCGCGCCGTCGGGCCGGCGCGGCAGGGCGCCGTAGACCGCGACCCCGGCATGGTGCCAGCGGGTGAGCAGCTGCGGGCTGCGGGTCAGCACCGCCAGCCCCTCGGCATGGCGGATCACGCCGCTTTCCAGGTCGAAGTCCGGGTCGCAGTGGCGGCAGGTGATCAGCCCGCAGAGATTGCGGTAGCCGGTGGGGGTTTTCACCAGGCAGACCGCCCGCAGGGGGGCGTTCGGGGCGGTCACCTCGGCCCCCACAATCGGCTGCAGCCCTTCGGCCTTGCAGCCCTCCAGAAAGGCCCACAGACCGTAGAGGTTGTCGGTGTCCGTGAGCGCCAGGCGGGTGTAGCCCCGCTGCCGGGCAGCGGCGCAGATGGCCGCCGGCGCGCAGGTGCCCCACATCAGGGAATAGTGGGAGCGCACGGTCAGGGGGGTCATGCCGGTGCCACCGTCAGGGTCCGCCCCACCTGGATCGCACCGAAGCCGAAGCGCTGCCGGACGGCATCGATGGCCGCCACCAGGTCGTGCCGGTTTTGGCGCATCTCGCGGACATCGGCAAACAGCTCCAGCTGCGCCGCGGGCGGGGCCAGTCGGTCGCAGGCCAGCCGCAGGTGGCGAATGCCCACCCGCCGCGTCCAGGCGCGTTGCAGGGCCGCCGCGGCGGCCGCGAACAGAAAGAAGTCGTTGGCCGTGGCCGGGCGGACAGCGGCCTGCCGGACCACCCGGACCCCGTCGCAGTAGTCCAGTACGATACCCACCCGCCGGGCGGCCAGCCGCCGGCGGCGCAGCGCGGCCCCGGCCCTTTCCACCAGCCGGTAGACAACCCCGTCCACCAAGGCGGCCACGTTGGTGTCATCAGCGAAAGCGTGGTCCAGCGCCACCACCGGCGGCGCC
>JAWOJK010000223.1:0-4721 GCA_046481705.1 Desulfobacterales bacterium | reverse complement strand
AACATGGCCCAGGAAAGCGGCATCGGGTTTTCCTACGTGATCAGCACCGGCAACGAAATGGACCTGGACGCCGCCGACTTTATGGACTTTATGCTGGATGACGAGAACACCCGGATGGTCTTTGCCTACCTGGAGGGCATTCGTGACGGCGCCAAATTCGTGCGGCTGGCCGACAAGGCGCTGGCGGTGGGCAAACCGCTGGCGGTCCTCAAAGTCGGGCGCTCGGAAACCGGCAGCCGCGCGGCTGCATCGCATACCGCGGCACTGACCGGGTCCGACGAGGTCGTCGACGCCTTTTTCCGCCAGAAGGGTATCATCCGGGTGGATGACATCCAAGGGTTCATCGATTTGGCCAAAGCCTTAAAGGGTACTGCCCGCATTCCCCAGGGGCGGGGGCTTGGGATCGTCAGTATTTCCGGCGGCGGCGGGGTGCTGTGCGCCGACACCGCCGAGGAGTGCGGCCTGCAGGTGGCGACACTCCTGCCGCAAACCAGCGCCGAGATCGCCCGCAATATCCCGCCCTTCGGCTCTCCGGTCAATCCCGTGGATGTCACCGCCCAGGCAATCAACACGGCCGAGGGTTTCGCCAACGTGATCCAGGCGATGCTGGCCGACCCCGGCGTGGACGGCCTGGTGGTGGTGGTCACGATGATCGTCGGAGAGCCCGGGCTGCGGATGGCCCGCGACCTGGTGCGCCTCAGCCGGACGGCCGCCAAGCCGATCGTGGTGGCCTGGACCGCCGGCCCGCGGCTGATGCACGCCCCGTTTGAGGTTCTCAACGAGGCCGGCGTGCCCCTTTACCAGTCCCCGGTGCGTGCGGTCAAAGCCCTGGCCCAGCTGATGAACTACGGCGCCGGGTGCCGCCGCAAATCGGCGGCTGGGATTTTGCCGCAGCCGGCGGCGGCTGGCATGCCGTCTCTGCCGGAGGAGGTCCGGGAGCTGCTGTCAGGCGCGCAGCGGACCCTGAGCGAACGTCAGTCCAAGCAGCTCCTGAACGCCTTCGGCGTTTCCACCAGCCGCGAACTGCTGGCGCGCAGTCGCGAGGAGGCGGTCGTCGCCGGCGAGCAGATCGGCTTTCCGGTGGCGATGAAGGTGGATTCTGCGGATATCCTGCACAAAACGGAGGCGGATGCCATTCGGTTGAATGTGCCCGACCGCGACCGGCTGCTGGCGGCTTTCGACGCGATCCTGAAAAACGCCCGCGCCCACGATCCGGCGGCGCGCATCAACGGGGTTTTGATCCAGGAGATGGTCCCCCCGGGGGTGGAAGTGATTGTCGGGATGAACCGCGACCCCCAGTTCGGTCCGGTCCTGATGTTCGGTCTGGGGGGGATTTTCGTGGAGATTATCAAGGATGTGTCCCTGAGAATCGCACCGATTTCCCAGGATGACGCCGTCCGGATGATCCAAGGCGTGCGCGGCTACCCGCTGCTGGCCGGCGCCCGCGGCCGGCGCAAGGCCGACATCCCGGCCCTGGCGGAAACCCTGGTCAAGGTGTCCCGGATGGCCGTGGCGCTCGGGCCGCGCCTGGAGCAGCTGGACATCAACCCGCTGATCGTCCTGCCCGAGGGCGGCGGCGTTAAAGTGGCCGACGCCCTGGTGATCCTCGCGCAGGGCTGAATCCAATCGAAACCCGGCGGGCCGCCCAAAACGCCTCCCATAAAACGGGCAACAGCACACGTTAAAATCACGAGGGTGTCTAGATTGATATGACAGCGGCAGCCATTTTTTGTTTGGCGTATTTGGGCATCGCCCTTGGAAAAATTCCAGGGCTCGTCATCGACAGGGTCGGAGTGGCCATGCTGGGGGCGATCGGCATGGTGGTGTTCGGCGTTGTTACCCCGGAGCGCGCCGTCAGGGCCATCGATCTGCCGACCATTCTGCTGCTCTATTCTCTGATGATTATTTCCGCGCAGCTGCGGCTCGGGGGGTTTTACACCTGGATTGCACTGAAAATCGTGTCTTTTTACACGCATCCGCGGCTCTTTTTATTGGTCACGATGGGTGTCAGTGCGCTGCTTTCCGCGATATTGGCCAATGATATTGTGTGTTTTGCCTTCACCCCGGTACTGGCCCTTTCTCTTGTAGAAGCAAAACTCAACCCGCTGCCCTTTCTGATCGGCCTTGCGGTTTCAAGCAATATCGGCTCGGCTGCGACCATCATCGGAAACCCGCAGAACATGCTGATTGGGCAATCGGGCCAGCTGGATTTTGCCCGATTTTTTTTCTGGTGTACGCCGCCGTCGCTGCTCGCGCTTTTGGCAAGCTATCTGATCATATTGTGGCTCTACCGCCATAATATTTATGATTCGGAGAAGCAGGCAGACGGTATGCGGCAGCACCCGATCCAGCCTTTCAACAAATGGCAGACGTCGAAAGGGATTTTGGCGATTCTGATTCTCATCGTGTTGTTTTTTTCCTCAATACCCAGGGAGATATCGGCGATCGGCATCGCCGGGGTCTTGTTGTGCAGCCGCAGGCTGAAAACCAGGGATATCATGGGGCTGGTCGACTGGCATCTGATCCTGCTGTTTTGCGCCCTGTTTGTCATTGTCCACGGTGTTTCGCAGGCGAATTATCTGGACATGATAATGGGTCGGCTCGCCGATGTGGGGGTGAACCTGCAAAATTTGCCCGTCCTGGCGGGAATATCGGCGATATTGAGCAACCTCTTCAGCAATGTGCCGGCGGTAATGCTTCTGCTGCCGGTTCTGGACCCGCTGGAGCCAACCCAATGGTACACCTTGGCTGCGTCCAGCACCTTCGCCGGCAACCTGTTTTTGCTGGGCAGCATCGCCAATCTGATCGTGGTGGAACAGGCCGCGAATTTCGGCATCAAGATAACGTTCTGGGAGCATGCCGTCGTCGGGATTCCGGTGACCCTGGTTTCACTGCTGGTATTGATCGGCTGGATTTTGCTGGTGTAGTTTGAAAAGTCGCCCATCGCTGGGCAGGGCATGCATGCGCCCGGGTGCATGGGGCCGCGGGCAGACGCGGCGGGGGGGGTAGGGCAGGCGGGTCAAATCCCTCGCACTGACCACGTACGGCCTTTGAGTTATCCAAGCCCAAGCCTCTTATCCGTCATCTGGGGTCAGATGCTGATGACCTTGTCGGCCACCTGCATCGCGGTGATGATATCCAACATGTTGGTGGTCTCCCCCACCTGCTTTTTGGCCAGAATATCGAAATGGTCCAGACAGGTGCCGCAGACCATGATCTTGAGGCCGTCTTTTTCATATCGCCGCAGGTCCTCGAGAACCTGCGATCCCTCGATGGCAAGCTTGACGCCGTTGTTTACAAATACCAAGCGCCACAGGTCGGGGCCCATCTCCTTCAGCGTGCGCAGGAAATTGACCATCAGTTTCAGGCCCAAGGCATCGTCTCCGAAACCCATGCGGTCCGTGGCGCACAGCACCATGATTTTCCTGGCGTCCGTTTCCTTTTCAGGGGAAGGCCGGGGCTCTTGCACCCGATCCGAACGGCACGTGGCGCTCACCCAATAGTCATCGCCGTCTTGTTCGAGCGCGGTCTCAAATCCCTGGGACTCGAGGAACCGCTGCACGTTCTGCTGGGAGGCCGCGTTGTCGAGGACAACTCGCAGGCCCTCGGGTTTGTCCTCCTGCAACGCGGCTTTGGTTTGCAGGACGGGCGCCGGGCAGGCCAATCCTCTGGCATCGATCTCTTTCATAAAAAAAACCTCTCGAAGTATGGCGTTGCGGTTATTTCAACAGGTGGCGTGTTTCGGGCGCAGGAACTTTACAGGACCCATATCTTTTCCTGCGGGCCGTCCAGAATTTCGCCGATATCGGCGGGATCGCCAATGCCGCTATCCTTCAGGGCCGTTATGATTCCGGCGGCATGCGCAGCGCTCACGCAAATCAGCAAGCCGCCCGAGGTCTGGGGGTCGAACAGGACGTCCTGCCGGGCGCGATCCACCGTGTCTGCGAAGGTGACCATCGGCTCCCGGAATTCCCTGTTTTTGTAAGCACCGGCGGGAATGAGACCCATCGCAGCGAATTCCAATGCCTCCGCAATCACCGGCACCTGGTCGGCAAAGACCCGCACGCCGGCACCGGAGCCGGAGACCATCTCGGCCAGGTGCCCGAGCAGGCCGAAGCCGGTAACGTCGGTGCAGGCGCTGACATCAAAATGCGACATGATCCCGGCGGCGTCCCGGTTGAGGGCCGCCATCAAACGGGTGACCCTGTCGGTGAGCTCGGCGGACGCCATCCCGGCCTTGATGGCGGTGTTGATAATGCCCGTGCCGATCGGCTTGGTCAGCACCAGCCGATCCCCCGGCCGCAGGTTTTTCTTGGTGAGCACCCGCGACGGGTGCACGAAGCCGGTGACCGACAGCCCGTACTTCAATTCCTTGTCTTCGATGCTGTGGCCGCCGATCAGAACCACCCCGGCTTCGGTCAGTTTGTCCAGCCCGCCTTGAATGATCTGGCGCAGAACCGAGAGGTCCATCTGTTTGACCGGAAAGGCCACCAGGTTCATGGCAGTTTTGGGGGTCCCGCCCATGGCGTAGACATCGCTCAGGGCGTTGGCCGTGGCTATCTGGCCGAACCAGTAGGGGTCGTCCACGATGGGGGTGAAGAAATCCACCGTCTGGATCAGGGCCAGATCGTCTGACACCCGGTAAACCCCCGCATCATCGGCCCGGTCCAAGCCCACCATGACATTCTCGTCGGTTGGGATCAGCATGCCGCAGAGCGCCT
>JAWOJK010000194.1:0-7234 GCA_046481705.1 Desulfobacterales bacterium | reverse complement strand
CCTGCAATCCTTCCGGCTACTGTGCTATGTCCGCCTTCAAGGAGTTTGTGTAAAATCTCCGAAGCATCAGATATCATGGCCAGCGCAGCCCGGGCTTCTACAGCGTTGTTTGAATAAAAGCCGGGGGTACAAGAAATCAAAGCAGCGGGCAGGGTCATAATCTGCAAGTTTTCTTTGCTTTCTATATCATTTTTGTCCGGCAATTTCAGGCGAGCGTCCAGTATGGAGGTTTCATGAAGGAGAGATATCGGTTTATTGCCTCCTTTTGGGGTGCGAACAAGTAGCTGTCCGGGGACATTCCAGTTTCCGCTGTGAATGCTCAATGATTGTTCAGGGGAAAAGCACCACTGATTACCAAACCTTGATTTAAGGTAATCGGCACAAAATCCCCAAAATGAGGCATACCATGCCGTACTTTCCCCGGTTGGCTTTTCGGGGCGGGCCGGAATATACCATCCTTTCATCACTTCTTTGATGAACCCGTTCTTGAGGAGACGTTCCCGGTGCGTGCGTGTCATGTTTTTTGTATGAATTGCTACAGTGCCTTCGTCCTGAAGTTTTTTCAGAACAGCGAGAGATTCTGAAAGCTTATCTTGTGGTGTTGCCATTTTTTGACCTTTATTATAATGATGTATTGATGTACACGTGTTTGGTTATTTCAGGTTATTATGGTCTATCATTTTTAGGTTATTGTGTCAATTTAATTT
Source organism: Desulfobacterales bacterium (assembly GCA_046481705.1). Lineage (GTDB taxonomy): Bacteria > Desulfobacterota > Desulfobacteria > Desulfobacterales > JAABRJ01 > JAABRJ01. The sequence continues at coordinate 6,527 of JAWOJK010000194.1, read as the reverse complement.
TAGGTTATTAAGTTCCGCTATTTTTAGGTTTTTCTGCTTTGCGATGTTTAGGTTATTGCGTTGCAGTTATGCCCCCGGACGGTTTAGGGTCGCGGCAAGAAATAATTCCACAATATGGCGAAGGATTTTGGCTCGTCATCAAGGCACATCCGTCGGCGCATATCGAGATATGTGCCGACGGATGTAACGCCGAGGACGGGCCAAAAGACAAGCAAGATGTGACATTATTTTTTGCCGAGGCCCTTACACCTTCGTTCCGGTGTCACGCCGGAAAACCTGTCCGGTCACTAGTGGCCAGGGGGCGACCGTCGGCGGCCAACTCCAGGACGCGGCGTTCATCCTCGGTAAAACGCATGAAAAAGGGAGGCGGGGACTTGGGTTTTTTGTCTTCATTCGGAGGCTTATTCATGATTGCACCTCATCTCTAAAAAGCAATCCCCGGCAGTCTTTTGAAGCCTAAACGGATGCGGTTTGAAAGCCAGTTTTCCCTTGACAGATCCGTTTTTTTTACCTCTATATAGCTGTCCAACTTTGGTTCAGGCACACTACTTGATGACCGTGCGATCGGGAAAATGATAGGGGAGAGGATGAGTGAGATAAGCATCTGGGTCAATGATCGTGAAATGAAGGCCCGTTCGGGCCAGACCATCCTGCAGGCCGCCGACGACGCGGGGATTGTCATTCCCCGCCTCTGCTATCATCCTGCCTTGGCGCCGAGCGGCTCCTGCCGGTTGTGTGCCGTCGAAATCGATGGCTACCGCGGGCTGCCCGCGGCCTGTGCGACTCCCGTCGAAGAAGGGATGCGCATACGGACGGCCACGGAGAAGCTGGTTGAGTTTCGCCGGGAGATGCTGCGGTTGATCCTGCAGGACCATCCCCGGGAGTGTTTGGGCTGTCCGCGCAACGGGACGTGCGAACTGCAGCAGTTGGTGGCCGTCGTGGGCATCGACTTCCCCTATCTGGCGCCTTCGGGAAATGCGCGGCAGGTGCTGCCTGCCGGAGCGTATTTCGAGCGGGATTACGGTCTGTGCGTGCGCTGCGGCCGGTGTGTGCGGATCTGCCATGAAGTCCGCGGGGCCAAAGCGATCGTATTCCGGGAGGCGCAAGGCCGGCAGGAAGTGAGCACGCCCTTTGGGAGGGACCTGGCGGCCGCGGGCTGTCAATTTTGCGGGGCCTGTGTGGACGCATGCCCGGTCGGGGCGCTGCGCGAGCGCGAAGATGGCACCCAGGGGGAAGCCCGACGGGAAATCACGGAGGCCTGCGAAAAGCTGAGCGACCTCGTCATGACCCTGTATCGCCGCGAAATCGACCACCGGTGGGTTTCATCCCTGTGTCCGCTGTGCAGCGCGGGTTGCCGGATGATGTTTAATATGAGCGCAGGCGGGAGCATCCTCGAGGTCAAGCCCCATCCCCATGGGCCCGCCAACCGCGGGCAAGCCTGTGTGCAGGGAAGATTCCTGCTGAAGGACTACCTTCAGAATGGCGAGCGCCTGAAAGCGCCGCTGCTGCGCGGCGGTGACGGCTATGCGGCCACCTCGTGGCCGGAGGCCCTCGAGCGGGTGGCTGAAAAGCTCAAATCTTTTGGACCAGGGGAAGTGGCGGTCCTCACCGATGGCCGGGCAACCAACGAGGAACTCTACCTGCTGCAGAAATTCGCCCGCAAGATCCTGCAAACCAACATGATCGGCTGCCTGGGGCCCCCAAGCCGCCTGCAGGCCTCCGAGGTTTTGCGAAGGAACCTGGGAGTTGCGGCGGCCACCAACAGCGTTGACGCGCTCAGGCAGGCGCCGGCCGTCCTGGCGGTGGGGGTCAATCCCGCCGCCACGCACCCGATTGCGGGCACGGCCTTACGCGACGGCGTTTTGCAGGGAACCAAACTCGTGGTGATCGATCCCTGCCTGGTGAGCATTGCCAGATACAGCGACATGCATCTGCGGCCCTACCCCGGAACCGAAAAGACCCTTTTGCGGGGCTTGATGCGGGTGCTGCTGGACGAGAAGCGCGAGAACCCCGAATTCGCCGCGGCTTACGGATCGGAACTCCAGGAACTGAAAACAAGCCTGGGGCCCTATGACCTGGAGGTAGTATCGCGCATCACGGGAGTGTCCCAAGAGATGCTGGTGGACGCCGCCTGCATCCTGGGAGAGGCTGGCGGGCTGAGCATCCTTTACGGTTTGGGGGTCGCCGATGCGCCGGATGCGGGCGGGATTGTGGAGTCGTTGGTCACCCTGGCGCACATCACCGGAAGTCTGGGCCGGGTGGGCGGCGGCCTGATGCCTCTTTACGGCAACGGGAACCTCCAGGGGGCCTGGGACATGGGCATGGTCGCGCACCTGCTCCCCGGCCAGGTGACAAACCCCGAAAATCCGGACCCCGTCGATGTTTTGGCAGCCATACGCTCGGGACGCGTTCGGGCGGCGGTTGTGGTCCTCGAAAATCTCGAAGGGGCCGCCATGGAGGCGTTGCAAGCCGATTTGGCGCATCTGGATTTCGTGGTGGTCCTGAATGTGCGGGGCCCCATGATGGGCGCCGATGTCGTGCTCCCGATGGCGTCGGTTCCCGAAAAGGGGGGGACACTGACGACAGGCGATCGCCGGGTGCAGTCGGTTGAGACCGTGCTTCAGCCGCCCGGAGAGGCGCGCGCACTCATCGGCGTGCTGGCCGAGCTGGCATCCCGGCTGGGGGGCGAGGGCTTCGCGTTCGACGGCCCTGAGGCGGTGCTGGCCGAAATCCGGGCGCAGGTCCCCGCGTATGCGGGCGTTCGGCCAGGCGCGAAGACGGTGCAGTGGCCCTGCCCCGATGAGACCCATGCGGGGACCCCCGCGCTGTTTCGCGATGCGCTTCCGCCATGGCTGCCGCCGGTTTTCGACCCGCCGCCGTCCGCCGGCGAAATTGTCGACGAGGAGTTTTCTTTTGCCCTGGTGGCCACGGAAATGCTGACGTCGTCTTTCACCGGGCCGCTCCTGGCCTGCGAAACCCTGGCGGCCTCGCGCCATGCGGGCAAGTTTGAGATGAATCCGGCCGACGGGTTCGGCATGGGCTTGCGGGAGGGCCAGACCATTCGTGTAACGACCCGCAGCGCCCGGTGGGAGGGGCCGCTGGCAATGAACGAGCTGCTGCCTCTGGGGATGATCGCCATTCCCGGCGCGGTCATGGAAGAACAACTCCCCGGCGGGAAATGCCCGGACGGCGCGGTGTGTGCCGCCAAGGTCGAGAAAAAGGTCGCGTAGCCCTGCCGGCAGGGATCTTTTCAACCGGGACAAACAACGAGGTGGCAGGATGTTTTCTATCGTCGAACACGAAACGCTGGCTCCCCAGGTGCATCGGATGAGCGTCAAGGCGCCCATCATCGCCGAGAAATGCAAACCGGGCCAGTTTGTGATCCTCATCGTCGATGAGCGCGGCGAGCGGGTGCCGTTCACCGTCAGCGGGTGGGACCGGGAAGCGGGAACGGTGGAGTTCGTTTACGTGGAGGTCGGCGATACCACGCGCCAGCTGGGGGCTCTGGCGGTCGGAGATCAACTGGCGCATTTCGTCGGGCCGTTGGGCCTCCCGGCGCAAATCGATCATTACGGGCACGTCCTGACGGTGGTCAGCGGGTATGGGGTTTCGGCCATCGTCCCGATCTTAAAGGCCCTCAAGGAGCGTGACAACCGCATCACCACCATTTTGCAAGCGCCCGACCCCCAAACCGCCTTTGGCCGGGAGCCCCTGGCGGCCGTGAGCGACCGCTTGATCCTGGCCGCGGGCGCCCAGGGCGAAAACGCCGCCACCAGCGCCACCTTGCCCATTCGCGAGTTGCTGGCCGAACATCCCCGCAAGCCCATCGACCGGGTGGTGCTGATGTGTTCCATCTGCCTGATGCGCGTGGTCAGCGAAATGACCCGCCCCTACAACATCAAAACCATGGTGCACCTGACGCCCCTCATGGTGGACGGCACGGGCATGTGCGGCGCCTGCCGCTTGACGGTATCGGGCGCCAACCGCTTCGCCTGCGTCCACGGGCCCGAATTTGACGGCCACCAGGTCCAGGGCTGGGATGTTCTCATGGCCCGCCGTTGCACGTACGCCGACGACAGCCTGTTGCAGCAGGGGTTCCAGTGCCGCGGGTGTTCCCAGTGGTGATGCCCCGGGCGTTCGGTGGTTGCCGTGAGCCGCTGGGCCGCCCTGGCGGCGGCGCCGAAGGCCGACGGCGGCAAGGGAGCTGCATTGGAGCTCTCTGAACCAAGACCTTGCGTCTGCCGCGTTGGCCTACTTTTTCCACACGAGGAGTTGAATTCATGAGCGAATCAAAAAAATGCCCGACTTCCGGTGAAAATGGGGAAGACCCGGGCAAGCCCCAGGAGCCCGGGCAGGAAAAGCAAGCCAAGCGTGCCAAGGCCAAAATCAATCTAAACCGACTCAAGATGCCCAAGCAGTCCCCTGAAGTACGTCGGCACAATTTTGACGAGGTGGCCACCGGCTACACCTATGAAATGGCCATGGAAGAGGCGCGCCGCTGCATCCAGTGCAAAAAACGCAACTGCCAGGCGGGATGCCCCGTGGGGATCGACATCCCCGATTTTATCAAACAGCTCCAGGAAAACGACGTCGAGGGTGCTTCCCAGGTGCTCAAACGCAAGACCTCGCTGCCGGGCATTTGCGGCCGGGTTTGCCCCCAGGAGCTCCAGTGTGAGAAGGCCTGCACGCTCAACAAGAAAGGCGCCCCGATCGCCATCGGTCGCCTGGAACGCTACATCGCCGATTGGGAGCGGATTGAAGGGACCACGGCCATGCCGGAGATCGCCCCCCCGACAGGCAAAAAGGTGGCGGTGGTGGGTACAGGGCCATCGGGGTTGACCGTGGCGGCGGACCTGGCGGTCTGGGGGCATCAGGTCACCATGTTCGAAGCCCTGCACGTCGCCGGCGGCGTGCTGATGTATGGCATTCCGGAGTTCCGGCTGCCCAAGGACGTCGTCCAGCGCGAGGTGGCGTACGTGGAATCTTTGGGCGTCGAGATCCACCTGGACACCGTCATCGGCATCAACTACAGCCTGGACGAGTTGCTCAACGGGCCCTACGACGCGGTCTATCTGGCCACGGGGGCGGGGTTGCCGATGTTCCTGGGGGTGCCCGGTGAAAACCTCAACATGGTTTACTCGGCAAACGAGCTGCTGACCCGCACCAACCTCATGAAAGGCTACCTGCACCCGCGGTACGCCACCCCCATCAAAATCGGAAAACGGGTGGCCGTCATCGGCGGCGGCAATGTGGCCATGGATTCGGCCCGCTGCTCCGTGCGATTGGGCGCCCGGGAAGTCAACGTCATCTACCGCCGCACCCGGGCGGAGATGCCCGCCCGCCTGGAGGAAGTCGAAAACGCCGAAGAGGAAGGCATCCATTTTCATTTCCTGTGCGCACCCATCGCGTTCATCAGCGACGGTCGCAGCAACGTGGCCGCCATGGAGCTGATCCGGATGCAATTGGGCGAACCCGACGCCAGCGGACGCCGCCGCCCGGTCCCGATTCCCGGCAGTGAATACATCATGGAAATCGACACCGTCGCCGTTTCCCTGGGGACCTCGCCCAACCCCCTGATCGCCTCCACCACCCCGGACCTGGAAACCTCGCGGCGCGGCACCGTGGTGGTGGACGAACTCGGCAAAACGTCCAAGGCCCGGGTGTGGGCCGGCGGCGACATCGTTTCCGGCGGCGCGACGGTCATCAGCGCCATGGGCGAAGGGCGTTTGGCGGCAGTCGCGATGCACCGCTACCTGACCGAGTGAGGCCTTGCGCCGGCAGCGGTCTTTTCCGCCGCGGGCGCTTTTTCGTGGCCCTTGCGGGGCGGGCTGCCGGCGGGGATCAGCACCGGCTGCAAAGCACCCGGGCCAACGACGAAAACAGGGGCTGCCAGAGAAGAGTCGATCCCCCCCGGCGCATCCCTTGCGGGAAGTTTGGGTCACCGGGGGGTTGAGGAAAAAGGTCATTGTCCCTTTCTGATCGAGGATATCCGTTATGATTGAAACCGTTTTGCTCTACCTCGCCCTCGCCGTTTTCGCTGCCGGCAGCGCTTACCGAATCTCGGCCTGGTTCCGCCACGACATCCGCACGGGTGCGCCGCCGGCGTCCCCCCAGGCCCGATTCAGCGCCGCCCTCAAAGGCGTGGCGGCCACGATCTTCAGCCCCAAGCTCTTCACCTTGATCCGCGTTTTTGTGATGGACGTGCTGCTGCAGATCCGGCTCCTGCAAAGAAGCCCGTACCGCTGGGTGAGGCACATCTGCCTCTACGGCGGTTTCATGATCCTGCTGCTCTTGCATGCCATGGACGGCTTGATCACCGCCAAGCTTTTCAGCGATTACCAGTCGACGGCCAACCCTTACGTTTTCATCCGCGACTTCGCCGGGCTGCTGGTCATCGTGGGGGTGGTGATGGCCGTCAGAAGGCGCTACTTCGCAGCCCCGCCCCGCCTGCGCACCCGCAAAGCCGATACGGTACTGATCGCCATTCTGGCGGTAGTCCTGCTTTCGGGATTCGTGCTCAAGGCCAG
>JAWOJK010000191.1:0-10535 GCA_046481705.1 Desulfobacterales bacterium | reverse complement strand
GGGGATGCGGCAACAGCGACCAGGGGCCCGTTCATGCGGGTCCCTGGTCGCCGGGGCAAAAGGTTAGTTGACCGCTGATGAGCCGGCCACCTCGATAGTGAACTCTTCCAGGTTTTCCGGCAGGTTCGAGAAAACCAGCATGAAAGGAACGGTCGCGCCGGGCTTGACATCGACGTTGGCCATGCGGCTGCCGTCCTTGGTGTTCAAACGGTTACTGATGTCCTCGAAACTCAGGTTTTTCAGATCCAAATCTGAAAGGATGTTGCCGCTGAATACGTTCTCACTTTTGACCAGCTGCTTTCCCTGAGAGTAGATTTTACCGGTGACCTGGATGTGGCTGCGGGCCACCGTGTAGCCGTTTTTGACCTGCCCGGTGATGATGAAGAGCCTGCCGGCGCTGTCGTTTTCAATGAATCGGCTGTTGATTTCCAGTGTCGACAGATGCAGGTTCCCGGCAGGATCGCTCACCTGCCCCTGAGGCTGAACAAACTCACCGATATAGGGGATATTCCGGGTCAGATCCGTGACGTACGGGATATTGACGCCCAGAAATTTTTGAAGGGCCAGCACACCAACGGCCAGGAGGATCAGCAGGAGCAGGATCAGGGCCAGGGCGCTGCCGCTTCTCTTCTGGGCTCGCTCAACCCCCTTGTAAGGTTTCTGCTGATGGGCCTTCTCGCGGTCAGCCGGCCGGGCCCCGGAAGCGACCGTTTCAGACGCCGCTTGCTCGCCATCGGGCTTATCCATTGCAGCCGCAGCAGCCAATCCGCCGGCTGCGACAGCAGCCGATGCCGCGGCTGCCAGGCCGGCATCTTTTTGGCTGTCGTCGGTCTCGAATTCGAGCTCGAAATCATCGTCCGCGGTTTTACGATCCTCGTCCGCAGGCGATTCAAAATCCAGCTCGAGCTCCAGATCTTCATCGCCAGCGGCCGTCCGCGCCTCGGCAGGGGAGCGGTCGCCGCCTTCGTCATCGAGGGTTCCCCCGAGATCGGAGAGATCGAGCATTTCGACTTCATCGCCATCGGTATCGACTGCTCCTGCTTCGGCCCGCTGCAGATCGCCTGTGGTCGCATCGGCGCCGGCGGGGGCATCGGCTTCGTCCTCTTCCAGCAGTTCGCCCAGATCCGAGAGATCCAACTCGTCCTCTTCGAAGCTGCCGTCATCGATGGCCGACATTTCTTCCTCAGCCCCAAAATCCTCGCTCAGGGTGAGTTCCACCTCTTGGGGTTCCAACGCATCCCGATCTTCCTCGAAATCCAGCATTTCCTCCAGATCGGAGAGATCGATGATCTCGTCTTCCCCGGTTTCAGCGGCAGCCGGGGCCGGTTTTTGAGCTTCGGCGCCTTCCAGCAGGCCTTCGCGCTGATCGTTGCCGGCGGCTTCCGCCGGGACTTCGAACAGGTCGTCCAGGCCGTCGAGATCCAGCGCTTCACCGCCAGCCGCTGCCGTCGGACTCTCCATGGTGGGGTTGGCGGCAAGCGGGGCTGCGGCGTCAGCCGCCGGCGGTCGCTTTTCCGAGGCCCAGTCATCATCCTCCAGTTCAAGCAGATTCTCGATCTCCGCCATGTCGATATCGCCGTTGTCAGCGGTGCTGTCGGCGTCCAGATCCAGCCGGGAGAGATCCCCCAGATCCAGATCTTCCAGAGCTTCTTCGAAAGCACGATCGGCTCCGGCTTCGGGCTCCTCGTCAAAGGCCAGGGCCCCGCCCGCTTCGAGCGCCTCAGCCGGCGAAGAGTCGCTTGCTTCCGCGCCGACTTGAGCCGGGCCGGCGTCCCCTTCGGCCGCCGGTTCCAGCTGAAGCCCGGCCTCATCGCTCTCCACGCCAGACGTCGGATAGGCGACGAAGACATGCCGGCACTGGGAACACCGCACCTTGGACCCGGACGGCTTGACGACTTTTTCGTCCAGGTTGAAACTGGTATCGCACTCTTCGCAGGTAATGATCATGACAGCTCCTCGCAGGTTATAATTTCAGGTGATAAATCTCCTGTAAGCTCCGGTAGTCCTCGGCATAATCCAGGCCATAGCCCACCAAAAACCCCTTCTCCACCACCTGGCAGGCATAATCGACGGGTACCGCGCGTTCGCGCCGCTCGCGCTTGTCGAGCAATGCACAGACCCTCACGGAAAGCGGCCCAAAGGATTTCAGGTGGTCAATCAGGCAGGAGAGGGTCAGGCCGGTATCGACAATGTCTTCGATGACCAGAACATCCTTGTTTTGGATGTCCAGTTCGAGATCCTTGGTCAGGTTGAGTTTCCCGGACGACGTGCTGCCCGCGCCGTAACTCGCCACCCGGATGAAATCGATTTGAGCGGGGATGCTGAGTTCGCGCGCCAGGTCCGCCAAAAACATGAAGGCCCCGTTCAGAACGCCCACCAAAACCAGCGTCCGCCCCTGGTAATCACGGGAGATGCGCCGCGCCACGGCGGCAACCATCTTCTGGATTTCATCTTTGGTGAAGACTGGAACAAGTTCGGGCATGACGGGATTTCACTGTTTATGACGCACTGGCGGCGCCGTCTTTGGCAGCATCGAGCTGCCGCCCGGTTTTGGAAAATAGGCGGCGGATATCGACTTGCGGCCGATCGCCAAAAATCTACAAACCTGTTTGGGCGAGTTTTTCGACCAGTTCCTTCTGGGCCTCCGTCAGCTTGCCGGGAATGATGACGTGCACGTGCACATAAAGATCGCCCTTGCCCGTCCCCTGCATCTGCGGCAGACCATGGCCGCTGAGCCGCATTTTGGTTTTGTGCTGGGTTCCCGGCGGTATCTTGAGACTGAGATTTTTACCCGCCAGCGTCGGGACTGCCAGCGAGGTCCCCAGCAGTGCTTCCGTAAGCTTGATTTCACGCACGACAAAAAGGTCTTGACCTTCCACCCCAAAAACCGGATCGTCGATTACCTTGGACCGGATGAAAAGATCCCCCGGAGGGCCGCCGTAAGGGCTGGGATCCCCCTTTGCCGACAGCCGCAGCTTTTTGCCGGTCGTCATCCCCTTTGGGATTTTGACCGTGATTTTTTCGGTCCGACCATCGTGCTGAAACGCGATCGTTTTACTGGCGCCAGTCGCCACCTCCTTGAGGGTCAGGGGCAACTCGTAGACCAGATCGCCGCCCTTGACGGGCGCCTGCTGCCGATGACGACCACCCCCCATAGGATCACCGGGGTTGAAGGAGAATCTATAACCACCCCCCTGCCCGGGCCCTCCGAAGCCGCCGCCGCGGGCAGCGCCGCCCCCAAAGCCAAATTCGCGGAAAATGTCTGAAAAATCGAAATTGCGGAAAATGTCTTCCTGCGAATAGCGCTGTTGAAAACCTGCGGAGCCGAACGTGTCGTATTGCTGGCGCTTTTCCTTGTCGCTGAGAACAGCATAGGCCTCACTGATCTTCTTGAACTTCTCCTCGGCCTGCTTGTCCCCCTTGGAGTGGTCGGGGTGATATTTCATGGCCAGTTTGCGATAAGCCTTTTTTATTTCTGCTTCGCTCGCGTTTTTACTGACTCCCAATTCGGCATAGTAATCCGTCTCGGACATTGTCGACACCCTATCTGATAAACACTGTTAATCGGTATGGTTTGTTTAAAACTTGAAACAATATTCAACACGTTAAATTAAGGTTGCAGGCATTGTCTGTCAAGCCCGTTTGTTCTAATAATTTCAAATAAATCAGGCATTTTACAGGCTGTTCGAGAGCCCTGCGGGGCGATCCTTTTGCTCTGCTTTGCGAGTAAAAAACCGCGCCCCGGCGCATCCACTCACTTCGCACGCCTTGCCGCCGCTGCCGGCCGCCGGCCCCCAGCCCACAGCCTCAACCGGTGGGCCGCAGGCGGTCCAGGCGCAGGCGGTGGCGTTCATCAAACAGTCGCCGACCCCCCAGCCACACGGCACTGATGGTGCCGAAACCGGTGCCGGCGGCAATCAGGAACATCACCAGGATCTGGTATTTGACGGCTTCCAGCGGCGGCGAACCGCCGAGGATCTGGCCGGTCATCATGCCCGGCAGACTGACGATGCCGGCAACCGACATGGCGTTGATGATCGGTATCAGACCGCTGCGGATGCTGTCCCTGCGGATGGCAGCGATGGCCGTGGCGGCCTCCTCGCCGAGGATCAGCCGCCCCTCGATGGCGGCCCGCTGCGACCACGCCGCCTGGGTCAGGCGATCCAAACCGACCGCCATGCCGGTCATGGTGTTGCCCAGCACCATGCCCAGCAGCGGCACGGCATAGCGGGGCGCGTACCAGGGCTGGATGTTGATGATCACGGTGAGGGCCAGCAGGGTGACCGCGAAGGACGATACCAACATGGACACCGTCCCCACGCCGAAGCCCCACCAGCCGGTAAACCGCCGGGTCTGCCGCCCCATGACCTCACGGCCTGCGGCCAGCAGCATGACCAGGGCCATCAGGCTGATCCAGAGAAGGCTGACATGCGCAAAAACGGTCTTGAGCACCAGGCCCACCAGCAGCAGCTGGACCGTGGTGCGGACCGCCGCCGTCACGATCTGCCCGGCCAGGTTGAGCCGCATTCGCAGCGTCAGCAGGGCGAGGACGACCACCAGCAGCGCGGCAAGGCCAAGGTCCACCGGGGTCAGGGGAACGACGTGCATCAGAAGGTCTCCAGCCGACCGTTTTGCAACCGACAGCAGCGGGTGCTGACCCGCTTGAGCTGCGGGAGGTCGTGCGTCACCCAGACCACGGCTGCGCCCTGCTGTTCGCGATAGCGGCGAACCAGGGTTTCCAGCCGGGCGGTGTTTTCCGCGTCGAGGTTGGCCGTCGGCTCATCCAGCAGGAGCACCGCCGGTTGCCCCTGCAGCAGCCGCAGAAATGCCAGGCGCTGCCGCTCGCCGCTCGACAGGCGCGCAACCTCCCATTGCAGCACCTCGGGCGCAAACCCCAGCCGGGAGAGCCGGCGGGGCGCAACCTGGTTGAAGTGGGCGCCCACCAGATCTGCCCACCAGGCGCTTTCCGCCGGCAGCAAGCCCACCTGACGGCGCCAGTGCGGGGCGGGCAGCGCCCCGGCTTCGACCCCGTCCAAAAACACCTCCCCGGTGTGCGGATCCAGATCGGCCAGGGCCCTCAGCAGCAGGGTCTTGCCGGTTCCCGAAGCGCCCGTGATCCCCAGGCATTGCCCGCGTTCGACATCGAAATGAAACGGCCCCAGGGTGAGAAAACAGAGGTTTTCGACCTTCAGAAGCGTCACGCTCCCCCGCTGCGAATGATGGCGGCGATCACGATGCCGCCGGGTCCCGGCGGCCGCCGGCGGCCTTGATGGCGATCATCAGCACCGAAAGCGCCGCCGGGGTCATGCCGTCGATCCGCGAGGCCTGACCCAGGGAGGTCGGGCGAATAACGGAGAGCTTCTGGCGCAATTCCATGGAGAGGCCATGGATCTGATCGTAAGTCATCTCCGGCGGGATCGACCGCTGCTCGAAGCCTTTGAATTTTTCGATCTCTCTTTGCTGCTTTTGAATGTAGCCCTCGTACTTGATCTCGATCTCCACCTGCCGGGCCACTTTTGAATCGACTGGCTCCGGGCTGGGGGCCAGGGCATCCACAGCGCCGTAGTCCAGTTGGGAGCGCTTCAGCAGCTGTTCCATGGGCGCCCCGCTGGTAATCGGCGGGGTGCCGGCCTCCCCGAGAAAGGCGTTGACCACCGCAGAGGGTTTGACCACCGTGTTCTTGAGGCGCTGAATTTCGGCGGCGATCTGTCGTTTGCGCTCCCGCACGTCCTGGCAGGCGGCCGCGTCGACCAGGCCCAGGTCATGCCCGATTTCCATCAGGCGCAGATCGGCGTTGTCCTCGCGCAGCATCAGGCGGTACTCCGCGCGCGAAGTGAACATGCGGTAGGGCTCGCGCGTGCCGCGGGTGACAAGATCGTCGACCAGGACGCCCATGTAAGCCTGGGAGCGGTCCAGCACGAACGGGGGGCGGCCCTGCACCTGGCAGGCCGCGTTGATCCCGGCCCACAGCCCCTGGGCGGCGGCCTCTTCGTAGCCCGATGTGCCGTTGATCTGGCCGGCCAGAAAAAGGCCGGCCACCCGCTTGGTTTCAAGCGTCGGCGTGAGCTGGACGGGGTTGACGTAATCGTACTCGATGGCGTAAGCGGGCCGCATGATCTCGGCCTCCTCAAGCCCTCTGACCGAGCGCACCACCCGGATCTGGATTTCCAGCGGCAGGCTGTTGCCCAGCCCGCTGGCATAGATCTCGTCGGTCTCCAGGCCCTCGGGTTCGAGAATCACCTGGTGACTGTCCTTGTCGGCAAAGCGCACGATCTTGTCCTCGAACGACGGGCAGTAGCGTGCCGAGACGCCCTGGATGACCCCGCCGTAAAGGGCCGAGAACTGCAGGTTGTCCCGAACGATCCGGTGGGTCCCGGCATTGGTGTGGCCGATGTAGCTCGGCACCTGGGGCAGCAGGCGACGACGGGGGTAAAAGGAAAAGGGCGCCGGGTCGGCATCGCCCGCCTGGCGCGTAAACGGGTCGAAATCGATGCTGCTGCGGTTGAGCCGCGGCGGCGTCCCGGTTTTCATGCGCCCCAGATCGAAGCCCAGGGTTTTCAAGTGCGCCGGCAGGCCGTAGGAGGCGAATTCACCGGCGCGGCCGGCCTTGATGGCCGTAAAGCCGATGTGCACCAGCCCGCTTAGAAAGGTGCCGGTGGCGAGCACCACGGCTTTGGCGCTGTAGCCGAATCCGGTCTGGTCGGCGAGCCCCACGATCCGCCGCCCCTCCACCACCAGGCGCTCGACCATGGCCTGCTTGAGATCCAGATCGGGCTGTTTTTCAACCACCGCTTTCATGGCGATGTGGTAGCGGGCCTTGTCGTTCTGGGTCCGGGAGGAATGCACCGCCGGCCCTTTTCTGGTGTTCAGGGTGCGGTAGGCGATGGCGGTCTGATCGGTAATCCGGGCCATCTCCCCGCCCAAGGCGTCGATTTCCTTGACCAGCTGCCCCTTGGCCATCCCGCCGATCGAAGGGCTGCAGGGCATCGCCGCCAGCTTGTCGAGATCGATCGCCATCAGCAGCGTGCGGCAGCCCATGCGGGCGGCGGCCAGCCCCGCTTCGCAACCGGCGTGGCCGGCCCCCACGACGATGACATCATAGGATTTGGCATCCAAACCCATCTGCAGAGACCCTTTATATTTCAGATTTTTGTGCTAAAATGAATGCGCTTTTGATCCCACTTACCCGCAACAGGACACGGCATGCCCGCACGCTACAGAGACCTGAACACCCACCTGAGAGCCCTTTTCGGCTGCCGGGTTCAGAAAATCAGCGTGGATGCCGGTCTGACCTGCCCCAACCGCGACGGCCGGGTGGGCAGCGGCGGCTGCATCTACTGTAATTCGCGCGGCTCGGGCACCGGCGCCCACCGCCTGGGCCTGAGCGTGGCCGAGCAGCTGCGGCGGGGCAAGGCGGCCTTGTCCAAGCGCTACAAGGCCGAGAAGTTTCTGGCGTATTTCCAGTCTTTTTGCAACACCTACGCGCCGCTGGAAACCCTGCACCGACTTTACGCCGAAGCCCTCGGCGTGCCGAATGTCGTGGGCCTGGCGGTCGGCACGCGGCCCGACTGCGTCGACGCGCCCGTGCTCGACCTGCTCGCGGGGCTGGCCCGCAGCCACCTGATCTGGGTCGAATACGGTCTGCAGTCGGCCCACGATGCCACCCTGGCGCGCATCAACCGGGGGCACACCTTCAGACAATTTCAAAGGGCCGTGCAGGCCACCCGCCACCGCGGCATCCGCATCTGCGCCCATGTCATCCTGGGGCTTCCAGGTGAGACCCGCCGGCAGATGCTGGTAACCGCCGACGCGGTCGCCGCCCTGGGCATCGACGGCATCAAACTGCACCTGCTCTACGTCATCCGGGGCACCCCGCTGGAGGTCCTTTACCGGACGGGGCACTACACCTGCCTTGAGCAGGCGGCCTACGTGGATCTGGTCTGCGATTTCCTGGAACGGCTGCCCCCGGAGATGGTGATCCAGCGCCTGACCGGCGACCCCCACCCCGAGGAGTTGGTGGCCCCCCAGTGGTCTCTGAAAAAATCCGAGACCCTGTCGCTGATCCAGGCCAGCCTGGAGCAGCGGGATGCCTGGCAGGGCCAAAAATTTCAGGAAAAGCAAGCGCCGCCGCAAGCACCTTGAAAAACAAAGCACGCCCGCTGCGCTCGAGCGGCACAGGGCGGCACGCAAGAAAGCGCAGGGAAACGACTTCCCTGCGCTTGGGGTCTTCACGGCCTGGGACGCGCCGCTGGTGGTCACAAACCCGGGGATCAGGCCGGCAGCTTGCCGGCCACGGCCCGACCGTAGTCCTGGCAGGCACGGTTGCCGTCGGAGGTGCCCACCACGTGCTCCAACATGTTCAGGGAGCCAAGGTCCACCATGTCCATCTTGAAAACATGCATCATGGTGTCATAGATCCGGCCGGGGGCGTCACCGCTGTGGGTGTACGAGCCGAAGGCACCACCCATTTTGCCCACCAGGGTGGCCTTTTCCGCAAGAAAGAGAAAGGTTTTCATGTTGCCGGTCATATCCCGGTGGTAGGTGGGGCACCCGAAGATAAAGCCGTCATAGCCCGCGAGGTCCTTTTCGCTCTTGATCTCCCCCAGCTTCTTGACATCCACGGTGTGGCCGCTCATGCGAACACCCTCGGCGATAAAATTGGCCATGGTTTCTGTTTTGCCGGTCCGACTGGTGTAGGCCACCACTATCTTTTTCATGCAGCGCCTCCTTTTGGGTTTGAGTTGACTTGCACTTTTCGTCGTGTTGACACTCCTAATCAGAGCATCCGGCGGCCCGGAGGCCGTCTAACGCGGCGGCTTGACCTTTTTCGCCGTCGCTTTTCAGGTTCGCATTTTCTGCCGCAAGGCGAGATCACTGATCACCAGGGCGGCCATGGCTTCAACAATGGGCACCGCCCGCGGCACGACGCACGGGTCGTGGCGCCCCTTGGCCGCCAGAACAGCCGGGTTGCCGTCGAAATCCGCCGTCTCCTGGGCCAGCCCAATGGTGGCGGGCGGCTTGAAGGCCACCCGGAAAAAAACCGGCTCCCCGTTGGAGATGCCGCCCTGGATGCCGCCGCTGTAGTTGGTGGCGGTCCCCAGCCGGCCGGATTTGAAGATGAAGGGGTCGTTGTGCCGGGAGCCGCGCATCCGGCTGCCGGCAAAACCGGAGCCGATTTCAAACCCCTTGGTGGCCGGGATCGACATCATGGCCTGGGCCAGGCGGGCTTCGAACTTGTCGAACACCGGCTCGCCCAGCCCCACCGGCACCTGGCGACAGACACAGGCCACCACCCCGCCTAAAGAATCGTCCGCCGCGCGCGCGGCCACGATCGCGGCCTGCATCTCTTCGGCGCTTGGCACATCGGGGCAGCGCACCGCGGTGGCATCGACCGCCTCGCGGCTGACCGTTTCAGGGTCTATCCGGGGGGCGGCCAAATCCCCCACGGATTGGACCCAGGCCACAATATCCACCCCAAAGGCTTCCCGCAGATATTTCTCGGCAATCGCACCGGCCGCCACCCGGCCGACGGTCTCGCGTGCGCTGGAGCGGCCGCCGCCGCTTGAGGCGCGGATCCCGTATTTCATCTGGTAGGTGAAGTCGGCGTGGGACGGCCGTGGAACGGACTGCAGGGCCCGGTAGTCGGCCGGACGCTGGTCGCGGTTGGCCACCAAAAGCGCAATGGGCGTCCCGAGGGTGTGACCGTTTTCGACACCCGACAGGATCGTTACGGCATCGGCTTCCTTGCGGTCGGTGGTCAGGCGGCTCTGCCCCGGTCGACGCCGATCGAGCTGGGGCTGGATGTCGGCCTCGCTGAGGGCCATCCGCGGCGGGCAGCCGTCGACGACCGCACCGACGCCCTTGCAGTGGGATTCGCCGAAAGTGGTAACCCTGAAGAGCGTGCCAAATGTGCTGGACATGGAAAATTTCCTTGAGGGCTGGCCTCTGGCGGCGCCCCCGTTGGCCGGCTACCGGCTATAGGCGCTGCCGGGCCGGAACCCGTGGGCAATGGGATAGCGCCGGCCGTAGCCGAACGCCTTGGAGGTGACTTTCAGGCCGGGAGCGGCCTGCTGGCGCTTGTACTCGCTGCCAACGATGCGCCCGACGACATCCGCCACCAGAGCGCGTTCAAAGCCCATGGCGACGATTTCATCGACCGTCTTCAGATCTTCGACGAAGGCTTTCAGGATACCGTCCAGGACTTCGTAGGGCGGCAGGTCGTCCTGATCGGTCTGCCCCGGTTTGAGTTCGGCCGACGGCGCTTTTTCGATGATGCGCGGCGGAATCACCTCGCGCGCGGTGTTGAAGTGCCGGAAGATTTGATAGACCATGGTTTTGGGTACATCCGAGATCACGGCCAGCCCGCCGCTCATGTCGCCGTAGAGCGTGCAGTAGCCCACGGCCAGTTCCGACTTGTTGCCGGTGGTCAGCAGCAGCGACCCCTCGCGGTTGGAGTAGCCCATCAGGATCGTCCCCCGGATCCGGGCCTGGATGTTCTGCTCGGTCACCCCCGGAGCGTCGGTGTCAAAACCGGG
>JAWOJK010000185.1:0-15786 GCA_046481705.1 Desulfobacterales bacterium | reverse complement strand
GATCTGGCGATCATTTTTACCAAGTCCGGTCAGACGCGGGCGGCTGTCGAGACGGCCGCCCGACTCCTGGCGCCGGCGGGGGTTGCACTGAGCCTGCAAAACGGTCTGGGCAACCGCGAGGTGCTGGCCGAGGGACTCGGCGCCGGCCGGGCGCTGGTGGGGGTCACGGCCCAGGGGGCGACCCTTGTGGGGCCCGGCCGTGTGCGCCATGCCGGTGACGGCCCCACCTGCATTGCCCGCCTGGGTCCCGATGACCGGGTTGCTGCGGCTGTTTGCAGCCTTTTCAACGCCGCCGGAATTCAGACCGAACTGGCCGACGATCCCGAACGCCTGGTGTGGGGCAAGCTGATCGTCAATGTCGGGATCAACGCGCTGGCGGCGCTCTTGCGGGTCCCAAATGGGGTGCTGGCGGCGGAACCGGCCTGTGAACGCCTTATGGCCCAAGCTGTGGCCGAGGCGGTGGCGGTGGCCCATGCCCGGGGCATCGACCTGCCGTACCCGGACCCGCTGGCCCATGTGAGGGCCGTGTGTCGGCGAACCGCCGAAAACCGCGCCAGCATGCTCCAGGACGTCCTCAGGGGCGCCCCCACGGAGGTGGCCGTCATCAACGGCGCAATTGTCCGCCTGGCATCCGAAGTGGGGCTTGCGGCGCCCTGCAATACCTTTCTGACCACCCTTATCGCGGCCCTGGAAGCGACAGCCGCTTCCCGCTGCAGCTGATTTGCACCGTGCTGACCGCACGAGGAGAAATGCGATGGCAGACGTCAAGGTGACGGTCCCGGAGATCCAGGCGCGCAAGCAGAGCGGTGAAAAGATCACCGTGCTGACCGCCTACGACTACCCCTGGGCCCTTCTGGTGGACCGGGCGGGGATTGATATGGTTCTGGTCGGGGATTCACTGGGGATGGTGGTGCTCGGGTATCCGGACACCGTTTCGGTCAGCATGGACGAGATGGTGCACCATCTCAAGGCGGTGTCCCGGGCGGTCGTGCGGGCCCTGGTGGTCGGCGATATGCCTTTTGGATCCTACAACGTGTCAATCGAAAAGGCCATTGAAAACGCCAACCGCCTGATGAAAGAAGGCCGGGCGGATGCCGTCAAGCTGGAAGGGGGCTGCCCGATGGCCGAGACGGTGGCGGCCCTGGTCAGGGCCGGCATCCCGGTCCAGGGGCACATCGGTCTGACGCCCCAGACTGCCTCGGCCCTGGGCGGTTTCAAAGTGCAGGGTCAGAGCGCCGAGGCGGCCCGCAGCCTGATTGCGGATGCCCGGGCACTGGCGGCCGCCGGCTGCTTCAGCATCGTGCTGGAGGCTATTCCCGCGCCGCTTGCGCGCTTGATCACCGAGGCCGTGGCCGTTCCGACGATCGGTATCGGGGCCGGAGGCGATTGTGACGGCCAGGTGCTCGTGATCCATGACATGCTGGGGCTCTTCGATCGATTCACACCGAAATTCGTCAAGCAGTATGCCCGCATCAACGAGACCGTCGCCGAGGCCATCGAGGCCTACAAAAGGGATGTTCAGGCCGGCCGTTTTCCCGAGGCGTGCCACAGCTTCAGCATGAAATCCGACGAGCTGGACAAGCTGCTGCCCTAAGTGGATCGCAGCGCCGGTCACCCGGCGCCAAACGCTAACGGGCCCCCGTGGTGGCCTGCACCGCGTTGGGGCCCGTATGCGTGCGAA
Organism: Desulfobacterales bacterium; assembly: GCA_046481705.1. Lineage (GTDB taxonomy): Bacteria > Desulfobacterota > Desulfobacteria > Desulfobacterales > JAABRJ01 > JAABRJ01. The sequence continues at coordinate 14,105 of JAWOJK010000185.1, read as the reverse complement.
GCTCCTGCTGGATCGTTGTCGGCTTCAGCCTATGGTCCGGTTCAGGATGCGTTCAGGAGGTAAAAACCAAGTGCATTTTCATAGTAATTGTCCGCAACAAATTCGGTTCCGATGAACTGCCGGGTGACGGTTCTTACCACCACTTCCTTCTTGAGGTGGGATTTCGTCTTGTCATCCAGTTGAAATTCCACCAGGAGTTTTTCGCCGACCTGAAAGCTGCGCTGGGTGCCGGAAACCGGCTGCAGTTTCAAACCGCTTCGGGATACATCGATGACGTTCATGGGGCCACGGTCGATCTGTTTGCCGGCCACCAGATGGGTGTAGACCCCGGGCAGGTTGGCCGGTTTGCGGTAGTGCCGTCGCCGTTCGAGCAATACGGCATAGGCGTGCCCGCAGGAGCAGCGGCACTTGACCTTGACCGACCGGTTAACCTTCATGTAATGCGACACGTCCACGGTTTTGGAACGGTGGCACTGCGGGCAGACAAAGGTCGCACTGTCGTCTCGGTTGATATAGACTTTTTCGTTCATGGTCTCACCTCGGTATCCGCTTTAACTCTCAGCCAGGTGCTGTCGGGTGTTGACAGCCTACGATAAAATCTTTATCTGCAGTTTAAGCCAGAATCGTGCCAGCGCCGGTAATTATAAAAATTATATTTAATTTCAATTAGTTGACTGGTACGTAAAGGCTGGTGAGCAGCTGTTTTCACAGTTTCTGGCGGCGGAGCGAGGTAATTGAGTAAATTTTTTCCTAATTCCCGCGGGAGGGCCACCACCCGGCGGGGTCAGCCCTGAGAGGCGGCATAGCCGACAGGGTGGGAGGCATGCCATTTCCAGGCGGTTTCAATGATGACCTCCAGCGTGGCAAAAGCCGGCTGCCAGCCCAGCTCCCTTGAAATGCGGTCGGCGGCGGCCACCAGGACGGCCGGGTCCCCCGCCCGTCGGCCGGCGGTTTCAAACGCGACCTTGCGGCCCGTGACCTTTTCCGCGGTCCGGATGACCTCCATGACCGAGAACCCCTTGCCGTTGCCCAGGTTGAAGGCCGTGCTGGTGCCCCCCCCGACGAGGTAGTCGGCCGCCAGCAGGTGCGCCCGGGCCAGGTCGGAGACATGGATGTAGTCCCGCACACAGGTTCCGTCCGGGGTAGGGTAATCGGTTCCGAAGACCTTCAGGCGGTCTCCGCTTGTTGCGCCCTCCAGGGCGGCTTTGAGCACCAGTGGAATCAGGTGGGTTTCGCAGCGGTGGTCCTCCCCCATCCGGCCGTCGGGGCTGGCGCCGGCCGCATTGAAGTAGCGCAGCGCCACAAACTGCAGGTCGCCGGCCGCGGCGGCGTCCCGCAGGATTTCCTCCACCATCAGTTTGGAGCGGCCGTAGGGGTTGATGGGCCTGGCCGGATGGGTTTCATCGATCGGAACGCGTTCGGGGGTGCCGAAGATAGCGGCGCTGGAGGAAAAGATGAAGCGCGCAACGCCGGCGTTCTTCATGGCTTCAAGCAGGTTGAGGGTGTTGGCGACGTTGTTGCGGTAATAGGTCAGCGGCGCCTGCACCGATTCTGCCACCGAGGCCAGGGCGGCAAAGTGCATGACCGCCGCGAAGGGCCGGTCGCTGAAAAGCCTTTGCAGGAGCCCGGCATCGGCCAGGTCTCCGGTCACCAGCGGAATCCGCGGATCCAGCGCCGCCCGGTGCCCCAGCGACAGATTGTCCAGCACCGTCGGGCGGTAGCCCTCCGCCAGCAGCATATGACTGACAAAGCTGCCGATGTAACCGGCGCCGCCGACCACCAGAATTTCCATCGGGTTACCTCTCTGGGCTTTGGGTTCGGCCCTGCAAGTCGGTTTTTCTGCAAACGATCTTCAGAAGCGCTTCCAGGTGCTTCTCTGCGATCACCTGATAGGAGTCTGCTGCGCCGATGCGCCTTGCAGACCGACCAAAATCCGGTGACACCCCGGGCATTATTTTTTAGGGCAACCCTAAAGCCGGCCGAAACGTGCAAACTGGTCCAGGATCAGCCACGCCTTGGCATCGAATTTCAAACCCGGCTGACGGCAGAGCCGGTCGGCATCAGCCGGGGTCACCAGCAGGACCTCGATCAGCTCGGCCCCTTGATTTTCAGCCGTGGAGGGCTCCCCCTCGCACTCGACGTGCACCACTGCCACCGATTCGTCCGTCAGGCCGGCCGAAGAATACAGCGGGGGGCCGGTGCGCACGATCCGGGTCAGCTGCAGCCCGGTTTCTTCCTTCAGCTCCCGCGCGACGGCGGCTGCCACGCCCTCGCCCGGATCCATCAGGCCGGCCGGAAACCCGTATTCAAAGTCTGCCAGCGGCACCCGGTATTCACGGGTGATCACCACCTTCTGTGACGGCGTGTGAAAGGGGACGATGACCACCGCGTCCGGGCGGTCGAAGCCGCCGCCGGTGCACTTGGGTACCGCCCTGCGGGAGGCCAACAGCCAGGAGCGTGAGGCGCCGGTGTGGTCATCGTAGCTTACCTCGAAGAGGTTGAGCCAGCGGGTTTCGGAAATTTTTCGGTGGTGACGGATTTTCATGGCGAACCTGAGTTTCGGTGGGGGTGTTGCCGCGCGGGGTAGCGCATCTGCAATGATTACCTCGCTCCTTGCGTGCTGGAAAGCGTCAAAAGGCCCGTGGCCGCGTGTTGCTGAATCCCGGCGCGTTGGCGTTATGCTTTGCGATGGCCACGGCCCAAGGAATTTGCCTGTCGTTGCGGGTGCAGGACGCTTTCCGTGACAGGCGGGCTGATCGTGCCGAGTGCCGCCGGGAGTGTCGCTATTTTATCGGCCGGCATGGCTGATTTCCTTAGCAGCCGAAAACCTGCGGATCTTCACGCCAGCGCTCAGCCCCCCGGGGGCTGAGCGCTGGCGGCCTTGGGGGTAATGGCGGTTACCGGGCAGACGTCCGCACAGTCCAGGCACCCTTCGCAGGCGAAATCCTGGTCGCTGGCGGTAAGGCCCTGGGCGCTGATGACGGTCTGGATGCCGCGTCGGGCGAAGGTCAGCAGCGCGCTGCCGTGCCGCGCCTGGCAAGCCCGCAGGCATTTGCCGCACAGGACGCAGCGGGCCGGGTGGAGATCGAAAAAGGGGGGCGAGGTGTCGATTTCCAGCTCAAGGGGGATCCGCTCCAGTGGTTTGGGTTTCAATCCCATCTTCAGGTGCCGGGCCACTTGCTGGAGCGCACAGCTCTTGTGGGCCGGGCAGTCGGCGGCGATCCGGTGGGCGGATATGATCAGGCGAAAGGCCGACTGCTGAAGCCTGCGCACCGGCGGGGTGGCGGTCTGGACCACCATCCCGTCGACGGCCGTGACCGTGCAGGCGGTAACCGGCGCCGGTTCTCCCTGGATGTCGACAAAGCACAGCCGGCAGCCCGCAAATGGTTCCGGACTCTGGGCCATGTGGCAGAGGTTGGGAACATAGATGCCGGCCGCCAAACACGCCGCCAACAGGTTGGTGCCCTCAGCCAGCTCCAGGGGGGTGTCGTCCACCATGATTCGGATCATCGTTGCAGGTCCTGTCAGTCGTCTTGGGGGGGGCGCGCGATCACCGGCGCCAGCCCCGGCGGGGAAACCTTCCTGACCGCATCGTATTCGGGCGGGCAGGCCACCAGACACTCACCGCATTTCACGCATTTTTCCTGGTCGATGCCGCGTTTGCGGTCGCGGGTGATGAAAACCGCGTCCACGGGGCAGCAGCCCTCGCAGACGTTGCAGCCCCGGGCACATTTTTCAAGGTCGATGTAAAAGGCCGTGAGCTGCCGACAAACGCAGGCCGGGCAGCGCTTCTGGCGGATGTGGGCTTCGTACTCGTCCCGAAAATAGCGCAGGGTGGTGAGCACCGGGTTGGGCGCGGTTTTCCCCAGCCCGCACAGCGAGCCGGCCCTGATGTCCTCGCCCAGGGTTTCCAGCGTTTCCAGGTCCCCCTCGCGCCCCTCGCCGCGCGTGATGCGGGTCAGGATCTCCAGCAGGTGCCAGGTGCCGATGCGGCAGAAGGTGCATTTGCCGCAGGACTCCTTCTGGGTGAAGTCCACAAAATAGCGGGCCACATCCACCATGCAGGTGTCCTCGTCCATCACCACCATGCCGCCGGAGCCCATCATGGCGCCGGCGCTCTGCAGGGAATCGAAGTCGATCGGGGTATCCAGGAATTCGGCCGGCAGGCAGCCGCCCGAGGGGCCGCCAATCTGGACCGCCTTGAACTCTTTTTTGTTGGGGACCCCGCCGCAGATATCGAAAATCAGGGTGCGCAGGGAGGTCCCCATGGGAATTTCCACCAGGCCGGGGTGCAGCACATCGCCGACCACCGAAAAAATGGCGGTTCCGGGGCTGGCCGCGGTCCCCAGCGTCCGATACCAGTCCGCGCCGTTGCTGATGATGGGCGGCAGCGCCGCCAGGGTCTTGACGTTGTTGATGACCGTGGGATGGCCGTTTAACCCCTTTTCGGCCGGGTAGGGCGGCCGGGGGCGCGGCATGCCCCGGTACCCTTCCACGGACTGGATCAGGGCGGTTTCCTCGCCGCACACGAAAGCGCCGGACCCCTGGAAAATGTCCACCTCGAGGCTGAAGCCGCTGCCGAGGATATCGGCGCCCAGAAGCCCCATTGCGCGCGCCTGGGCGATGGCGGTGGTGATGGTTTTGACCGCCAGCGGGTATTCCGCCCGCACATAGACCAGCGCGCGCTGTGATCCGACGGCCAGTGCACAGATCGCCAGGCCTTCCAAAATCTGGTGGGGCGTGCTCTCCAGCAGGGTGCGGTCCATGTAGGCGCCGGGGTCCCCCTCGTCCGCATTGCAGATCACCCACTTGACGGGGTCGGGGGCCTTGCGGGCCAGCTGCCACTTGACCGCGGTGGGAAACCCGGCCCCACCCCGGCCCCGCAGACCGGCGCGTGCGACGGTGCCGACGATATCGGCGGGGGGCGTTTGCAGGGCCTGGGCGAGGGCCGCGTAGCCGCCGGCGGCCAAGTACTCCCGGATTTCACCGGGGTCGATGCGGCCGCACTGCGCCATGACCACCCGGGCTTCGCGGTTGAAGCGCTCGAAATCCATTACCGAAGGGATCAGGTCGTTGGGCACCGTGGCCCCGAGCAAATGCTCGAAGCGCGGGTCGCCCTCCTCCAGAAAGAGGCGGGTCAACATTTTGGCTTTTCCCGGGGTGACCTCGGGGTAGAAAATCGGCGGGAAACCCGAATCGGGGTGATCGATCACCACCACCGGTTCGGCGTAGCAGTGGCCCACGCAGCCGACGGTGTGGATGCGGGCGTCAATCCCGCGTTCTTGGAGCGCCTCTTCAAAGGCGGCCTTGGTCTCCAGGGCGCCGGAGGCGATTCCGCAGGTGGCCAGACCGATATGGATGGTGGGTTGGCGCACTGCGCCAAGCGCGCTCTGGTGGGCCTCCGCAGCCCCGCGCAGGGCTTCGAAGCGTTGTTGAACAGTTGCCGTTTCAGCTGTTGGCATGCCCTTTTTTTCCCCTTTCGTCGCGATCGCGGGCAATCTTGACCTGCAGAATCAGCCCCTCCACCTTGCTGGGGGCCATGTGCCCGTGGACCGTCTCCCCCACGCAGGCCACGGGTGCCAGGGCGCAGCAGCCGACGCAGGCCACGCGTTCGATGCTGAATTCACGGTCCGGGGTGGTGTGTCCCTCCTGGATCTCGAGCTTGCGTTCGAAATTTTCCAGGATGATGTCCCCGCCCCGAACGTGGCAGGCGGTTCCCAAGCAGACCCGGATGGGGTTGCGGCCCGGGGGGTGGAAGCGGAACTGGTTGTAGAAGGTCGCAACACCGTAAACCTGGCTTGTGGGCAGGTCCAGATGCCGGGCCACCAGCTGGAGCACGGCGGGGGCGAGGTACCCGTGGGTGTTCTGGATCATCTGGAGGATGGGAATCAGGTTGGCGCGCTCCTCGCCGAATTCCGCCAGTCGGCGGCCAACGTCGGCCAGGATCGCGCCCTCTTCGGCCGCCAGGGTCTCTTCCACTGCGTTTTCCATGCTTGGCATCGCGGGATTATTCCGGGTTGGCAGATGTTGCGGCCGCTGGCACCTTCCGGCCGGACAAGCGGGCCGCGGCATCCGTCCCTGAAAGCGCCTGGTAGCAGTCCAGCAGCCGGCTGCCCAGCGAGGCCGCCAGGCAGCGATAGACGAGAAATCCGTTTTCCATATCCCTCTCCAGCAATCTCAGAAACCGGCTGCGGTCCACCGTCAGCACGTAGGTGGGGCTCAGACAGTGAGCGTAGGTGTCAAACACATCGCGTCCGATCATGGCGCACCAGCCGATAATTTCGCCCACCGAACTACCGACATAGACCCCCCCCTGGCGATCCCCCATGCTGAGTTGCACCTCTCCTTTGATCAGGATGAAAAACCGGTCCGCCGGCTGGTTGCGCCGGAAGAGAAGCGCACCCGCCGCGAAGAACTCGTTGCGGGCAATCGCCATGAAATCCCGGACGAATGCCTGGTTGACCCCGCAGAAAAGCTCGCCCTGTTTGATCGGCATGGGTTCCCTCCTTTTGTTTCGGTATCGTCCCGTCTTGACGGGCCGCCGCGTCAGGTGATGCCGTATGCGCTCAGTTTGCGGCGCAGGGTGTTCAGACCGATTCCCAGCACGCGCGCCGTGCGGGATTTGTTTTCCCCGGTTTGACGATAGACGATGAGAATATGGCCCTTGACGACGGCTTCAAGGTCGAGTGCAGGACCGCCGCCGTTGCCTCTCTGGCGTTTGAGCTGCTGCAGGGCTGTCGGCAGGTGGCGGGTGGCGATGGGACGTCCCTGGGCCAGGTTGAGCGCCGAGCGCACGATAGACTGCAGCTCCCGGATGTTGCCGGGATAGGCGTAGGCGTTCAGCAGCGCCGCGGCCTCCGCTTCGATGGCCGAATCCCCGGCCGCGGCGCCGAAGCGGTGAATAAAATGGTTGGTCAGCAGCAGAATGTCCTCCCGCCGTTCGCGCAGGGGGGGCAGGTGCAGCCAGCCGCCGCGGATGCGGTAGTAGAGGTCCTTGCGAAACAGTTTGCGGGCCATCAGGGTGTCGAGATCTTCGTTGGTGGCGGCGATGAAGCGGACATCGGCCTTATGCCGTTGGTTGTCGCCCAGCTTGGCATACTCCCCGTCCTGCAGCACGCGCAGCAGTTTGCCCTGCAATTCCAGGGGCAGGATCCCGATTTCGTCCAGAAAAAGGGTGCCCCGGTGGGTGTGCTCCAGATACCCGGCGCGCTCCTGGGCGGCGCCGGTGAAAGCGCCGCGGGTGTGGCCGAAAAACTCGGCGTCGAAGAGATTGGCGTTCACCGAGGCCATGTTGACCGGGGTGAAGGTAAACCGCGACTGCGGGCTGGCCGCGTGGATCGCGCGCGCCAGGAGTTCCTTGCCGGTCCCGCTCTCGCCGGTGATCAGAACCGGCACCGGGGTGGCGGCGTGCAGCTCGGCCTCTTTGAGAATCCGCCGCACCGCGGCTGAGCGGGTGATGATTTCCTTAAACACGGCCGGGTTTTTGAGGTCCGGCAGGTGGCTTTTTTTGCTGAGCTCGACGATGTCCAGGAGGCGTTTGCGCTCCAGGGCGCGGTCGATGGCGATGCGCAGCTCGTCGCGGGGGATCGGTTTGACCAGGTAGTCATAGGCCCCTTTGCGCAGGCATTCCACCGCCACCCGGGCGTCGTTGACGGCGGTGATCATGATGCATTCGGTGGTGGGACTGGTGGTCTTGATGAGATCCAGCAGGGCCATGCCGTCCAGCTCGGGCATGTGCATGTCGATCAGGGCGAGGTCAAAGGCCTCGCCCTTGTGGAAGAGGGCCGCCGCTTTTGCGGGGTCTTCCTCCACCCGGAAATCGCGGTACCCGAAATCCACCAGGTGCATCCCAAGGATTTCCAGGAAATCCCGGTCATCGTCGACGGCGATGATTCTGTTTTCCATCAGTTCTCCCGCGGCGGTTGGGCGGCCGGCTACCGGATTAGACCCTTAAAATCAAACTATGCCAAAATGGAACGGAAATCAAGTGGTTTTGGTAACTTTCTTGAATTACAGCCATAAAACAATTCGGATGTGGCCGTGAGGATTTCCGGGGCGGCTGCTCGGGGCAGTATGCCAAAATGGAATTGTTTTTACAACATATTGAAATACAATTATAATTTATTCAATTCATGCCGATATGGCATAGTTTCGGGCTGGGCTGTTTTTTCCCAGCCGGCACCCGGAAAATGTAACCAACCGAAAATAATGATAAATATAGTTTTTGTTTCAATCGGTACGCAATTTGCTATTCCCAGAGTGGGACGGGTAACGGCGACGGTTTCGTTCGGCTCATCACATCGGTGGGCGCCCCGGCTGCGGGGCGTCCGGCGGTTCACGTTGGCCCCACCAGCCCGGCAGCATCGGGGCGGTCGGGTCTCATCAGACAACCCAGGAGGTAAATCCATGGAGTTAGCGCGCAAGCTGGACGCGGGAACGTTTGTGGTGCTCGCCGAGATCGAGCCGCCCAAGGGGGCGGACGCGTCTGCAATGGTGGGCGCCGCAACCAAGGTCAAGGGCGCGGTGGATGCTTTTCTGGTGCCGGAGATGAGCAATGCGGTCATGCGCATGAGCTCTCTCAGCGGCGCCATGCTGCTTCAGGCCAAGGGGATGGATGCCATCATGCAGGTCAACTGCCGCGACCGCAACCGGCTGGCCCTGCAGGCGGATCTTCTCGGGGCGAGCGCCTGCGGGGTGGGCGGGGTGATGGCGGTCAGCGGCGAGGACCCGAGCTTCGGGGATCATCACGAGGCCCGGCCGGTCTACGACATTCAACTGCTGGAGCTGCTGGCGGCCATCCGCGGTCTGCAGGCCGGCCGGGACATGGCCGGGGTCGAGCTGGCCGGCGCACCGAAATTTGTGGTGGGCGCGGCGGTCAACAGCGGCGCCCCGGCGCACGAGCTGGACCGGGAGGTGGTGGAGATGCGCAAAAAGGTCGAGGCCGGCGCCCGCTTTTTCGTCACCCCACCGGTCTTCGACCTGAACGCGCTGGAAGCCTTCCGGCAGCGGGTCAGTGAGTTCGATGTCCACCTGATCCCCACCGTGCTGTTGCTCAAATCCCTCGGGATGGCGCGCTATCTCCAAAGGCACATGGCTAACGTCGCTGTTCCCGGGGCGTTGATCCAGCGGCTGCAAAAGGCCCCGGACAAGGTCCGGGAATGCACCCGGGTCGCGGCCGAAACGATGGTCGCGCTGCGCGAGGCACGCTACAGCGGGGTGTTGATCTCCACCCTCGGCTGGGAGCAAAAGCTCCCCGAGATTCTCGGCGGAATGGGGGTTTAGGCGCGCCGCCAATACTGGGGCCGCAAGCGACGGCCGTTGCCGGTGAGACCGGCGGCGGCGGGAACCACAGAAAAAAGGTGAACCATATGCATAACGACAAGGTCATTGCAATCAAGCAAAACAGTGGGGTTACCGGTTCGGTCATGGTCGTGGGAGGCGGCATCACCGGGATGCAGGCCGCTTTGGATCTGGCCGAATCAGGCTACTTCGTGCACCTCGTGGAGCAGTCCCCGGCCATCGGTGGCACCATGGCGCAGCTGGACAAGACCTTTCCCACCAACGACTGTGCCATGTGAATTATCTCCCCAAAACTGGTCGAGGTCGGCCGGCATCTGAACATTGAGCTGCTCACCCTGACGTCGGTGAATGCCATCACCGGCGAGGCGGGCAATTTTCACGTCAGTCTCACCCAATCGCCACGCTACGTGGACATGGACAAGTGTATCGCCTGCGGTGCCTGCGCGGAAAAATGCCCCGCCAAAACCGCGGACGCATTCAACGAGAAGATTTCCAAGCGCAAAGCCATCTATGTCCCCTATCCCCAGGCGGTGCCGTTGAAATACAGCATCGACCCGGGACGCTGCATCTGGCTCAAGAAGGGCAAGTGCGGGGTCTGCGAGAAGATCTGCCCCACCCAGGCGATCCGCTTTGACGACACCCCCAAAGAGATCAGCCGCGACGTGGGCGCCGTGATCATGACGGCGGGGCTTCAGGCCTTTGACCCCTCCGGGCTGGACAATTACCAGCACGGCAAACTGCCCAACGTGGTCACCAGTCTGGCGTTCGAGCGCCTGCTGTCCGCCGGCGGGCCCACCGGCGGGCACGTGACATGCCCCTCCGACGGCCGCGCGCCCAAACGCATCGCCTGGCTGCAGTGCGTCGGCTCCCGCGATCTCAACCGCTGCGGCAACCACTACTGCTCCTCGGTCTGCTGCATGTACGCCATCAAGGAGGCCGTAATCGCCAAAGAACACCTGGGGCCTGAATTCGAACCGACCATCTTTTTCATGGACATGCGCACCCACGGCAAGGAGTTCGAGAAGTACTACGCGCGCGCCAAAGCCGGGGGGGTCCGTTTTATCCGTTCCCGGGTGCACACCATCACCGAAACGGCCGCCGACGGCACCCTGAGTCTGCGGTATGTGACCGAGGAAGGGGCCCTGGTGGACGAGTCTTTCGACCTGGCGGTGCTCTCGGTGGGGATGGAGCCGGCCGACAGCGCGGTGGAAACGGCCAAGAAACTGGGTGTAGCGCTCAACCCGTACCGGTTCGTCGCCACCGACGATCTGAGCCCGGTGAGCACTTCCCGGCCCGGAATCTACGTGGCCGGTGTGCTCCAGGGCTGCAAGGACATTCCCCAGTCGGTGGTCGAGGCCAGCGCGGCGGCGTGCAGCGCGGCCGTTCATCTGACCCCGGCGCGGGGCAGCCTGGTCGCTGCGCCCTCTTTTCCCGCAGAGCGCGAGGTTGGCGGTGACGAGCCGCGGGTGGGGGTTTTTGTCTGCAACTGCGGCGTCAACATCGGCGGCATTGCCGATGTGCCCGCCCTGGTGGCATTTGCCAAGGGGTTGCCGCATGTGGTCTACGCCGAGGACAATCTTTTTTCCTGCAGCCAGGACGCCCAGGAGAAGCTTGTCGCGGTGATCCGCGAGCAGAACCTCAACCGCATCGTCGTGGCGGCCTGCACCCCCCGCACCCACGAGGCCCTTTTTCAGGAGACCCTGCGCGACGCGGGACTCAACCCCTATCTCTTCGAGATGGCCAACATCCGCAACCAATGCACCTGGGTGCACTCCGAGAACAAGGACAAGGCCACCGACAAGGCCCGCGACCTGATCCGGATGGCCGTTGCGCGGGCCTCCCTGCTCGAGCCGATCCCCGATCTGGACGTGGCCATCGAGAAATCGGCCCTGGTGGTTGGCGGCGGCGTGGCCGGCATGACGGCGGCCTTGAGCTTGGCCGATCAGGGCTTTCCGACCGTGATCGTCGAGAAGGCCGCGGTCCTGGGCGGCGCGGCGCGCGATGTGCGCAGCACCCGTCAGGGACAGGACGTGCCGCTTTTTCTCGAGAAACTGGTCGCGCGCGTGCAGCAGCACCCCGATGTGACGGTGCTCTGCAACGCCGAAGTGACGGAGGCCTCGGGCTTTGTGGGCAACTTCGAAACCACGGTGGTCTCGGGCGAGGGCGCGCGCAGTGTCAAGCACGGGGCGACCATCATCGCCACCGGCGCCCAGGCCACCGATACCGATGAATATCTCTACGGTAAGCACCCGCGGGTGACCCGCTGGCACGACCTCGAGCAGCATCCCGAGCGTCTGGAAGGGGCTGCGAGCGTGGTTTTCGTGCAGTGTGTCGGCTCGCGCGACGATAAGCGGCCCTACTGCTCGCGGATCTGCTGCACCTCGGCGGTCAAGCAGGCCATCTGGATCCGCAGCCGTTTCCCTGACACGGCGGTTTACATCCTCTACCGCGATATCCGCACTTTCGGCGAGGCCGAGCTGCTTTACAAACAGGCGCGCGAGATGGGGGTGATCTTCATCCGCTACAGCCTGGAGCGCAAGCCGGTGGTCAGCGCGGACGGCGAGCGGCTCAAGGTGGCGGTCTTCGATCCGATCCTGCAGCGCTCACTCGCCATTCCCGCGGACTACCTCAACCTGATGACCGCCGTGGAACCCCCCAAGCAGACTCGCCTGGCGGAACACTACAAGCTGCCGCTGACCGCCGAGGGCTTTTTCATGGAGGCCCACGCCAAGCTGCGGCCGGTGGACTTTGCCACCGACGGCATCTTTGTCTGCGGTCTGGCCCATTACCCCAAGCCCCTGGATGAGAGCATCGCCCAGGCCCTGGCGGCCGCCGGCCGGGCCACCACGATTCTGGCACGCGAGGCGGTCAAGGTCTCGCCGCTGGTCTCCCAGGTGGATGCCGAGAAATGCATCGGCTGCGGGCTGTGCGCCGAAATCTGCCCATTCGGCGCCATCGAGATGATGCCGGTGGAGGGCAAGGGCCTGCGGGCGCGCAACATCCCGGCCTCCTGCAAGGGCTGCGGTCTGTGTGCGGCCTCCTGCCCCCAGCGGGCGATCGACATGCTGCATTTCCGCGACCAGCAGATCATCGCCGCGATTGCCGCGGTGGGCTGAGGGCCTGCGACAGCAACGTGAAACCGGTTGGCCCGGGGCCAACCCCAGAGACGGAAGGGAAAACCGATGACAGCCTTCGAACCGAAAATCGTGGCTTTTCTTTGCAACTGGTGCGCCTATGCCGGCGCCGATCTGGCCGGGGTGTCGCGCTTCCAGTACCCCGCCTCGATCCGCACCGTGCGGGTCATGTGCTCCGGCCGGGTGGACCCGCTGTTCGTTGTTCAAGCCCTGCAGCGGGGGGCGGACGGGGTATTGGTGGCCGGGTGACATTTCGGTGACTGCCATTACCTGGAAGGTAATGTTCAAGCCGACAAGAAGATTCGTTTCGCCCGCAAGCTCCTGGAGCTCTCCGGCATCGGTGCCGAGCGGCTGCACCTGGCATGGGTGTCGTCGGCCGAGGCCCAGCGCTTCGTTGACATCGTCAAAACCGTGACCGAATCCGTCGTTCAGCAGGGGCCGTTTGACCCCGGGGCCTATCCCCTGGCGCTGAAAGCGGTCGAGATGACCTTGAACAGCGAGGTGGTTCGCTGGCTGGCGGGCAAGGAGGTCCGGATCACCCGGCGCGGCGACGTTTACGGCCGCAGCTGGGACACCGAGCGCCTGGAGAAGATCATGGACGACGTGCTGGCGCGTGAATACCAGAAAAACCTGATCTACCTGGCCATCGGCGAGGGGGCCGTTTCGGTCCGCGAGATCAGCGCCGCCACGGGGCTGGAGCTGATGCGGGTTTCCTACCTGCTGACGGACCTGGAGAAGACCAACCGGGTGGAATTCAAGGGCATGCACGATCGCAAACCCGTATTCGGCGTGCTTTAACACGAAGGAGTCAACATGCAAGCGGAAAAAGTCAACACAAGCGGATCCGTGATGGTGGTGGGGGCGGGTATCGCCGGAATGCAGGCGGCCCTGGACCTGGCCAATTCGGACTACAACGTCTACCTGGTGGAAAAATCACCGACCATCGGCGGCATGATGTCGCGGCTGGACAAGACGTTTCCGACCAACGACTGTGCCATGTGAGTGATCTCACCCAAACTGGTCGAGGTCGGCCGGCATCTGAACATCAATATCATCACCAACAGTGAGGTCCAGCGCATCGAGGGCGAGCCCGGCAACTTTACCGCCACCATCACCAGCCGCCCGCGCTACATCGACCCTGCCGCCTGCACCGGCTGCGGGGACTGCGCACGGCACTGTCCGGTGACCGCTGTGAACCCTTACAACAAAAACCTGGACGATCGGCGGGCGACGTTTATCGAATACCCCCAGGCGGTGCCGCTGGCCTTTGCCATCGATCCCAAGGTCTGCATCGGCTGCGGGTTGTGCGAAAACATCTGCCTGGCCAAGGCGGTGCGCTACGCGGACCGCATCAAGGAATCGACCCTGAGGGTCGGGGCCGTGATCCTCTCCTCGGGCAGCGAGGGCTACGATCCCTCCGGGCTGGATTATTTCGGCTACGGCCGCTCCCCCAACGTGGTCACCAGCGAGGAGTTCGAGCGCATCTTGAGCGCTTCAGGCCCCTACCGCGGGCATGTGATGCGGCCCCTGGACCGCGAGGAGCCCCGGCGCATCGCCTGGATCCAGTGCGTGGGCTCGCGCTGGCCGAGACCGAGCTGTATCGAAAGAGCCAGACGCTCTACGGCATCGACCGGGCCCGGGCCGCCGTCGCCCGGGCCGGGAGGGCCGTTC
>JAWOJK010000320.1:0-6079 GCA_046481705.1 Desulfobacterales bacterium | reverse complement strand
TTTATTTGAGGAGCTTGCATGACCGCCAAGCGCGAGCGTGAATACCTGGCCGAAGCCATCCGGGCCGCCGCCCAGGCCGGCAGGGCAATCCTGGAAGTCTACCACACCGATTTCCAGGTGGAGGACAAGGCCGACCACACCCCGTTGACCCTCGCGGACAAGCGCTCGCACCAGATCATCAGCGCCGCCTTGCAGCCCCTCGGGCGGCCCCTGCTGAGCGAGGAAGGGCGCGAGATCCCCTGGCAGACGCGTTCGGGGTGGGACACGCTCTGGATCGTGGACCCCCTCGACGGCACCAAGGAATTCGTCAAGCGCAACGATGAATTCACGGTCAACATCGCCTTGGTGGAAAACGGCACGCCGGTCATGGGGGTGATTTATGTGCCGGTCGCGGGCAGCCTTTACTTTGCCCAGCGGGATCTCGGCGCCTTCAAGGTGACGGGCTTCGACTGCGGCGATGCGCGGCGGGTCGAGGCCCCGGTGGAGCTGGCGGAGCTCCTGCAAGGCGCCCGGCGGCTGCCGTTGGCGGACCGCCCGGGGGCGGCCTTCACGATTGCCGGCAGCCGCTCCCACGGTACCGGGGAGCTGGCGCGCTTCGTCGAAGACCAGCGGCGCCGCCGCGGCCCAGTTGAATTCATCTCCGCGGGCAGCTCGCTTAAATTCTGTTTGGTGGCAGAGGGAAAAGCTGATATTTATCCGCGCTTCGGCCCCACCTCGGAGTGGGACACGGCCGCCGGCCAGGCCATCGTGACCGCCAGCGGCGGTTCGGTAATCGACCAGGAAACGGGCAGGCCGCTGGTCTACAACAAGCAGGATCTGCTCAACCCCTGGTTTTTGGCAGCCAGGCAACAAAGACTTTGATTGGTCACCGCCGCCGGCTTTCGCCGGCCGGCGACACCCCGCGAACCGAAAGGAGCCCCATTTTATGACCGACCCCGTAACCGTAGGTCCCGCAGATGAGCACCCGGCGCAAGCCCCTGTTTCGGTGTGTCCGGCCGGGGAGGCCTTCCCGCTGCCCGCCGCGGCGGATTACGAGAGCGAGTGGCAGCGTCTGGCGGCGCGCGTGGAACAGGAGCGCCGCAAGGGCCGTGAAATCGTCGTGGTGATGGGCGTCGGCTTTGTGGGGGCGGTCATGGCCGGGGTGATTGCCGATTCCGTGGACCGCAAAACCGGGCAGCCCGGCAAGTTCGTGATCGGGATGCAGCGGCCCTCCAGCCGCTCGTACTGGAAAATTCCCTATCTCAACCGCGGCGTGGCGCCGGTGGAGGCCGAGGACCCGGAAGTCGCGCCCCTGATCCGGCGCTGTGTTTTGGAGAAGAAAACCCTCACCGCGACCTTCACCTACGAGGCGCTCACACTGGCCGACGTGGTGGTGGTGGACGTGCAGTGCGACTACCACAAGCAGACTTTCGGCAATGTGCGCCAGGGGCATGCCGATATCGCCGCGCTGGAGGCCAGCCTGAAGGTCATCGGCGAGAAGATCGGACCCGAGTGCATGGTCCTGATCGAAACCACCGTGCCGCCGGGCACCACCGAATACGTGGCCTACCCGATCATCAAGAAGGCCTTCGAGCAGCGCGGCCTGAACGGGGTGGAGCCCCTTTTGACGCACTCCTTCGAGCGCGTCATGCCGGGCCGCAACTACGTGGCCTCGATCCGCGATTTCTGGCGGGTCTGCAGCGGCATCACCCCTGCGGCACGCGAGCGGGTCACCGCTTTTCTCTCCGAGATCCTGAACGTCGAAAAATTCCCCCTGACGGTGCTCGACCGGCCCATCGAGAGCGAAACCTGCAAGATCGTCGAAAATTCCTACCGGGCGACGATTCTCGCATTTCTGGACGAATGGAGCCTGTTTGCCGAGCGCAACGGGGTCGACCTCATTAAGGTCACCGAGGCCATCAAGGTCCGCCCCACGCACGCCAACATGATCTTCCCCGGGCCGGGTATCGGCGGCTACTGCCTGCCCAAGGACGGCGGGCTCGGGGTCTGGGCCTACAACACCCTGATGGGTTTTGAAGACGATATCTTCAAAATCACCCCGCTGGCCATCGACATCAACGACACCCGGGCCCTGCACGTGGCCCAGTTGGTGCGCGACGCCCTGCGCAACATGGGCAAGATCGTGGCGGCCTCCAAGATCAGCGTTCTGGGGGCTTCCTACCGCGAAGACGTGGGCGACACGCGCTACAGCGGCTCGGAGGTGATCGTTCGCAAGCTGACCGAGATGGGCGGGGACGTCGAAGTCCACGACCCCTACGTCAAGCACTGGTGGGAGCTGGAAAAGCAGGACAGCTACCCGGCTCCCGGCCATTCGCTGGCCCGTTTCTTCCGCAACCAGGACAAGCTCGCCCACACCCGCGTGACCAAATCGCTGGATGAGGCCCTGCAGGGCGCCGATGCCGTCGTGCTGGCCGTCCGGCACCAGGCCTATCGCGATCTGGACCCCGAGCGGGTCGTGGCCATGATCGGCGCACCGGCGGCGATCGTCGACTGTTTCGGCATGCTGGACGACGAGCGCATCCGGCGCTATTTCGAGCTTGGCTGCGAAGTCAAGGGCCTGGGCCGCGGGCACGTCAAGCGCATCAAGGACCAGGTCCGCAATCAATTTAGATGAACCGGATGGATATGAAAGATTCCCTTAAAAACGCCGCGGCCTGCGGGGCCGCCCCGCATGGCGGCGAACTGGTCAGCCTGCTGGTGGACGACGAGCGGGCGGCGATTCTCAAGGAAATCGCCCTCAAACTGCCCGACATCACCCTCAACGAGCGCCAGCTCTGCGATCTGGAGCTGCTGGCAACCGGCGTGTTCTCACCCCTGCGCGGGTTTATGACCCGCAGCGACTACGAATCGGTGCTCGATCGCATGCGCCTCCAGGACGGCACCCTCTGGCCGATTCCGGTGTGCCTGGACATTCATGAAACCCAGGCGCGCTCCCTGGAAGCCGGCCAGTCCGTGGCGCTGCGCGACCCGGAGGGCTTTCTGCTGGCGGTGATGCACGTGGCCGACATCTGGCCGCTGGCGCGGGCCAAGGAGGCCCTCAAGGTCTACGGCACCCAGGACCCGGCGCACCCCGGGGTCCAGCGCCTGCTGAAAAACAGTGGGGACCACTACATCGGCGGGGCCCTGGAAGTCGTCAGCGCGCCGATCCACTTTGACTTCAATCAGCTGCGGCTGACGCCGGCCGAGGTCCGCGCCGTGTGCCGCAAACTCGGCTGGAAGCGGGTGGTGGGCTATCAGACCCGGCACCCGATTCATCGCCCGGGCTTCGAGATGACCCTGGAGGCCATGCAGCGCGCCAAGGCCAACCTGTTGATCCTGCCGGTGGTCGGGATGACCAAGCCGGGGGACTTCGACCACTACACCCGCGTTCGCTGCCTGCGGGCCATCAGCCACCACTACCCGCCGGAGTCTTATCTGCTCAGCCTGCTGCCGCTGGCGATGCGCCTTGCCGGACCGCGGGACGCGCTGCTGGACCTGATTCTGGCCAAGAATTTCGGCTGCACGCACTTCATCATCGGCCACGACCATGGCAGCCCCGGAGACGATCGCAACGGGCGCTCGTTTTACGCCCCGGATGCCGCGCCGAGTCTGGCCGAAAGCTTCTGCGGCGAACTCGGGGTCGACATCGTGCCCTTCCCGCAGATGGTCTATCTGCCCTTCGAGGACGAATACCGCCCGGCTTCCGAAGTGCCGGCGGGCACCCAGACGCTTTTCTTTTCCGGCTCCGACATCCGTGAACGGATCCGCAAGGGGCGGCGCATTCCCGACTGGATGACCTTCCCGGAAGTCAAGGCGGAGCTTCAGAAGGCCTATCCGCCGCCGCGCCAAAACGGTTTCACCGTTTTTTTCACCGGGCTTTCGGGCGCCGGCAAATCCACCGTCGCCAAGATCCTCTACTCCCGTTTTCTGGAAATCGGCGACCGCCCGGTCACCCTGCTGGACGGCGACATCGTGCGCCACAACCTTTCCAGTGAACTCAATTTTTCAAAGGAACACCGCGACGTCAACGTCCGGCGGATCGGGTTTGTGGCCAGCGAAATCACCAAAAACCGCGGGATCGCGATCTGCGCCCCGATCGCCCCCTACGAAAACACCCGTGAGGAGATCCGGGCGACCATCGAGGCCTACGGCGGGTTTTTCGAGGTGCACGTGGCGACCCCGCTGACGGTCTGCGAAGGACGGGACCGCAAGGGGATGTACGCCAAGGCGCGCGCCGGCCTGATCAAGGGCTTCACCGGCGTCGACGACCCTTACGAAGCGCCGCGCAACCCCGAGGTCCGGATCGACACCAGCAGCCTGACGCCCGACGAGTCGGCCCAGGAAATTCTGGTGGCCCTCGGCAAAAGCGGCTACATCTGAGACCCGCGCCGGCAGTCCCGGCCGCAACCCGAACCCTCAACCCCAGGACGGCCCCATGATCATCCCCGTCATTCTGGCCGGCGGTTCCGGCACCCGCCTCTGGCCCCTTTCGCGCGCCCTTTACCCCAAGCAAATGCTGGATCTGGTGGGCGAAAAGACCATGCTCCAGGATACCGTGCTGCGGCTGCGCGCCTATCCCGGGATGGGTGCCCCGATCGTGGTCTGCAACCAGAACCACCGTTTCATGGCCGCCGAGCAGCTGCGCGAGATCGGCGTGGCGCCCAGGGCCATCATCCTCGAGCCGGTGGGCCGCAACACCGCCCCGGCCGTGGCGGTGGCCGCCGTCAAGGCCGCCGGGCTGGACGACGACCCGGCGCTGCTGGTCCTGCCGGCCGATCACTTCATCGCCCAGGTTGACCGGCTGCATGCCGCGCTGACCGTTGCCGAGCACTTTGCGCGCCGCGACCACCTAATCACCTTCGGGGTGGTGCCGCGGTCGCCGGAAACCGGCTACGGCTACATCCGCAAGGGCCAGGTGCTGGTTGACGGCGGGTTCGAAGCCCTGCAGATTGCGGCTTTCGTCGAAAAGCCGGACCCGGCGACGGCGGCGGCCTATGTCGCGTCGGGTGCTTACTGTTGGAACAGCGGGATGTTCATGTTCCGGGCCGCGCAGGTGCTGGCCGAAATGGAGCGGTTGGCGCCCGAGATGGTCGCCGCCTGCCAAAAGGCGGTCGCGGAGGGCCGGCAGGACCTCGATTTTATGCGCCTGGGCGAAGCGGCCTTCAGCGCCTGCCCGAGCGACTCGATCGACTACGCCGTCATGGAAAAAACCCGCCGCGGCGTGATGGTGCCGCTGGACGCCGGCTGGAACGACCTCGGCTCGTGGGAGGCCCTCTGGCAGGTCGGCCCCAAGGACCCCGCCCAGAACGTGATCCAGGGCGACGTGCTGGTCCACGACGTCCGCAATTCCTATCTCAAGGCCACCAGCCGGTTGGTTGCCGCCGTGGGGCTGGAGGACCACATCGTGGTCGAGACCGCCGATGCCGTGCTGATTGCGCCGCGCCGGCGCGTGCAGGATGTCAAGGCCCTGGTCGACCTCCTCGGGGCCCAAAAAAGGCCCGAAGTCCTGGTCCACCGGCGCGCCTACCGGCCCTGGGGGTTTTCGGAATCCATGGTGCAGGGAGAGCGCTTCGAGGCCAGGCGGATCATCGTCAAGCCCGGCGGCAAAATCGTCATGCAGGAGCACTACCACCGCGCCGAGCACTGGGTGGTGGTGAGCGGCACGGCCCGTGTGACCCGCGGCGAGGAGGCGCTGCTGCTCAAGGAGGACGAGTCCATCTACATCCCCCTGGGGGTTCGCCACTGTCTGGAAAACCCCGGCAAAATCACGCTCGAGCTGATCGAGATCCGAACCGGGAGCTACCTCGGCGAGGATGACATCGTCCGCCACGACCGGCCCGCCTGAACCGGCCCAGGGCCAACCCCGATGCCTGATCGGCATCTCGGAAAGGTTAAAGATGACCCCATGGTCACCGGAATGTGCACCTCACCGGCCGTGCGCTCGGCCTCACTGAGGTCACCCACCGCTGGTGTCCAACTCATGAGAAAAGTCTCTTGCCGCGCGCCAAAGACTTCACGACGCAGGCCGATTTCGGGCAGGCTGAAATCGATGGTGATGACCCGCTCCTCGGCACCAAAGCGCATGGGCGACAAAGTCAGT
>JAWOJK010000088.1:0-2585 GCA_046481705.1 Desulfobacterales bacterium | reverse complement strand
GGGGAGGACCGCGAAGCGATCCTGGCCCTGATCCGCGAGCTGGGGCTGACGGCGGACACCGAGTGGCTGGGCACCCTGCCCCACGAAACGGTCCTGGCGCATTACCGCCGCTCCCACCTGTTCGTCCTGGGCTGTGAGGTGGCCCCCAGCGGCGACCGCGACGGGATTCCCAACGTGCTCCTGGAGGCCATGGCGATGGGCGTCCCGGTGGTGGCCACTCGGGTATCGGCCATACCGGAGCTGGTCTGCCACGGGCAGAGCGGACTGCTGGTGGCGCCGCACGCGCCGGCCGCCCTGGCCGGCGCCATGGCGCGCCTGCTGACCGACCAGGCCCTGCGCCGGCAGGTGATTCGCGCCGCCCGGCAGCAGGTCAGGGCCGGTTTCGACAACCGCGTCCTGGCCCAGCGCCTGGCCGCTCTCTACCGCGCCGGCATCAACGGCTTTGCGCGCCCGCCGGCCGGCGCGCTGTAAGCCCGTGCGGATCCTGTTCTACGCGCCCTTCAAACCCCTGGACCACCCGCACCCGTCCGGGGACCAGGTGATCGCGGCCGGCCTCTACCGCTTTCTCGCGCAGCAGGGCCACCGGCTGCTGACGGCCAGCAGCCTGCGCTGCCGCTGGATTTTCCGGCAGCCCTGGCGCTGGCCGGCGGCGCTGCGCGAACTGCGGCGCGCCCGGCGCCGACTGGAGTGCTTCCGGCCCGACCTGTGGCTCACCTACCACACCTACTACAAGGCCCCGGATCTCCTCGGCCCCGCCGTGGCGGTGCCCGCGGGGGTCCCCTACGTCGTCTTCCAGGGCATCTACGCCACCCGGCGGCGCCGCAAGCTCGCCACCTGGCCGGGCTTCCAGCTCAACCGGCGGGCCCTCCAGGCCGCCGCCCACGTGTTTTCCAACCGCCGCGAGGACCTCGTCAATCTCCGACGGCTGCTGCCCGCCGACCGGTTGACATACGTCCGGCCCGGGATCGCGCCCGAGGCCTTCGGGTTCGACCCCGCCGCCCGCAAGGCGCTGCGCGCTGACTGGGGCGTGGGCGCATCGCCGGTGGTGCTGACCGCGGCCATGTTCCGGCCGGGGGTCAAGGCCGCCGGCCTGGAGACGGTCATCCGAGCCTGCGGCCGCCTGCGCCGCAGCGGCCGCCCCCTTTTCCTGGCCGTCGCCGGCGACGGCCGCGAACGGCCGCGGCTGCAGGCCCTGGCCCGCCGCGAGCTGGCCGAAGCGGTGGTCTTCACCGGCCTGCTTGCCCGCGAGAGCCTTTACCGTTTTTACAGCGCCGGCGACCTGTTCGCCTTTCCCGGCATCCGTGAATCCCTGGGAATGGTCTACCTGGAGGCCCAGGCCTGCGGCCTGCCGGTGGTGGCCTACGACAACGGCGGGGTGCCCGAAGTGGTCCGCGACGGCCGGACCGGCACGCTGGTCGCACCGCTGGACGAGGACGCCTTCGGCGCCGCGATCGCGGCCCTGCTGGCCGACGCCCCGCGGCGACGGCAGATGGGAGCGGCGGCCCGCCGCCACGTGGCCCAAGACCACGACCTGCCAACCAACTATGCCGCCATGGCCCAGGTCCTGGTGCGCCTGGCGGACTCAGGACGGCACCCCGGGACCCGCAGGACGCCCCCATGAACGCTTCGCCGGAGGTTCCCACTTTTTTCGACCTGATGCGCCACGCGCCCACCGTCTGGAACGCCCAAAAGCGCATCCAGGGGCAGGCCGACGCCCCCCTCACGCCCGCCGGCGAGGACCTGGCCCGGCGCTGGGGGCGGATGCTGCAGGGGCAGCCCTACAGCCGGATTCTCAGCAGCGATCTGGGTCGGGCACTGGCCACCGCCGCGGCGCTCAACAGCGCCCTCGGCCTGCCGCTCTCAGCCGACCCGCGCCTGCGCGAGCAGGACTGGGGCCGCTGGACCGGCGAGACCCTGGCGGCCCTGAGAACCCGTGATCCCCGGCCGCTGACGGCCGCGGAAGGCCGCGGCTGGGGCTTCCGCCCGCCCGGCGGCGAATCCCGGCACGAGGTCTGGCGCCGCGGCCGCGCGGCGCTGGTTGCGGCCGCACGGCGTTGGCCCGGTGAAACGCTGCTGGTGGTCACCCACGAAGGCGTGATCAAGTGTCTGGCCTACGGCCTCAGCGCCCGCCGCTTCCTGCCCACCGAATTGCCCCTGCTGCGGCCCCGCCACCTGCACCGGCTGCAGGCCGCGGGCGGCAACCTGACGCCAACGGCCCTCAACCGCCTGGCCCTCGACCCGAGCCGGAATCCATGAAAATCCTCTTTTACTGCCAGCACGTCCTGGGCATCGGCCACCTGTTCCGCAGCCTGGCGATCTGCCGGGCCCTGGCGCCCCACCCGGTGGTGCTGGTCACCGGCGGCAGCCGGGTGGAGGCCCCCCTGCCGCCCAATGTCCGCGAGACGGCCCTGCCGCCGCTGATGATGGATGCCGACTTCAGCCGGCTGTACGATGCCGCCGGCGAGGCTTCCCTGGACGAGGTCAAGGCCCGGCGCCAGCGGCTGCTGTTCGACCTGGTGGCGCAGACCGCCCCGGAGGTGATGGTCATCGAGCTTTACCGGTTCGGCCGCAAGGCCTTCGGCTTC
>JAWOJK010000066.1:0-7611 GCA_046481705.1 Desulfobacterales bacterium | reverse complement strand
ATGTGGAGATGGTCAAGGAACTGATCAAAAACGACGTCCTGGTGGTCCAGACGGGCTGCTCCCAGATCTCGCTGGCCAAGGCCGGCCTGCTGACCCCCGAGGCCGCGCATCTGGCCGGGCCGGGGCTATCGGAAGTCTGTGAAACCGTCGGTATGCCGCCGGTCCTGGGGCTGGGCTCCTGCGTCGACAACAGCCGCATCCTGATCGCGTGCGCCGAAATGGTCAAGACCGGCGGGCTGGGCAAAAGCATCGCCGACCTGCCCGTGGCGGGCGCGGCACCGGAGTGGATGAGTGAAAAGGCCATCAGCATCGGGCATTACTTCGTCGCCTCCGGGGTCTTCACCGTATTCGGCGTGACCTTCCCCATCGTCCAGGACACCAAGTTCCACAAGCTGCTCTTTGACGGCCTGGAGGGAATGGGATTCGGCAAGTGGGGTTTCGAGGCCGACCCGATCAAGATGGCCCAGCTGATGATCGCCCACATCGACAAGAAACGCAAGGCGCTGGGCATCGACAAGGCCCGCGAGCGCGTCCTGATGGATATGGCCGACCGCCAGAAGCTGGAAGTCGCCTGATCCACCGCCATCGCTGCACAAACAAAAGCCCCCCGCGAGGGGGGCTTTTGTTTGGCCCGGTCAGCGCCGGATCTCAGCCCTCGGGCTCGGCGGTCGCCGCCTCGGGGTGCTCTCCCAGAAACCGATAGAGGGTGGCCCGCCCCACCCCCAAGAGCTTGGCCGCACGGGCCTTGTTGCCGCCGGTTTTTTTGAGCACCGCCGCCACCGCGCCCAGGTCGAGTTTACGCCCCGGCCCGCGGCTGCCGCCGGGGGACTGAAACTCACGGATTTCGAGCGGCAGATCGTAAGGCCGGACCACGTGGCCGGTGCACCTGACGAATGCAAACTGGATGGCATTCTGCAGTTCGCGCACATTGCCCGGCCAGCGGTAGGCCGTCATCAGCGCCAGGGCCTCGCGCGACACCTGCAGCGGCTCACGGCCGTAACGCTCACCGGCCTGCTGCAGAAAATGCTCGACCAGCAGCGGGATGTCGTTCTGGCGGTCCCGCAGGGGCGGCAGGTGAATGGGAATCACGTTGAGGCGGTAAAAAAGGTCGTCTCGGAAGCGGCCCCGTTTGACTTCCTGTCTGAGGTTCTTGTTGGTGGCGCAGATGATGCGCACATTGACGGTCGAGGTTTTCTCGCCGCCCACCTTTTCAAACGTCCCCGCCTGCAGAAAGCGCAGCAGGCGCACCTGCATGTGCTTGGAGAGCTCCGCGACCTCATCCAGAAAAACGGTGCCGCCGTCAGCCAGCTCAAAGCGCCCCTTCTTATCGCGGATGGCACCTGAAAAGGCCCCTTTGACGTGGCCGAAAAGTTCGCTTTCAATCAGACTCTCGGGCAACGCCCCGCAGTTGATGGGCACAAACGGCCCCCCCCCGCGACAGCTTTCGGTGTGAATCGCCGCCGCCACCAGCTCCTTGCCGGTGCCCGTCTCCCCTGAAATGTTGACCGGGTAGTCGTAGTTGGCCACATTGCGGATCTGCTGGTAGATCCGGAGCATCTTGGTGTTGCGGCCGATGATATTGGCAAAGGAGGTCAGTTTTTCGGCCTGGATCTGGAGGCAAACCAGGTCGGAGAGGTCGCGGAAGGCGGCAAGCACCCCGAAGGCATGGCCCCCGGGGTCGGTCATCATCGTCTGGGTCATCTCGATGCGGTGCCGCTCGCCGCTTTTGGAGGTGATGGTGAGCAGATAGCCGTCCTTGACCAGGGGCAGCAGCGCCGGCAGGCGGCAAAAACTGCAGCGCTCGCCGCAAAAGGGCGCACCGAAGGCGTCGTGGCAGTCCTTTCCCAGAACCTCTGCCCGGCGATAGCCCGTAATGCGTTCGGCTTCGCGGTTGAAAAAGAGAATCCGCCGCTCCAGATCGTGGGCAATGATGCCTTCTTTGAGGTTGTCCAGAATGCGTTCGAGATTTTCGGGGGTGACGCTCAGGCGTTGCAGGGCCAAATCGCTTTCCGTCCTTTCCTGGGGCACCGGCCTTTTAAAGCCGGCAGGGGATTTCACGGTTCAGGCGGATCGCGGCCAGATCGATTTTTACGTCCCAGGCCAGTATTTCGACCCCGCTGCCGACCGCACGGCGCAGACCCGCCCCGTAAGCCGGGTCGATATGCTCCGCCGGCCGGAAGACCCCGGCGTCCATCCGCTGAATCACAAAAAACATCAGGCACCGGCAGCCTTGGGCAACCAGCTGCTGCAGTTCGACCAAATGCCTGCGCCCCCGCGCGGTGACCGCATCCGGAAAGAGCGCCTGGCCGTCGGACACCAAGGTGCAGTTCTTGATCTCGACATAACAGGGGGCGCGATCGGCGGCCGAGAGCCGCAGGTCGATGCGCGAGTGCTCACCAACCCGCACTTCCCGTTTGAGATCGTCATACCCCCCCAGGGCCGGCACCTGCCCGTCGGCGAGCGCCCGGGCCACCAGGCGGTTGGGCACCAGGGTGTTGACCCCCACCAGGGAGCCCGGCATCTCGATCATCTCCCAGGTATAGGGGAGTCTGCGCCGGGGATTGGCCTGCCGGGAGAGGTAAACGCGCCGCCCCGGCTCGCAGCAGCCGGTCATCGCTCCCGAGTTGGGACAGTGTGCGGTGACCGTTGCGCCGCTGTCCAGCGCCACATCCGCCAAAAAGCGTTTGTATCTCCTGAGAAGTATTGCGGGGGTCAGTTCGGGCCACAAAAGCCCTCCCGCACCCTTTGCCGCCGCCGCATAGCCCATCACGCCCCCCTTTTCCCCGCTCAGTTGAATCCAACCGGGGGGGTTGCCACCCGGGTGCAGGCGCGGCCGGCCTTCACCGCCGGCTGCGCTCGAGACGCAAAAACCACTGAGGAAAAGGTATCGGCTTTTCCCATCGACGGGAACGCCATGGGCCGCTGTGGCCAAAATTTTAATGGACGAGGCGCGCTATCGTCAAGCCCAAACGGCGTCAGGGCGCAGCAGCAGGGGCGTTTGGGGGGGACGCCGCCAGCGGCCTGCGGACCGGGTGCCAGTGGCCGGGAGGCTCTTCGGTTAAAAACGCCAGTGGCTCGTCTGAAACCGCCTGCAGCGGGGCATAGCGGTCCGGCAGCGCATCCGGCGGGTCTTCGGTCAGCAGCGCGTCGGCGGGATCCCGGATCGCAAACTGCCGCCCGCCCGGTTCAAAATTCCCGCTCGCGAGATCCTTGAGGGCCGATGGGCGATGGCGATAGAGGGTATAGAAGCGAAAAGCGCGGGTGCTGCTGCCGTCGTAGATTTTAAAGAGCAGCTCGTTTGGCAGGATCTTGCCCCGGCGGGCAGCCGCTGCGTCCGGGGGGCCTTCGCTGACCGCGATCTCCCGGGTTGCGAAAACGGTGCGAGCGCTTAACGCGCGGTGCAAAACATCCAGCCAGGCATCGGGATGCGCCTGCTGAAAACGTTTCAGCGCCAGCAGGTAACGGCGGGCATCATCGATTCCGAGCAGTTGGCTCTCCAGGGTGAGGTTGCGAACCCGCTCGCGCCGCTGGCCCTGGCGCCAGGTCTCATCGTATTCGCTGACCAGTTCGCCCTCGCGGTAGATGCCAAAGCGCGCGCCGCCGTCCAGCCGGCCCCGCTCCATGTTGCCCTCGATCCGGAACTGCAGGACACCGTCCTGAAAGACCTGCAGAATGCCCCAGCCGTCGGCGCGCCCATCCTGGCAGGCGCCTTCCCACTGGAAGCGCTGGCCGGCCACCGGTTGGCTGTCAAAAACCTGGCAGCCGCTGTTTTCAGCGGCTACCCAGTGGCGAGAGACGCAGCCGGCCGGAGCCCAGGCCAGCAGGGTGAGCGCGAGCAGCGCCCACCGGGGGCGGCGCGCCCGAAGTGCGCCGATTTCTTTTTGATTTTTCATTCTCAAG
Source organism: Desulfobacterales bacterium (assembly GCA_046481705.1). Classification (GTDB taxonomy): domain Bacteria; phylum Desulfobacterota; class Desulfobacteria; order Desulfobacterales; family JAABRJ01; genus JAABRJ01. The sequence continues at coordinate 3,711 of JAWOJK010000066.1, read as the reverse complement.
CGCCTGCAAAAGTGTTATCAGGCTGCTGCATGACGGGAGGCCAGGTCCCGCTTCGAGGACCCCGGACCAGTCAAAACCTTCACCCACCCGAGCGTTACGGGGAGACATCCGTGTTACCTAAACAGCGTGCCTGGGCACCGGTGGCAGCCATCGTGCTGGCCGTGCTGCTGTGGGCCAGTTCGTTTATCGCCCTTAAAATCGCCTTTCGACACTATGACCCGATGGTGGTCATTTTCGGCCGCATGGCCATCGCCACCCTCTGCTTTGGGTTTCTGGTCCGGCGTATGGGCAGAAATCACGTGCGCCGGGGCGATTTGAAGTTCATTTTGTTCATGTGCCTCTGCGAACCGTGCCTTTACTTTATTTTCGAGGCCAAGGCCCTGCAAAACACCACCGCCTCCCAGGCCGGCCTGATCACGGCCATCCTGCCGCTGCTGGTGGCCATCGCGGCGGGCGTTTTTCTGAAGGAGAAGGTCAGCCGCCGGACGATTGCCGGATTCCTCGTGGCGATTGCGGGCGCGTGCTGGTTAAGCCTCGAGGGCGACGCCACGGCCGATGCGCCCAACCCGGCCCTGGGCAATTTCTTCGAATTTCTCGCCATGGTCTGCGCCACCGGCTACATGGTGACCATGAAGTATCTGGCGGCACGGCTTTCGGCGCTGTTCATTACGGGCATGCAGGCGGTGGTGGGCGGCCTGTTCTACCTGCCGCTGCTTTTTCTGCCGGGCACCGAGCTGCCAACCACCTTCGAACCCCTGTCGGCCTTTGCCGTCGTTTACCTCGGCGTTTTTATCACCCTCGGCGCTTACGGGCTCTACAACTTCGGCGCCAGCCGGATTCCGGCCAGCCAGGCTTCGGCCTTTGTCAACCTCATTCCGGTTTTCTCGATCTTCCTCGGCTGGCTGGTGCTCGGGGAAACCTTCAACCCGCCCCAGCTCGCCGCCTCAGCCCTGGTGTTCATCGGGATCCTCATAAGCCGTGATCGCGGAAAAAACCGCCGTCTGGCAGCCGCCGCCGGATAGGGGCGAGCGCCCGGAACGCTGGGCAGCGTTTGCCGCAAGCGCGGCAACCCGTCAGCCCCCGGTTTGTGCCCTCTCCGGGGGGGCTGCACTCAGGCCGCAGACGTTTCGTTGTGCTGGTAGACGTGGACATCCCGCTGGGGATAGGGAATCGAGATCCCCTCGGCATCGAAGCGCTTTTTGATCTTTTCGATAAGGTCAAAATACACGCCCCAGTAATCGGCCACCCGCACCCAGGGGCGCACCGCGAAGTTGACGCTGGAATCCGCCAGTGCCGAGACCGCGATCGTGGGGGCCGGGTCTTCGAGAATCCGGCTGTCTTCGGTCAGAACCGCGGTCATGATGCCGCGCGCCTTGTCGATGTCATCGCCGTAGCCGATGCCCACCTCCAGGTCCACCCGCCGGGTGCCCTTGGCCGACCAGTTGACGATGTTGCCGTCGGTCAGCTTGGCGTTGGGGACGATGATGGTCTTGTTGTCGGCGGTCAGCAACTGGGTGGTGAAGATCTGGATCTTCTCGACGACGCCGACGACCCCCGCGCCCTCGATGAGATCCCCGACCTTGAAGGGCGAGAAAATGATCAGCAGGAAGCCGGCCGCAAAATTGGCAAGCGCACCCTGCAGGGCGAGACCGATCGCCAGACCGGCGGCACCGAGAACAGCGATGAACGAGGTGGTTTGGATGCCAAGCTGCCCGAGGGCCGCCAAAACCACAAAGGCCAGGAGCGCAAAATACGTCAAGTTGCCGGTAAACGTGCTGATGGTGGGATCAACCCTGCGGCTGGTCATCACCCTCTGGACTAGTTTTTCGACGGCTTTCGCCACCCAGCGCCCGATAATCAGGATGACGATTGCGGCGATCACCTTAAGGCCGTAAAAAGTCAGCAGTACATAGGATTTGTCGATCAGATTTTCCATGGCCTTTCTTCTTTTGGATGCGTCAGCAACGCCTCAGTGGTTTCCGGCGACCGCCTCCCAGACCCCTGATGCGGTCTGCGGGCGGCGTCACAGGCGCGGGCTCGGCGATTCGGTCCAAGACCTCACAGCCCGCCCGGGTTGGGACGCTTTCAGGCGGTTTTCCAGGCGGAAAAGCGCCGCAACAGCAGCAGCCCCGGAAGCGCGACAATCGTACAAAAAATGAAAAACAGCCCCCACCCGACCCGCTGCGCCAGAAACCCGGTGGGGGCTGCGGCCAATACCCGCGGAATGCCCATCAGACTTGTCAAAAGGGCGTACTGGGTGGCAGTGAAGCGTTTATTGGTGATACTGGCCATAAAGGCCGCATAGGCCGCGGTACCCATTCCGCCGCTGAGGTTTTCAAAAGCGATGACGCCCGAAAGCGCCGGCAGGCTGTGACCGATTTGCGCCAGCAGGGCGAAACAGGCCGTGGAAAGCGCCTGAAGGATACCGAAGAGCCACAGGCTGCGATGAATGCCCAGGCGCAGCATCAGCAGTCCGCCAAGAAGGGAGCCGGCGACGGTTGCCCAGAAGCCGAAGAGTTTGACCACCGCGCCGATTTCGGCCTTGGCAAACCCGATGTCCAGGTAAAACGGGATCGACATGGCGCTGGCCATGGTGTCCCCGATCTTGTAAAGCAGGATGAACGCCAGGATCCAGACGGCCTCCGGCCGCCGGAAATACTCGGATAGCGGGGCCACCACGGCTTCCCGCAGGCTCCGGGGCGCGCCGGCCGCCGCCCGGGGCTCGGGCGCCAGCATGGTCGTGATCACCCCCGGCAACAGGCAGGCCGCCATGATGGCATACACCAGGGAGAAGGGGATAAACTCGGCCAGAATCAGCCCCCCACCGGAGGCCAGCAGCATTCCCACCCGGTAACCGTTGATGTAAAGCGAGGATCCCAGCCCCAGTTCACGGTCGGGCAGGTCTTCGCGGCGGTAGGCATCGATGACGATGTCCTGGGAGGCGCTCAGAAAGGTGACCAGAAAGGCCACCAATGCCACCCCGGCCGGATTCCGGCGCGGGTCCGTCAGGCCGAGCCCGGCGATGGCGACGATCAGCGCCACCTGGAACACCAGCAGCCAGCCGCGCCGGCGCCCCAGTCGCGGCAGACTGAAACGATCCAGGAAGGGCGCCCACAGAAATTTGAGGGTGTAAGGCAGGCCTACCAGGGCCATCAATCCAATGACGGCCAGGTCGACCCCCTCCTCCTTCATCCAGGCCTGAAGGACCGAAATGGTCAGCAGCAGCGGCAGGCCCGAGGCAAGACCCATCATGAAGGCCACCAGCATGCGGCCGCTGAAAAAAATTTTGAGGATGCTTTTTAAGCTGTCAGCGGTCACGTGAGGCCTCTGGACCGGCCTGGGCGAAGGGCCACCCCGTTCGCGGGATGCTCTGGATTGCCGTCAAACGCTCTGTCGCAACCCCCCGCTGACGGGCGTGCGGGCCTACCAGATCGGGGGTGTCGACTGGCGCCTGCACGGGGTTGCCCGCACCGGCCAATATCCGGATGTGCAGGGGCAAATCTGACAGTTCCGTAAAAAGTCCAATTTCCGCGTTGCGCCGCATCTCGAAGTCGCTGCGGCGTACAGTAGTACGCCTCACTCCTCGAGATTTGCGCGCCGTAACTTGGCCATTTTACGAAACTGTCTGGATTTGGACTTTTACCGGTTCATCAAATCTGGAGGGTCGGCAAACCGAAATCCAGCTCAATCGCGCGTCATTATTGTTTGCCG
>JAWOJK010000183.1:0-2663 GCA_046481705.1 Desulfobacterales bacterium | reverse complement strand
GAAACGAGACATTCGGCACCTGCTGCAGTTGGTCGCGCTGGTCGGCCGGCATCACGCCTCGGTACACAAGTTCACGCCGATCCGTGTCGTAGTGCAGTCCATCGAATTGCAGATGACGAGTATCACTTCAAAACACCCCCACACCATGCCTCTTTAAAAACAGGAAAAAATAGTGGCAACCAGGTGTGCAATCCGAACCGCTTTTCGGGCAACGTTTTTGACAGTGGCCTTGATTCTGGTGACCGCGTCCGGCCTTTCGGCCGAAGTTGTCCAGCGCTGCCGCGCACAGACGATTTACACGCCGGTCTATTCCCATATTTTCATTGGCGACCGGGAGCACCCCTTCAACCTGACGGTGACCCTCAGCGTCCGCAACACCGACCCCGAGATCCCCATCACCATCGAATCCGTGGACTACCACGACTCGAACGGCAAAAAGCTGCGGCCGTACCTGGACGCCCCGGCAGCCCTCCCCCCCCTGGCCGCCCAGCATTACGTGGTCAACGAATCCGATACCAGTGGGGGTGCCGGGGCCAACTTCATGGTGCGCTGGCACTCGGAAAAGCCCGTGAGCCCCCCCATCGTGGAGACGGTCATGATCGGCACCCGCAGCCAGCAGGGCATTTCCTTTCTCTCCCGGGGGCAGGTGGTGCGGGAAACCAGGTGACCACGGTGCCTGCAGGGCGCGCTTGGCTGCGGCGCGGTACCATGAGCGTTTCGCAGAATTCCGCCAAAAACAAGCGCGGGGTGCTTGCCGAGGCAGTGTTCAAAAATTGTTCATAACTTTTCAACCATCTATTTTCATTCGTTTTTTTAGAGAACCACAAACAGCCGAAAAATCGACGGGTTAGCGCCAGAGGTGCGATTTTCTGTTGTGGCGGCAGCGGGTTGGCGATTGTTCAAAACGCCTCGCACGGCGGACGTCCGATTCGGCTTAATCCACTTTGACAGCTGCCCGGAGGGTGTCCTAAAGGTCAACGACGCTGGGAATCGACGTCCGCTGGTTTTTTTTGGAAAGGCGGTCCTTTAAGGCCCCGGCCCTTGACCGGGACCCCAAAATCGAGCGAGAGGTGCCATGGCCGCAAAAATTGCGAAAATTGCGTTGGTGGAGGATGATCAGGTGGTCCGCCGCACGGCGGTCCAGCTTTTGGAACTGTCCACCAGCCAGCAGGTGCTCGCGTTCGAAAATGGCGCCAGCGCCTGGACGCACCTGTCAACCAACCCCGCCGCCGACGTCGTCATCACCGACATGCACATGCCGGAAATGAACGGTCTGGAGCTTCTCACCCGGATCAAGCAGCAAGACCCCGGCCGCATTTGCATCGTGATGTCGGGGGATCCCGCCAACGAACCGGACGCCCGCCGACTGGGCGCCGACGCCTTTCTCCGCAAGCCCTTCAAGATAAGAGACCTGGTTACCGTCATGCAGGCCTTGGGCGTGACCACCGGCGCCTGACCGGTATCTTCCAATACACCCCGTCAACACCCCTCGGCGGTAACCGCCAGGCGGGTAATGGCCACCGCCCCCCCGAAACAGACGTCCACATCCGCACCCGGCTGCCGGGGGCGTTCGTGGATCGTGCCGTCATAGTGGTATTCCGGACCTTCCTGGCGAAAGCGGTAGCGGTGGGGGTGCGGGTCAAGACCGCAGACGATCTGCGCCAGGCGTTGAAAGGCCTGCAGGGGGTGTGGCAGATTGACGTTCCAGTAGGACCCGCGACCCAGGGGCTGGCCCAACAGCCGCGCCAGCACCGGCTGAGCATGGCGGCCGGTGAGGGCCCAATCGACCGTCTGGTCCCGGGCAATGTACTGCGAGATGGCGATCGCCGGCCGCCCCAGGATCGCCGCCTCGCGTGCGGCGGCGACGGTGCCGGAATTGTAGACATCCGACCCCAGATTGGCGCCGGGGTTGATACCGGCTACGATCCAGTCGGCATCGGCGGCGACCGCTTTCAGGGCGATGCGGACGCAGTCCGCCGGGGTGCCGTCGACGCTGAAACGCCCGGGGCCGACCGAAACCACCCGCAGCGGTGTGCGGGTGGTCACCCGGTGCCCCACGCCGGATTGCGGGTCCCGAGGGGCCACCACCACGATGGCCACCCCTTCAGGGGCCAGGATATCGCGAAGGGTTTGCAGCCCGGGGGCGTCAATGCCGTCATCATTGGTCAGAACGATTTTCACGCGGTTGAGCTCCTTTCTCGCAGTCAAGGGGATTCAGGATCCCCTAAAACGGGACCTTTCAAGACGACCGGGCCCAGCCACCGGGGTGGGCACGTGGCCTGTCCGCCGCCCATGGGCCGGTCAGCCATGGCTTAGAAAATCTTGATGGATTCGCCGAATGTCAATGGCTCAAATCGACGGGCCTAGAAGCGGCCGCCTGTCGGAAGTCAGCCCCAGAGCCATGGCCCAAAACCCCCACCATTCACCCTGTGTTTTTCATTTTTTCAAACGTTTTTGTTTGAAATTTTTATGTTTTTGATATAATTGAAATTAATTAATTTGGACCATTTTTCTGCGCGCTTCAAATTTGTTTCCTCTGCGTTCTCTGCGCCTCGAGCGCAGCGGGCGGTGATCAAACCCAAAAGGAGCACACGCCATGGCCAAACGCACCAAAAAGACGCCCCTGCACGCCTGGCACACCGCCCGGGGCGCCAAGATGGCGG
>JAWOJK010000346.1:0-6652 GCA_046481705.1 Desulfobacterales bacterium | reverse complement strand
CCCCATCTTCATCGTCGCCATCGGGAAGCGGCGTCCCCTCGGTCGCCGAGTCGTTATCCCCCGTCGGCTCTTCGTCCAGCGGAGTCTCCGGATATGAATTGAGCTTCGAAGCGTTGCTTTCGCAAGCGAGATGAACAGCATCGCCGGGATGCCGATATAAAAAACGAGGCGATTGGCGGGCACCATGAAATCCGATGTCAGCAGCCCCACCCGCCGGGCGAACCAGCCGAGCGCCACCAGCAAAAAGATCGGGACGATGGTCAGGTAGATTTGCATGCCTTGCGGGTTTTCTCCGGGCTGGTCGCGGCCGTCACGGGCCGGTCGTTGAAATCATGAGCAACTTTTCAAGTCGGTCCCTATCCTATTTTGATGAATTTCAACGCCGCCCCGATCAACGCCGCCTGCTCCTTGCTCATCTCGCCCAGGCTGTCCCGCCGCTCGGCCATCCGCCGGAAGCGAGTGAAGTCTGTGGGCAGCGTTTCGGTATCCACCAGGTAGGCGATTTTCTGGATGATCACCCGGATGTCTTCGGGATATTTTATTCGACCTTTGATTTTGGCAAAATATTCCACCTTCATTCGGCCCCTGAGCCGGTCGAATTCCAGGTCTTTCACCCGGTGCACGCCGAGAATCACATAATCCCCCAGAGACTGCCAGAAAATCTCGTCATGATTTTTCCAAAACGGCAGATAGAAGCGCAGCAAGGCTGGCTGTTTCTTTCCGATTTGGGGGATGTGCCGGTAGAGTTCGACCGCAAAATTCTCCACCGCCTTGTCACCGACCTTGTCGAGCATTTCAAACAGCGTCAGTCGCTGCTGCTTGCGGTAGCGTTTGTCGATCTGCTCCAAAACGCTGCCCTGGCCGATACCGGTGTGAACTTTTTCGAGCGCCATGGAAAATGAGTTGGCCATTGCCTCCTCCTTGATGAACCGGTAAAAAGTCAAAATCCAGACAGTTTCGTAAAATGGCCAAGTTGCGGCGCGCAAATCTCGAGGTGTGAGGCGTACTTATGTACGCCGCAGCGACTTCGAGATGCGGCGCAACGCGGAAATTGGACTTTTAAATAACTTCAGCTCATGGTTGCCGCCGGAACTATCTGATATCCAAGATATTTAGCTTGTTTTCTGAGATTTTTTTCCATGCGTATTTTATGCATCCCAGTATTTACGGATAAAGGTTACTTTCCCGCTTGGTCCGGACGTGCCCGGGGAGGGGCTTCTCAGGAACTTAACCCCCAATCCCCACAGGTATGGGGTTTTTCGAAGACGACAACCGTATTTCCATCGCCTGATGCAGCCGGGGTTTTATGTCCCGTCGTCCCGGGCCGAGCATCGCAGCAGCCGGCGAAAAAGGCCCTGTGGCTGTTTGAGCGCAAGCGAGTTCCACAGGGCCCGCCGGTTGCGAGAAGCGCAGGGCAGCCCGAAGGGCCCCGGGGCGTGGGCGGCTTCTTTTGGTTCGTTTTCTTGTCCGCACAAGAAAATGAACAGCGGCGCATCGGAATTGTCAACTCCCGGCCAAGCTCCGGGGTGCCCATCAAAGTTCCTTTCTGCAAAAACACCGCACGGCGGGGTAAAATGCTTTTTACGGAACTGTCCTCCTTGATGCGTTGCATGCCCCAAAGCGCCTGCTTTGACTGGTCGCCGAGGGGTGAGCCTGCCCGCGGTTGGTCGGGAAGGGTTCGGCGATTCGGGTGCCCGTGGGTCACGCTTCAAAAGGTCAATCTGCGGGTCGAATTCTGCCTTGCGCGTCGGTTGGCGGCCCGAGGGCCTCGGGCGTTTCGGCGCACCTGGATTCCTGCATGCCGCGCAGCGCTTCCGAAGCCAAGATCCGCATTTTGGTGCGCGGCGGGTAGATTCTGCCGATTCGACCCGAGACGGGGTCAAAGCGGTTGATGTAGGTCCGCCGTATGGGATTGCCGTAAAGTTGAACCGTGGCGCTGGTCATATCGCCCGGGTTGCCGGTTTTGTGGATCCCGTTGTTCAACGGCAAAACCACATCCGTCTGCCCGGCCGTCAGGACCCGATTCTCGGATCCTTTCAGGCGCGCGAAGTTTTCGTCTGATCCGGCATCCTCCCTGACGTATTGGGTCACCTGAAGTTTGCCGGTGACCGGGCCGATTACCCCCCAGGCGTTGTGATCGTGGATGGGGGTATACTCCCCGGGCGCCCAAAGGTACAGCCGGATCGAAAAGATCCGCTTGGGGTCGATATACAGGAGCAGTTCGTTGTCAAACATGCCGGCCCGGCGGGAATCCGGGTATTCCGAGCCGTCGGTGACATTGCGCAGGATCTCCGTGAAGATGGGCGCATCCAAAAGCAAATCCGGCATCATCCTGCGAACATAGGTCAGGCGCTGCTCGTACCCCGAAATGTTTTCCAGCTCATTCGACCAGCTATCACAGATTTTGCGAAGCGCCGGCGACATCTTACTCCATGCGGTCATGTTGGTTTTTCACCTGATCTGGGGTTTTTCCAGGCGTCAACTGCCGTCTGGTCGTTGGTGGACAGCCGGCCGGCATCTTGCGCACGGCCGCGGCGGCTTCGAAAAACGCCTGATTGGCTTATTCTTTACCGGACCGGGGTGGATTTTCAAGTCGAACATACTGAGCATAATAGGGCGCCCCGTTGCCGATGTCGGTCAATTGTGCCGCGATGAGCCGGTTGAGGCCCCCGCCAAGCCGCATCCAGGTTCCCCTGCGGGCGAGCACCGCCTCCGGATGGAGATCTGCCAGGGTTTTCAATCTGACTTCCAGACTGCCCACAGGGGAGACCAGCCGGACATTCTTTTCCAAGTCCAGCTCCTTCAGGGTCGGGCAGCGGGGCGAAACCCAGACATCTATCGGAATCTGCTGGTCTTCGGCCGGCAGCTGGGAGTGCATGGCATCCTTTCGGATCAGGCTGAGCAGACGAAGGGGGTAATCCCGCGGGGGCGGCGGCTCGTCGTGAAGCTCCGGCGGCAGCCAGTATTTCTGGTCGGGGTGGTCAAAGACCAGGTCCGGGTAGGGGACCTGGGGGCGCCGTGCCTTGGCGAATTTTCGCACCCGCAATTCCGCCAGGGTGACATCCAGGGCGGGGTGCCGCAGCGCTGCCTGAAAGCAGGATTGCATATCGGGCAGACGGATCGGCGGGGTCAGCCGCTTGCCCAATTCGGAAAGAATCCAAAAATCGCTTCTGGCTTCGCCCGGCGGTTCAAGCGCCGGCGTAACGTAATGGATGAAAGGGGTCAGATAGGAACCGATGATGTCTTCCTGCTCCAGCATCAGCGCGCTGGGAAGAAAAAGATCGGCCTGCTGCGCGGTATCGGTCATGAACGCGTCCACGACGACCTTGAACGGAATCTGGTCAAAAACTTCGACCAAGCGGGTTGAATCGGCGGCCTGGTTAACGACATTGGACCCGTTTATCCAGAGCATCCTTACCGGTGGGTCTTTGGTTTCAAAAATGCTGCGCCCGATCGTGGGCATGGGCAAGGCCCTTCCGCCCTTTTTGTCCGCCACCCGTGACCAGTCATAATTCAAATTGGCCAGGGAATGGTGATGAAAATAGCACCCCCCACCGGCGCGGCCGATATTTCCTGACAAAAGGGCCAGTGCGTTGATGAACCTTACATTCTCGCCACCGAATCGATAGCGCTGAAGCCCGCCGCCGATTATGGTGGCTGCCGGCCCATCCAGATAACCGCCGCACAGGCGGCGGATGTCCTCTATGGGGACGTCGCAGCGGGTCGCCAGCTCCTCCAGCGGATATTTGAAAATCGCATCGTGAAAGCCCGACCAGCGCCTGGTGTGGGTGAGGATATGGGGGGCTATTCGGTTTTCCGCCGCAAGAAGGCGCAGGGCGGCGGCTGCCAGGAAGCGATCGGTTCCGGGGCGGATCCGGATGACGTGATCTGAATAGGCCTGGAATTCATCTCCGCCGGGCGATATGGTCAGCATGCGGGCGCCTGCTTTTATCGCCTTTCGCACCACAGCCGCGCTGTGCACCGAGCTGGCTGCCAAATCTTTGCCCCAATTTATGATTCTGCGGGAATTGATAAGATCCTCGATATCATGATTGCATCGGGACCCGAAATCATGCAGAAATGCAAAAAAACCGGCTGCATCACACAGCGAGCCTTTGGTTCGGCTGGCGCCAAGAAGGGCAAAAAAAAGCTTATTCGCCTGCTTTAAAACGCCTTTGGCGCCTTCCCCGTGAATATGGAGAATGGCGGCCGGTTCCGGTCTCAACCGGTCGATCTTTTCGGCGCAGAGATCCAACGCGTCATCCCACGAAATTTTTTTCCACCGGTTTGCAGAACGCATCATGGGCGAAACGATCCGCTGGGGGTGCCGCAACCGCCTGGGCAGACGTTTGATTTTGGCACAGGTGAAGCCGGCGGTGAAGGGATGATCGGGGTTGCCGCGTATTTTTATCATCCCGGCGGCGTCCTGCCACACCAGAAGGGAGCACGCATCGGGGCAATCCATGGTGCATGCGGTAATCGTTTTCATGACCATCTCCGGGATGGGATGCACCATAATCCGAGGCAAAAAAGACGATCCCAAAGAAACCAGCCGGCGAACAGAAGCGGCGGACAAGGCCGAGTCGCCGGGTGGGTCAGCGCAACACGACAAAACACCGGGCTCAGAAGATACGCTAAATGCCGTGGTTGGCCGCGAAAGTCCACATTTTTATTCGGAGCGATCCGCCGGCTGTTGCGAGGAAACGGTTTGGCTGCGGGCTGCCCGCTGAAACTGCGGGCCCGCCACGTCCTGGCGGCGGCGGCAAGGCGACCCGCCGCCGGTCGCGACGAGAATCCATCCGGGTTCAATTGCCGGGACTCCTGCTGTCAAACCTTTTCAAAGCCCCGATCATTCGCTCTGAAACGGTAAACAGGCGATCGACGAACTCAACGTCGGTGGGCAAACCATTTACAGCGATATGACACATTCCTTTCTGGATCCGGATGTCAGCGCCTTTGGGTAATTCAAGAAGCGACCGGAGCAACAAGGGCTCACTTACTATTTTTGCGGTCTGGCCGACGGCCGACGCGCGTATATGAAACCGGTTGTCAAAGGCTGCCTGATGGAGCTTTAAATTTTGGGCATCGCCGGTAAGGAATTTTGGCAGCGCTGTGCGGAGGTATGTTGTTTTCTCCTGGATTCTGAACTCACCCCCTGGGTAAGATTGGATGTCAAACTCTACGCAGGTCATCATACCTGAATCATGGGAAGAAAGGGATTTGGACATTGGGGTTATGCGTATCGTCGTATCCCCCACGGACACCACTATCTGCGGAAGCCCAAGATCAGACTGCCGGATCACCCTGCCATTGTGCGCGCCCGCTGCACTCTCCAGCACAGGAAGTATCCGGTCTACATCACGGGCATGCAGCCACTTGGCTAAGGCCAAGCCGCCGGCGATGAACATCGCGATTACGATAAAGCTGGTCATACTTCCTTGACCTCCAATGTGCATGTCTCCTGGGTGGATTTAAGGGTCACGGAAAGAAATAAATCCACAAGATGGCGCCGGATTTTTTTACGACCTCAAGGCACATTCACCGGTGACGCAAAAAAAGACAAGCCAGATGTGGGTTTATTTTTTCCGGGGCCCTGAGGTGGACCCCATATAATCCCGTGCGCTCATAAGTTTTGCACGGTTTTCGTCGTGAGCCTGCACGTCTTACGTTTTGCCAGCGCCGCCGGCCGCCCGAAACGCTCTGCTGGCGGTGGGTTAGCTGCCCGCCTGCTTCACGCCCGCTTCGGTCAACGACATCCCCGATCGTCGGCCGGGCAATAGATGCGGCCACCTGGTATGGGCAGCAGCTGCGATGAGCAACTCATGGGTGCCGTGTTCGATGCGCTTCGCCCAACGCGCACACAAGCCGACCCGATCGACCTTGCTTGACCTTTGCCATTCTCGCCTTCTCGCGCTTACCTACTTGGGGGTGTCCGGCAAATCTTTCTTGCTCTGCCGATCCTTCTCAATAACATTGGATACGACGTTGAGGTGTAAACCATCTGGGGTATCAACAAGTTCAAAATCAACCACCAATCTGTTGATTTTCGGAAATAACGATTTCTTCCGGGCTATCAGAAAATTGAATACCTCATGGGCGTCATCTGAAAAAGATTTTGAGGGATTGGAAGGATTTAAACTTTTGGTAATATCCTTTATATAATTTGATTGAAGATCTTTAGGTAACAGGGACAGGTTCCACCCAATAATCGCCGTGGTGATTGCCGATTTCTCTTCTTTCGTGCTGGTTGTGCCATTTAAAAGGGGTTGGGCGTATTCTAAGATTATTTCGGACATTTTTTCTTTTTTCAGCGTTGTGACTATGATTTCATTATTGGTTTCAGTTGATCTTTCCATCGCTCTTTGTAATAATCTTTCTTTGCTTTCCTCGATCGCCTTTTTAGCACGCCTGTGTTCCTGAATTTTTTTTCTGAAACTTCTTGGTATGGCGGATTTTTTTGATTTTTTTGTCATGTTGTATTTCCTGATAAATCATCATTTTTTGCCGAACGAAAAGGGTCAGAAGGGGCTGTCAATTGCTATATGATTATGATTTGGGCAGCAGCTTATAGCCCTTTTCCATAATCAGCTTTTCGCCCCGCTTGATGGATTGGCTGACGGATGGCTGGGAAAGATTCACGCGTTTGGCAAGA
>JAWOJK010000308.1:0-9480 GCA_046481705.1 Desulfobacterales bacterium | reverse complement strand
GCGCCCTTTTCATACCCAAACAACTCGCTTTCCAGCAGCTCCCCGGGAATGGCGCTGTAGTTGATGGCCACAAAAGGGCCGTCCCGGAATTGGCTGGCATGGTGGATCGAATGCGCAAAAGGTTCCTTGCCTGTTCCCGTTTCGCCCTCCAACAGGATATTGGAGCCTGTGCGAGCGGCCATCCGGGCGCGTTTCAAAACCGGCTGGAGCGCGGGGGAGGCACCGACGATGTCACTGAAATCGTAGCGGGTCTTGAGCAGTTTATCCGATGCGGCCCGGGCGACCCCGAGCTGGCCCTTTTCCAACTTGAGCAGAAAGGCGATTTGTGTGCCGGTCTGATCGGAAATGGGAATAAACGCGGCAAACAGCCGGGAAGGGTCGGCCTGGCCGCAGAAAGTCGGTTTGACGGGGTGCCGGCCATGGGGAGACGGGGATGACAAGGGGTCTGGTTGGCCAAAGTTCAAAAATTCACGAATGTTGCGGTTTACCAGGCTCGGCCTCAGAAACTGGAGGGTGTTGCGAGCGGCGGCGTTGATGTCGATGATCTTTCCCTCGGGATCAATCAAGACCAGCGGTTTTTGCGCATATTCAAAAGTTGAGTCGAAAAAAGCTTCATGCAATTCCAGCAGACGGAATTTGTCCTGCAGGAAAAACTCGAACTGCAGGGAATTGGCAATCCCGAAAAAATGGGGAATCAGGTGCCTGAGCTGATTTTCGAACTGGTGGGTGCTGGTAAAATCCAGGCAGCCCAGCAGGGCCTTGCGCTGATAATCCCAGACGGGAATGGAGAAGCAGCCGGCCCAGTGAAAACCGCTGAAGTAATGCTGTTCCGCAACCACCATCGCCGGACACTTTTCCTGCAGGCTGATGCCCGGAGCGGTTGTGCCCACCGCCTGTTCGGTGATATTCGACCCCAAAGACAGACTGGCCCCCTCAAGCTCCCGCAGGATGCTGTCGTGACCGGTGGCCGACAAGAGATAGCCATCGGCATCAACAAAAAGTATGCTGAAGGGAAGCTGGTTGAACTTTTGCTCCAACTCCCGGCTGTGGACATCGAGCAATCGAAATAAATCGCCGTCCGATTCGAAATTTTTGGCAATAGCACTCTGTTGGCTCTTCAGATCCGTAAGATCACAGAAAGGGTCAACGCCGCAACGGCGACTGCGCTGCCAGGAGCGTTCAATGATGGACGGCGCCCCGTCAGCGGTGCCGGTTTGGACAAAATGATGCCAGACCTTGTGGAAATCGGTCTTGAGATTCAATTCCAGGGGCATGGCGAACTCCGTTATCTCCATTGGCCGGAATTTGGGAAGAAAGCGGCTGAACCGCGCGATTCCTGTTAATGATGGCCGAAAACGCACGTCGGATGGATGTTTGGCCGGGCAAGTCACCGATATGCTCAGAACATCAGGACCATCGGTTCGCACCATCAGACCGGAATTCTAAGCGGAGTATTTAATGGATCAGATCCTGGCTGCACAAAAAATAAACATCGTTCATTTTATTAAGTAATTTTTTTTATTCGGTGTGTCAATGGAAAAACAGATTCACCTGCGCGGGGAGTTTGAATCACATCGGCAGCGGGGTCAAGTACTCCTCGGCGGAATCGGGGTGGGGGTCGCGGTGTTATCAGAAACTTCCGGCCGGGGTCTTTAGCGTTGAAAACGCTTCCCGATTTTGCGGTAAAAGTATCTGAGGGCCCAAGATCACACTGCGCTCGGCTGCTTTTTTGGCGCCGATTGCCCGCAGCCCCCGCCGCTGCGGTGGCAGATGCGGGTCGCCGGAATCCCCCCGGCTGCGACATCTCACCGCCCGTGGCTGCAGGCGGGAACAACCGGTGCTTGCGTTCAACGCAGCGGGAGGTCGGCATGCAAACGACCGAAGCCAAGAGCATCCAGCGGCTGCAGCATGACGTCCGCCAGCTGGCCGGGGTGATCGGCGAACGCAACATCTTTCACCCCGAGGCCCTGCACGCCGCCGCGGCCTATATCGAAAACAGCTGGCAGTCCCAAGGCTACGCGATCACCCGCCAAGTGCACACAGTGCGCAGGGTGCAGGCGGCCAACCTGGAAATAAGGTTGGTTACTCCTCCCACTCCCCCGATCACCATACCATTTTAGTCGCATTCAAATGGCATACTTATATATGAATGGACGTCCCCTTTATCCCTTTATCCCTTTATCCCACGGCGAGACCACCCCGGGGGATTTTTGGCGATCCCCTAGTCCCGCCTGGCTCTTGGAGCTTGAAACGAAATTACAGAAAGAACGTTACACTAACCATGCAGGTGATAGAATTACAGGGACGTTCATGCGTTTTACATGAGCTCCAGATTATGCCTGGGTAATTCAACAATGCCGCGCCCCCGCTGAACCGCTCTGCGGGCGGCAGAATCGAGGGAAGGGTCGCGGTGGTGTCAGAAAGGTGCTGCCGGCGTTTTTAGCGTTGAAAGCGCCTCCCGGTTTGCGATAGAAGGATACCAGGGCATAGGATCGGGCAGCGCGCCGCCGCGATCCCCCTCGGCAGCACAGCGCCCCATGGCTGCAGGCAGGGGCAACCGGCCCTTGCGTTCGGCGCAGCGGAAGGTCGGCATGCAAACGACCGAAACCAACAGCATCCAGCGGCTTCAGCATGACGTCCGCCAGCTGGCCGGCGTGATCGGCGAACGCAACGTCTTTCACCCCGAGGCCCTGCACGCCGCCGCAGCCTATATCGAAAACAGCTGGCAGTCCCAAGGCTACGCGGTCGAACGCCAAGTGTACACGGCGCGCGGGGTGCAGGCGGCCAACCTGGAAATTTCGATCCCCGGCAGCTACCGCCCCCGGGAGATCCTCCTGCTGGGGGCGCACTACGATTCGGTCCGCGGCAGCCCCGGCGCCGACGACAATGCCTCGGCCGTGGCCGCCCTGCTGGAAATCTCGCGTTTTTTCGCCGCCCGGACGCCCGCCCGCACGGTCCGCCTGGTGGCCTTTGTAAACGAGGAGCCGCCGTTTTTCGCCACCCGCCGGCAGGGCAGCATGGTTTACGCCACCGCCGCCCGCAAACGCGGGGACGACATCCGACTGATGCTCTCGCTGGAAATGCTCGGCTACTTTTCCAGCCGGCCGGGCAGCCAGCGCTACCCGCCATTTTTCGGCCGCTTTTATCCGGACACGGCGGATTTCATCGCCTTGGTGGCCAATCTGGGCTCGCGCCGCAGCATGCACCGTCTGGCCCGGGCTTTTCGAGCCGCCAGCGACTTTCCGCTGGCGCATATTGCCACCCTCGCGCTGGTGCCCGGGGTCTCCTGGAGCGACCACCGCTCTTTCTGGCGCCGCGGCTATCGCGCCGTGATGGTGACCGACACCGCCTTTTACCGCAACCCCTTCTATCATACCGGCGGCGACACTCCCGAAACCCTGGACTACCCCAAACTGGCCGCAGTCACCGACGGCCTGGCGCGGGCGGTCGCCACCTTGGCGCAACAGCCGCTCTAGCGGCACGAGGCGCACAGAAGGCCCAAAATCGATCGGAAGGAGACGACAGCCATGATGATCCCCGTCATCGCCGGCCTGCTGCCGCGCTTGATCCTGGGCGCGGTGGCGGCCGGGTTCCTGCTGCTGACGCAGGCCGCCGCGGCCCCGGCGGCGGACCGCCACGCCGCCGCGCGCCGCGCGCTGGTGGCGGCCATCGAAGAGAATGTGCGCGAAACCGGCCGCTATATCGGGAGAGACAGCATGGATCCGCGCGTAATGGCCGTTATAGCCGAGGTGCCGCGCCATGAATTCGTGCCGGAAGACCAGCGCCCCTTTGCCTACGAAAACCGGCCGCTGCCCATCGGCTACGGCCAGACCATTTCCCAGCCCTACATCGTGGCGCTGATGACCGACCTGCTCCAGCCGAAAGCGGAAGACCGGGTGCTGGAAATCGGCACCGGTTCGGGCTACCAGGCGGCGGTCCTGGCCAAGCTGGTCAAAACGGTCTACACCATCGAAATCATCGCGGAGCTGGGCCAACAGGCGGCCCAACGGCTGCAGCGCCTGGGCTACGACAATGTCACGGCGCGCACCGGCGACGGGTACTACGGCTGGGAAGCGCAGGCGCCGTTTGACGGCATCGTCGTCACCGCCGCGGCCGACCACATACCGCCGCCGCTCATCCGGCAGCTCAAACCCGGCGGCCGCATGGTGATCCCGGTGGGCAGCCGCTTCATGGTGCAACAGCTGGTGCTGGTCGAAAAAGACGCCGGGGGCGCCACCACCACCCGGCAGATCCTGCCCGTGCTTTTCGTGCCCCTGACCGGCGGGCGCTGACCTCGGGCAAACAGGGGGAATCCGCCATGCGGCCGTCAGTCGAAATAGCGCAGCCCATTCCGCGCTTCGCCATCGCGCTGGTCTCGGCCAGCGCACTGGCGTACGAAATTCTGCTGATGCGCCTGTTCTCGATCACCCAGTGGCACCATTTTGCCTACATGATCATCAGCCTGGCCCTGCTGGGCTACGGCGCGAGCGGCACCTTCCTTGCCCTCGCCCGCGAACCTTTGTTGGCGCGCTTCCGCGGGGCATTCAGCGCCAGCCTGTTTCTGTTCGGGCTCTCGGCCCTGGTGTGCGCTCTGGCGGCCCAGCGGCTGGCCTTCAACCCCGAGGAGCTGCTCTGGAACCCGCGCCAACTCACCAAACTGGTGGTGCTCTATCTGCTGCTGGCCCTGCCGTTTTTCTTTGCCGCCACCGGCATCGGGCTTGCCCTGAGCCGCTGCCGCAGCCAAATCGCCCGCATTTACCGGGCCGACCTGCTGGGTGCGGGAATCGGCAGCATGGGCATCGTCCTGTTACTGTTCATCCTTTTTCCGGGAAGGGCGCTGCAGGCGATCAGCGCTCTGGGGTTTGGGGCGGCGGCGCTGGGCTGGTGGGAACTGGCTGGAAGCGATGGTCCCGTGCGGGGGCGACCCATCGGTCGTCTGCTGGCGCTGGCGCCGATCCTGCCGCTGCTGCTGCCCGGCGACTGGACGCGGCCGGTCCTCTCGCCCTACAAGGGCCTCAGCCAGGCGCTGCAGATCACCGGAACGCGGATCATCGCCGAACGCGCCAGTCCGCTCGGGGTTTTGAGCGTCCTGGAGAGCCCGCAGGTGCCGCTGCGCCACGCCCCCGGCCTGAGCATCATGGCCGCCACGACGCCCCCGGACCAAATCGGGGTCTTCACCGACGGCGACGCCATGACGGCCGTCACCCGCGACAGCGGCGATCCCGCCAAACTGGCCCACCTGGACCAGTTGACCTCCGCCCTGCCCTATCATCTCAAAACCCCGCAGCGGGTCCTGATCCTTGGCGCCGGCGGCGGCAGCGACGTCCTCCAGGCGCGCCGCCACGCCGCGCGCCGGATCGACGCGGTGGAGCTCAACCCCCAGATCGCGACCCTGGTGCGCCGGGACTTCGCCGCCTTCTCCGGCAATTTGTACGACAGCCCCGAGGTGCGCCTGCACATCGCCGAGGCGCGGGGGTTCGTTGAAGGCGCCGCTGCGCGCTACGACCTGGTGCAGCTCTCGATGCTGGACGCCTTTGCCGCCTCCGCCGCCGGGCTTTACGCCTTAAGCGAGAGCTATCTCTACACGGTCGAAGCCCTCGACGCCTACCTGGCGCGCCTGGCGCCGGGCGGCTACCTGGCGATGACCCGCTGGATCAAGCTGCCGCCGCGGGATACCCTCAAGCTCTTTGCCACCGCCGTTGCGGCCCTCGAACGGCGCGCGGTGGCGTCCCCCGGCCGGCGCATGGCCCTGATCCGCGGCTGGCAGACCAGCACCCTGCTGGTCAAAAACGGGGACTTCAGCGCCGCCGAGATCGACGCCATACGCGCATTCTGCAGTGCGCGCGCCTTTGACGTGGCCTGGTATCCGGGCATGCCGTCCGATGAGGCCAACCGCCGCAACGTGCTGCAGGAGCCCATTTTTTACCGCGCCGCCGTGGCACTGCTGGGGCCGGAACGCGCGGCGTTTCTGGCCGACTACAAGTTCAATCTGCGCCCGGCAACCGACGACCGGCCTTACTTCTTCCATTTTTTCAAGTGGCGGACGCTGCCCGAGATCTTGCGGTTGCGCGGCCAGGGGGGCATGCCGCTGCTGGAGGCGGGCTATCTGGTGCTGGCCGCCACCCTGCTTCAGGCCCTGCTGGTCAGCGGGATCCTGATCCTGGCGCCCATCGGGCTTTGGCGCCGCCGCAAACCGACAGGGCCGGCGGATTTCAGCCGCCCGAGAGTGCTGGTCTATTTCCTGGCCATCGGGCTGGCCTTTCTTTTCATGGAAATCGCCTTCATCCAGAAATTCATCCTGTTTCTGAGCCACCCGCTGTATGCCGCAGCCGCGGTCCTGAGCGCCTTTCTGATCTTTGCCGGTCTGGGCAGCGGCTTTTCCGAGCGCCTGGGGAGGCGCACGAGCGAGCGCGCCGCCGTCGCCTGCGCCGTCGCCGCGATCGCCGTGTTGGGGGTTGTCTATCTGCTGGTCCTCGGTCCGATCTTTAAACCGCTGATGGGGCAGCCGGGGGCAGCCAGGGTCGCCATCGCGGTCGCACTGATCGCCCCGCTGGCCTTTGCCATGGGCATGCCCTTTCCACTGGCCCTCGGGCGTCTCGGCAAGGCGGCGCCCAACCTGATCCCCTGGGCCTGGGCCGTGAACGGCTGCGCCTCGGTGCTGAGCGCCGTACTGGCGACCCTGCTGGCCATCCATTTAGGATTCAACCTGGTGGTGATGCTGGCAATCGGCCTTTACGGGATCGCCTGGGCGTCGTTTCCGCGAAGTTGACGGGTGGCGGCAACAAGGGGGGATGTCACGGCAGATCGGGGGGATTGCGGTGGGCCTATCGCCCTGGCCGCTCGAGATCGCGCCGCAAGACGATGTTGGTGGTCTCTGCGGCCAAATCGCAGACAATCACGGCTTCGCCGCGCACCAACTGCCTTCGCAGCTGGTCGACTTTCTGGGCGAGGGTCAGCCGGGTGTCGCCTGAATCCGTGCCCTCTCGCGACACGGATTCCTCGAGCAGCGCCTGCAGGGCCTCCGCGCTGATCCGGTCATAGGGCACGATGACCCCCTTTTCCTTGCGCATCTCACGCTCCGTTTCTCCGGGGTCAGCCGGGCCCTGCAGCGCCCGTCAGTCGGGGTGCGGCCACGGACCACCGGTTTCTTCTTCGGCGAAATAACAGAAACGGCCCCATTCAAACTCGCGCCGCGATATGGGGCAGCGCAGCTTGACCTTGTGCTGGCCGACGCCGACGACTTCCCAGTCCCCGTGGCGGGGGCCATCTGCGATGTAAATCTTTTGCCCGACTTCCAAAGGGTACGTGCGGAACACCACGACCGTCTCCTGCGCCATGTCTTCGCCCTCCAGCCCTCGTTTTTGCACCCGTGATCGGCACCGCCAGCCCGTGACTTGCAAGCCGGGCAGGGTGCGGTCATCATATTTTGAGAATAGAGCGCCGCGCCGCACGCGACCTGGGCCCCGCAACCCGGCCTTTTGGGCGCCGCCGCCGCCTCTTATTCCCGGATTTCCTCTTCCCGCTGCTGCTGCCGCCGGGCCACCTGGGCCAAGGCCAGGAGCTCCTCCGAGATCAGCTCCAGAAAATCATTGACCGACAGGATCCCCTCCAGCCCGCCGCGCTCGTTGACCACCGGCAGGCGGCGCACGCCGTGGGAGCGCATCCGCTGCAGGATGTCCCAGATGCTGTCCTGCTCCCTGGCGGTGAGCAGCTCGTGGCTCATGATATCGCCGGCCACAACGGCGTCCAGGTTCACCTCGCTGGCGACGATGGCCAGCACGATGTCGCGGTCGGTGATGATGCCGACGGGCACGCTTTCAGCGCCGCGCTGGGTCACCACAACGACATTGCCGACGTGGTATTCCCGCATCAGTTTGGCCACCGCGATCAGGGTGGCCTCGGGGGTCGTGATCACGACCTCCCGGTTGCAGATTTTTCCGACAGTCATGGGACCTCCTTGGCTTTGTTTTCGGATACAGGCTGATCCGGCAGCACGTGGCCGGCATACAGCGCCCGAATAGCATTTTCAAACCGGCCTACGATCTCTTTTCTGCGGGGCTTGAGCGTCGGGGTGAGCAGCCGGTTCTCGATGGTCCAGGGGTCAAGGGCAAGATGAACGGCAGGCACCCGGGCGTAGACCGGAAAGGCATGCAGGGCTCCGGCGACCCGCTCCGAGGCGGCCTTCAGCGCAGCGGGCGCCGACAGGGCCGCGGGATTTTCAGGGTCCAGCCCCAGGTCCCGGGCAAAGGCGCTCCAGGCCGCGGGGTGCAGCACTAGCAGGGCTGCGAGAAAGGGTTTGCCCTCTCCGACCACCAGCGCCTGTTCAAACAGCGGGTCGCCGGCGATGGCGGCCTCCAGATCGACGGCAGGCACTTTTTCGCCCGTCGACATGACGATCACATCGTCGATCCGGCCGCGGATAAAGACCCTGCCGTCGCGCAGCTCGGCGAGGTCGCCGGTGTGCAGCCAGCCATCGTCGTCCACCGCCCGGCGGGTGGCCTCGGGACGGTTCCAGTAGCCCAGCATCACACTGGGGCTGCGCACCAGGAGTTGACCCGCGGGGGTCAGCCGAACCTCGACCCCGGGCAGCGGCGGCCCCACGGACCCGGGCACGTTGTTTTCAATCGTGTTGCCGCTCACCGTGGGAGCGGCCTCGGTGAGGCCGTAGCCTTCCAGAAGCGTCAGGCCGAGCGCCAGGAAGCAGCGGGCAATGTGCAGCTGCAGCGGGGCCGCACCGCTGATGGCCAGCCGCAGGCGCCCCCCCAAGCGGGCGAGCACCTTGTCGGCCACCAAAGGCTTCAAAAGGATCCAGAAAAGGCGGTCGCGGGCGGTGACCGGCCGACCGCGGCCCTGGGAGGCTTCAAAACTGCGCCAGCCGATATCCACGGCACGTTCGAACAACAGGCGCGCCAGGCTGCCCTCCCGCCCCAGGCGCTGCTGGATGCGCGCGTAGGCCCGCTCGTAGATGCGCGGCACGCTGATCAGAATCGTCGGCCGTACCACCGCGAGATCCTCCACCAGCTGCTGCACCGAGCGCGCATATGCACCCCTCACCACTACAATCACCAGCGGTGCACCCTCCAGGTGTCCCAGTATTTTGTTGCTCAAATACGTTCAAAAACAGTACTTGTAAATCCCTTTGTATGATTTTTAAGAAAAAGGTTCAATTCAAGAATCAAAAACTCAGTAACTATCGCTTTAAATTTACTGTAGATTAAATCTCATATGGTAAAAGAAAATTCGAATAATAGACTAGTTCATAATCAACTCTCTCACATTGTAACACTGTCGCTTTAAGTTGGCTAACCCCCATGGAATAGATAACAAGTTTTAGGTCTGTTTATCAAGATGCTCCCAGTTGTGAGTTTTAACCCGCATGAAAGTCTGAGTGTACTCTCAAATCCTCCACCCGGGTCTAAGTCGCTGCTATTAATTCATAGTCAACTCTCTACAGTACAACACTGTCCCTTTAAGTTGGCA
>JAWOJK010000226.1:0-7035 GCA_046481705.1 Desulfobacterales bacterium | reverse complement strand
ATCGGTTGGACCACCTTTCGTCACGGGTTCGAGGGGGCCGTGCGAAAAGGGTCGGCCCCCTCGAACCCGTGACGAAAGGTGGTCCAACCGATGGTCCTGGTCATCGGAGAGGTTTTGTTTGACGTATTTCCGCAATATCGCCGGATTGGCGGCGCCCCTTTCAATTTTGCCTATCATTTGCACCATCTCCGTTTGCCCGTGCGGTTCGTCTCCCGCATCCGCGTGGGTGCCCCCCGACCTGAGGTGCTGGCGTTTTTTGAAAGCTGCGGCTTAGACGCCGGTGACCTTCAGCTGGATCCGACGCATGCAACCGGGCAGGTGCAGGTCAGCCTGGACAACGACGCCGTGCCGACCTTCGATATCCGGCCGAACATGGCCTACGACCACATCGATGTAGACCGCAACTTGGAAGAGCTGCTGGCCGCGCCGCCGCGCCTGATCTATTTCGGGACCCTTGCTCAGCGCTCGCCGCAAGGTTTCCACACCCTGCAAACCCTGCTGAACCGCCGGCACCCTGATACCCGGACCTTCTGTGACATCAACCTGCGCCCCGGCTGCTACAACCGCGAGGTGATTCTCGCCTCGCTGCGCCAGGCCGACCTCCTCAAACTGAGCGCCGAGGAGCTTGAGGTGGTTCGCGCCATCGTCGCGGGCCCTGCGGGCGATCGCGACCTGATCGACCGGCTGCAAAGAGACTTTGACATTGCGGTGGTGGTCCTCACCCGCGGGGCCGCGGGCAGCGAGTGGCATGCGCCCGACAGTAGCTGCCGCCTGGCCCCGCCACCGCTGGCCGCTGTCGCCGACACGGTCGGGGCCGGCGACGCCCACGCCGCCATGACCGCAGTGGGGTATCTGCGGCGATGGCCCCCTGCAAAGACCCTTGCGGCGGGCAACCGTTTGGCCGCCGCCGTCTGCAGCATTCCGGGTGCCCTGCCCGATACCGGCAATTTCTACACTGAAATGCACGCCATCATTGAAGGATGATCCGATGACCGAAAATGGGCTTTACATCCAGATGTTCAGTATCCACGGTCTGGTGCGCGGCAACAACCTCGAATTGGGGCGTGATGCCGATACCGGCGGTCAGGTGAAATACGTGATCGAACTCGGCAGGGCGCTGGCCGAACTGGATGGGGTCGGGCAGGTGGATCTTTTTACCCGCTTTCTGGCCGACAAAGCCCTCTCCGAGGATTACGCGCGGCGGGTGGAGCGGGTGGCCGACCGCTTTCGCATCGTGCGAATTCAGTGCGGCGGCCGCAAGTACCTGCGCAAAGAGCTGCTCTGGCCGCACCTGGACGAATTCGTCGACAAGACCGTAAAATTCATCAAGCGCGAAAAGACGCTGCCCGACATTGTCCACGGTCACTACCCCGACGCCGGCTACGTCGCGATGCAGCTGGCCCGCATTTTCGGCATTCCCTTCATTTATACCGGCCACTCCCTGGGTCGGGCCAAAAAGCAGAAACTGCTGGCCGAAGGTCTGAATCAGGAGGAGATCGTCCGCAAATACCGGATCGATCAGCGTATCCGGGTCGAGGAGGAAATCCTGAAGTATGCCGATTTGATCGTCACCAGCACCCACCAGGAGGTTCGCGAGCAGTACGGGATGTACCCCAACGGGCAACTCCCCGATTTCCGGGTCCTCCCACCGGGTATCGACATCGAAAAATTCTACCCCTACTATCACGACATGCTGCCGGAGTCCGAGCGCAGCGAAACCGCCCTTTATGCCCACGCCAAACTGCTTCAGGAACTCAACCGCTTTTTCCTGCACCCGGACAAACCGCTGATTCTGGCCCTCTGTCGCCCTGACAAACGCAAGAACATCCACGGGCTGATCCGCGCCTATGGGGAGTCACCGGACCTTCAGGCCATGGCCAACCTGGCGGTGTTTGCCGGGATCCGCCGGGACATCAGCCAGATGGAGGAAAACGAACGGGACGTGCTCACCCAGATGCTGCTGGAGATGGACAAGTATGACCTTTACGGTAAAATGGCGATCCCCAAACGGCACGATTTCGAACACGAGGTCCCGGAACTCTATCGCATCGCGGCGGGCAAAAAAGGGGTTTTCGTCAACCCCGCCCTGACCGAACCCTTCGGGCTGACCCTGCTGGAGGCGTCAGCCACCGGCCTGCCGGTGGTCGCTACCCATGACGGCGGCCCCAAGGACATCATCAAGAACTGCGGCAGTGGCATCCTCGTGGACCCCACAGACAGCGCCGCCATCGCGGACGCCATCCGGGAAATCATTTCCCGCAATCACCACTGGGACGAGTTTTCCAAAAACGGCATCATGAACGTGCGCAAGCACTACACCTGGTTGCGCCATGCAGAAGCCTACGTGGCTGAAGCCGGCCGGCTGGTGTCCGCCGGGCAGGCTTCCGACATGGCGGCGGTGGTGCCGAAGGATGCGATCACCCACCGCCTGGTCCGCCTGAACTCTCTGATCATCTCCGATATCGACAACACCCTGCTGGGCGGAGATCCCGCGCAACTGGAGCGCCTGCTGGCGCTCCTCGAGGCCCACCGCGACGTCATCGGTTTCGGGGTTGCCACCGGCCGAACGGTGGACTCGGCCGTCAAAGTGCTCAAGGCCCACAGCGTCCCCGCGCCGGATGTGGTCATTTCGTCGGTGGGCAGCGAGATTTACTACGGGAAAGACCTGCAGTTCGGCCAGGGGTGGGAAACCCACATCGCGAGCGGCTGGGACCGGGAGCGGATCGTCGGGTTGCTGAAGAAATTCGATTTTCTTGAATACCAGTCGGAAGACACCCAGCGCCGCTTCAAGGTCAGTTACAACATGGCGCCGGACAAGGACCGCCTGGCGATGATCCACGACCTGCTCTCGCGGCATAAATGCCGTTACAACCTCATCTATTCCCACCAGAAATACCTGGACATCCTGCCGCACCGCGCCTCCAAGGGCAAAGCCATCCGCTACCTGAGCTACAAGTGGGAGATACCCCTCGGCAATTTCCTGGTTTGCGGCGACTCCGGCAACGATGAGGAGATGCTGCGGGGCGAGCCGCGCGGCGTCGTTGTGGGCAATTTCAGCCCCGAGCTGGAAAAACTGCGCCGCATGAAGCATGTCTTCTTTGCCACAGGGACATACGCAGCCGGAATTTTGGAGGCCATCCAGCACTACCGTTTCATCGCAAGTGCACGAGGAAAAGAACATGGGTCTGCAGAATAAAGTCCAATTGATCACCTACCCCGACAGTCTGGGCGGTAACCTGCCCGAACTCCACTACGTCCTGCGCAAATACCTGCGCAAGGCCATCGGCGGGGTGCACATCCTGCCCTTCTATCCTTCGTCGGCAGACCGCGGGTTTGCCCCGTTGACATACGAAGCGGTCGACCCGGCATTCGGCACCTGGCAGGATGTGGAAAAAATCGGCCGCGATTTTGATCTGGTCATCGACTTCATGGTCAATCATATCTCACGGCAGTCCGTTTTTTTTCAGGACTATCTGGAAAACGGGGAGGCCTCGGCCTTCGCGGACATGTTCCTCACCTTCCGCAAGCTGAGCGCCGACGGCGAGATCAGTGATGCGGACCTCGCCAAGGTCTACACCCGCAAGCCGCGGCCGCCTTACACGGTGATCGAGCGCATGGACGGGTCAAAGGAGAAGATCTGGTGCACCTTCGACTACGAGCAGATCGATCTGGATTTCAAATCCCCCAAGACCCGCGAGGTCATGCGCAATTTTCTGATCCACCTGGCGCGCAGCGGTGCCAAAATGATCCGGCTGGATGCCTTTGCCTACACCAACGTCGAGGTGGGAACCGACTGCTTTTTCCTGGAGCCCCAGGTGTGGGACCTTCTGGGCTGGTTGAGCGATTTTGCCGGCGCCTTCGGAACCGAGGTGCTGCCCGAAGTCCACGAGCGCCACAGCTACCAGCTCAAGCTGGCCGATAAGGGATACTGGGTCTACGATTTTGCGCTACCCATGCTGGTCTTGAACGCGCTCTACCACCACACCAGTGAAAAACTTGTCAATTGGCTCAGAATCTGCCCGCGCAAACAGATTACAACCCTGGACACCCATGACGGCATCGGGATCGTGGACGTCGAAGACCTGCTCAGCCGGGAGGAAATCGACCGAACAGTGGAAGGGCTTTACGACAAGGAGTCCAACGCCCAGAAAATATACTCCGGCGCAGATTACCACAACTTGGACGTCTACCAGATCAACTGCACCTACTACTCCGCCCTGGACTGCAACGACGACTCCTACCTCAGCGCCCGCACGATCCAGTTTTTCAGCCCCGGAATCCCGCAGGTGTACTACGTCGGCCTGCTGGCCGGCAAAAACGACATCGACCTGGTGAAGCGGACCATGCTGGGGCGCAACATCAACCGCCACAACTTCGATCTGGATGAAGTCCGCACGGCTTTCCGCCAGGAAGTTGTCCAGCGCCTCCTGCGCCTGATGGAATTCCGCAACAGCTACCCGGCCTTTGACGGCGAGTTCGCGATTCTGGACGCCCCGGACAGTGAAATCATCCTCTCCTGGCGCCTGCCCCCATACGAAACCACGGCCTTCATCGATTTGCGTAACTACCGGACCCGCATCGAATACTTCGACCCGGACACCTCCAGCGTGGAAACCTTCAGGGTCTGAGGGCCTCGGCTGAAACCACTGACACAAGATTAGGCAGGATTTTGATCCGTCTGCACGCAACATTCACCGGTGCAATAGGATATCTGAAGGGGGCGCCAACCCGGCAGACGGTACAGAAGACAAGCAGGGCGGCGGGTGATTATTTTTTCTGCGAAGCCCTTATTTCAAGGCCTTGATTCCTCGAATATCCTCAGACTTGCCCAGCATAATGAGGATGTCGCTATCCTTGATCACAAAGCCGGCCGGGGGCACCAAGAGGAAGTTTTCGGGCACCAGCTCCTTGATGGCGATGATATGCACATTGTACTTGGCCCGTAAATTCAAATCTCTCAGGCTCTTTCCGATGAACTCCCTCGGCGGGCCAATCTGAACCAGGTCGAATTCTTCCGCCAAAGGAATGAAGTCCAGCACGTTAGGCCGCGACAGCCCCCGCGACACACGCAAAGCCATATCCCGTTCCGGGTGGATGACCTCATTGGCCCCGACCCGTTTGAGGATTTTCGCATGGTCGTCATCCAGGGCCTTGGCCAGGATTTTCTTGACTCCTATCTCTTGTAGGTAGAGACATATCAGGATGCTGGTGCTGATCTTGGTGCCGGCGGAAACAATCACCGCATCCGTATTTTCCAGCCCCAGGGACTTCAGCGCCTCCTTGTCCGTGGCATCAAGCACCACCGCTTCCGTGGCATATGGATCGATGGCCTGCACCCTGGCTTTGTCCACGTCAATTGCGAGGACCTCATTGCCATCCTCAAACAAGGACTTGGCTGCACTAAAACCGAAATTGCCGAGACCGATCACTGCAAAATGCTTCATGTTCGCTCTCCGTTTGTCTATCCGACCATCAGGTTCTCTTCGGAGTACTCGACCCCGTTCGTCACGCCGGTTCCGACGATGATGTAGGCGAACGTAAGCACGCCCACGCGACCGATAATCATCATCAACACAACCCAGCACTTGCCCCACATGCTGAGCGTCGCTGTCAAACCCATGGACAACCCCACTGTTCCGAATGCCGATACCATCTCAAACAGATACGCCAGAAAAGCTTCCCGGGGCGCGGTCACCTCATGACCACTCAGCGTGTCCCCGACGAGCAGCATGAACAAGACCAAACCAATGATCCCAATCGAAACGAGAACCAGCGATACGCTCCGGGTCACGGTTTCGTTTGGAATGCTTTTTTTGAAAATATTGACACGTCTTCGCTTCCTGATCCGAGATACAGTGAACGCCGTCAGGAGCGCCAGCGTCGTAGTTTTGACGCCACCCCCGCAGGAGCCCGGCGAGGCGCCGAAAAACATGAGAAAGATCATCATGGCAAGCGTGGCGTCTTTCAGCGAGGCAATATCCACCGTGTTGAAGCCGGCAGTGCGGCAGGTTATGGACTGAAACAGTGGGGCCAGGATGCGATGCGAAAGGGATGGCCCCTCTTCCAACCCCTGCCGCTCCAGGAAAGCAAACATCAAGGCGCCGCTTACGATTAAGATTACGGTCGTTATCAGCACGGTCTTGGTCTGAATTGAAAGCCTGCAACGTTTGTGTCTGTATAATTTGATCCAGCATTGGAGGTCATAGAGCACCGGAAAGCCGACGCCCCCCACGACGATCAATGTGCAAACGACCGCATTGAGCAGAAGGTTGTCGCTGTAGCGCATCATGCTGTCGGGAAACAGAGCAAACCCGGCGTTGCAAAACGCCGAAACCGAGTGAAAGACCGCCGTATAGACGGCAGGCAAGAAGGGCAGTTCCCGGCTCCAATGGGCAGTCAGCAAGACGGCTCCGATGGTTTCCGCGCCGAGCGTGAAAAGGACAATGCTTCTCACGAGGCTGAATATGTCCTCGCGCGGCGTGTGGGCAAACAGGTCCTGCATGACCATCCGATGACGAATGGATATGCTTTTCCCCATCCATTGGAAAAGGGCCACCGAAATGGTCATGACGCCGAGACCACCGATCTGGATAAGCGCGAGGACCACGCACTGACCAAAAACGGTGAAATAGCTACCCGTATCCACCACCACCAGACCCGTGACGCATACCGCGGAGGTAGCCGTAAAAAGCGCATCTACCCAAGGTATGTGACCGGCCGTGGTGGAAATGGGGAGTTTGAGCACGAGCATCCCCCCGGTGATGACCAAAAGAAAACTGCCCAGCACCAAAACCGCTGGATGGGCCTTGAGGATCCGGTTCCGGAACGTCATGATTAACGCCTCGGATTCAGATAATATTCACAGTCAAGATGGTCCTCGGCTTCACAGATTTCATGCAGCCGGCGGCCCCCCAGGGCCATCCGATCCAGGTGGCGCCACACACCGTCAACTCGTGTCGGGAATCGATTTGGCTGTAATTTAAGAAAGAGCATACTGTCTTCAAACGCAGCTCCGTCCGATCCGCTGATCCCAAC
>JAWOJK010000111.1:0-7796 GCA_046481705.1 Desulfobacterales bacterium | reverse complement strand
CGGCCAATCCAGCCTTCAAACTCGAACTGGCCAGCATCGAGCTAGGCCCGGTCGTGGCGCACGCGTAGCCAGGAGCCAGACAGCTGGAAGCCAAGGTTGCCGAGAAAGATCTGCAGCTGGCCGTTGCCGAGCTCAAAGCGGCGAAATCAACGATTGCAAAAGCCGCCAAAAAAGGCGTGCTGCACCGCAATACGGCGTCCCGCAAGATCTCCCGCCTGGAGCGCATGGTCAACGCCCTCAACGCCTGACCCCCCCCTTTTTTTTTCAGACGGCAGCCAAAAAGAGCGCTTCGAGAGGCACGCCTCTCCAGCGCTCTTTTTTGGCCGCCACCCCAAAAGTGACACGCCCGCAAGAGGATCCGTTCACGCAATCGCTTGACAGCAGCGGCCTGATCTTTCACCGCAGGGTTTACCGGGTCTTTTTTCGCCCCCCCGCACCGCGCTGAGGGCCTCGGCGGCGTCTCAAATGCGACGCGCGCTGCAACGTTACGGGTCACGCAAGGAGATAAATCCACAAGATGGCGCCGGGTTTTTTTTCGCCTACCAGGCACATCCAGCGGTGACGGGAAAAAAGACAAGCCAGATCTAGATTTATTTTTTTTCGGGGCCCTGACTTTTAGCGCTGCCGTCAGAAATCGTCGGTCATTCGATTGTAAATGTTTTCCGCCATTCGTTGGGCCAGCTGGGTCAGGGCCTCTCGCCGATTCTGATCCGTGCGCGCCTTGCTGTCGGCATCGACGGGAAAGGCCTCGGTGGCTGAAATGTTGTGCGCTTTCCAGATCACGACGCCGGAGCGATCGGTCAACGCCAGGTTCAGGGTTGCACGGACCCGGCGTTCCACCGAGGTGGTGCTGCCCGTACGGGAGATGGTGACGGTGCTCACCGATGCGATTTCGCCGCTTAGCAGCGCATCGGCGCGATCCTGACCTGCGGCCCGCTGATTGCGGGTCAGTTCATCGATCAGTGCAGCGGTAAAGACGTTTTCAATCCCGGTCTCGGAAGTTCGATTGTTGATCACTTGGACAAAAACGGTTTCCGTGTTGCCCGGCAGGCTGCCCGCCCCCTGGAAATGGTAGCCGCAGCCCACGATCATCACGCCGGCCAACAGAACCGAAAGGCTGTTTTGCACCATCAGATCCACCTCCTTATGGAAAAGCCGCCGCTCGCGGGGTTGCACCTGTCATCGTCGGGGCGCCGCAAATCCTGCGCGCGAGCCGATCACACCACGATATTGACGAGCTTTTTCTTGACGACGATCACCTTGCGAATCGGTTTCCCCTGGATGAAGGCGGCCGCCCGCTCGTCGGCCAGGGCTGTCGCCTTGATGGTTTCCTCATCGGTGTCGGCCTCCGCCGTGAAGCGGCTGCGCAGCTTGCCGTTGACCTGCACCACGATCAGGAGGCTGTCTTTAACCAGCGCATCTTTGCGGCAGGTCGGCCAAGGCGCCGCGAGGATGCTGTCCGGGTGCCCCAGGGTGGCCCACAGCTCTTCCGCGAAATGCGGCACAATCGGGGCCAGCAGCAGGGTGACGGTTTCGGTTGCGAAACGCATGACGCCCGGCAGCTGCTCCGCGGCCAGGTCCGGGGCCACGGCATACATGTCGTTGACCAGTTCCATGACGGCACTGACGGCGGTGTTGAAGTGAAAGCGGTCGTCGATGTCGGCGGTCACCTTCTGGATCGTTGCGTGCGCCTTTTTGTAAACCGCGCGCAGCTCGGGGTCCAGCGCGTCGGCCGGCCCGGTGTAGGCCGCGGTGGTCTGCAGACGGTCGCTGTAGGCCGCGACCAGCCGCCACACCCGGTTGAGAAAACGGTAGCCGCCCTCGACCCCCTGCTCGCTCCACTCCAGGTCCCGCTCCGGGGGCGCCGCAAAGAGGCAGAAAAGCCGCGTGGTGTCGGCGCCGTAGCGTTCCAGCAGGAGGTTGGGGTCAATCACGTTCTTTTTGGATTTGGACATCTTTTCCACCCGGCCTACAACCACTTGACGGCCGCATTTGCCGCAGCGGCGGTCGTCCCCGCCGCCCGCGATTTCCTCGGGCAGCAAAAAACCGTGTTCCGGGCAGGCGGTGGTTTCCTTGCAGACCATCCCCTGGGTCAACAGCCGGGTGAAAGGCTCTTTGAATTTCACCAGCCCCAGGGCCTGCAGCACGCGGGTGTAATAGCGCGAGTAGAGCAGGTGCAAAATGGCGTGCTCGACCCCGCCGATGTACTGGTCCACCGGCATCCAGTAATCCACGGCAGCGGTATCGAACATGCCGCCGTCGAAAGAGGGGCTGCAGTAGCGCTCAAAGTACCAGGAGGATTCGACGAAGGTGTCCATGGTGTCGGTTTCACGGCGCGCGTCGGCGGCCCCGCATACCGGGCAGCGGGTGCGGCGAAAGTTTTCGAGGACCGGCAGGGGGGAGCCTCCGCCCTCCAGCAGATCAGCGTCCTCGGGCAGCAGGATCGGCAAATCCGACTCGGGCGCCGGCACGGTCCCGCACTGCGGGCAGTGAATCATTGGGATCGGGGCCCCCCAGTAGCGCTGGCGGGAAATACCCCAATCCCGCAGGCGGTAGCTGACCGTGCGACGGCCGATTCCGTGGGTTTCCAGATGCGTGGCAATGACATCCAGGGCCTCCCGGTTGGGCAGCCCGTCGAAGGCGCCGGAGTTGACCATCGCCCCCTCGCCGCTGTAGGCCGCGGTCATGTCGGCGGGGCTCAGGTCCTGGTCCGCCGGGTCGACCACCACGATGATCTCGAGACCGTATTTGCGGGCGAAGTCAAAGTCCCGCTGGTCATGGGCCGGAACCGACATGACCGCCCCGGTGCCATACCCCATCAGTGCAAAATTGGCCGTGTAGATGGGCATCCGGCGCCCGCTCAACGGGTTGAGGCAGTATGCCCCGGTGAAAACGCCCTCTTTTTCGTAGGCCTCCAGGGCCTTGCTGGAGCGGTCCTGAAGCGCGATGCGCGCCACGAAGTTCTGGACGGCATCGGCCTGGGGCGTGCCGGCGCAGAGTTTCAGCACCAGCGGGTGCTCGGGCGCCAGGCACATGAAGGTGGCCCCGAATACGGTGTCCTGACGGGTGGTGAAAACCGCGATATGGGTGTCTTCGGCATCCACCGGCCCTTCGATGGGGAAGCGGATTTCGGCGCCGATGCTTTTGCCGATCCAGTTTTTCTGCATCGTGATGACCTTCTCCGGCCACCCGGGCAACTGATCGCAGTGGACCAGCAGGTCCTCGGCGAAATCGGTGATGCGAAAAAACCACTGCCAGAGTTTCTTCTGCCGCACCTGTTGCCCGCAGCGCCAGCAGCACCCGTCTTCCACCTGCTCGTTGGCCAGGACGGTCTGGCAGTCCTCACACCAGTTGACGTAGGATTCCTTGCGGTAGGCCATCCCCTTTGCGTACATCTTGAGGAACAGCCACTGCTCCCAGCGGTAGTACTCGGGGCGACAGGTGGCGATCTCGCGGTCCCAGTCGTAGCTGAAGCCCAGCCGTTTGAGCTGCGCCCGCATGGCGGCGATGTTGTCATAGGTCCAGCGCGCCGGGTGGGTGTTGTGGGCGATGGCGGCGTTTTCCGCCGGCATGCCGAAGGCGTCCCAGCCCATCGGGTGCAGCACATTGAACCCCCGCATGCGCTTGTAGCGCGCGACGACATCCCCGATGGTGTAGTTGCGCACGTGGCCCATGTGGATTTTGCCGGACGGATACGGGAACATCTCCAGCACGTAATATTTTTCTTGGGCAGGGTTTTCAGCGACTTTCAGCAACCCGGAGGTCGCCCAGAATGTCTGCCATTTTTCTTCGATTGATTTGGGGTTGTAGCGTTCTTCCATTTCCTGGATTTCTCCTCAGTGCGGGAACCGGGCATGCGCCGGGCGGTCGCCCGCATCAGACTGTTTCAGCGCTGCGGCCCATGGGCGCGGCATGCTGGGCGCTGCGTCGAAATTTTTTAGATTGCACAATCCTTCTCAAATAGCAAGACTGCGATTCCGATGCTGTCAAGACAGCCGCCAGCAGCGGCCGGCGCCGGCGCCCTGGGGCGGTGAGACGGCGGAATTGGCCACCGCAAATCCAGCGACCGGACAAAAATCGTTTGACTTGTAGTCATTTACAACATAATACTCTAGCAAATGCAGCCGCTTACCCCTCAGTTCAGGTGCCCGGCAACACCCTTTTGGCCACTCAACCAAACTTATGGACAGACGAACCCATGACCACCAATATCCTGATTAACGCCCTCAACTCCGAAGAGATCCGCATCGCCAACACCAAGGAAAGCAAATTAGAGGAATTTCATATCGAAACCACCTCCCGGGAAATTCTCCACGGGAACATTTACAAGGGCATCGTCACACGCGTCGAGCCCAGCCTCCAGGCGGTATTTGTGGAGTTCGGCGCCGAGCGCCACGGCTTTCTGCAGAAACACGAAATTCACAGTGATTATTTTCAGGACAATCATTCGGGCGACAGTTCCATCAAAAACATCATCAAGCCCGGACAGGAACTGCTGGTGCAGGTCACCAAAGACCCCATCATGAAAAAAGGCGCCATGCTCACCACCTACATCTCACTTCCCGGAAGATACATGGTGCTGATGCCCGGCAGCAAAACCCAGGGGATTTCGCGCAAAATCGAGGACGAGGCCGAGCGCAAACGCCTCAAGGAGCTCATCTCCAAGCTGAGCATACCGGAGGGCTTCGGCATCATCGTGCGAACGGTGGCCGGCAACTGCACCAAAACATCCCTGACCGGCGACCTGCGCTACCTTCTGCGGGTCTGGAAAAGCATCAAGGATAAAGCGCTGCAGGAACCCGCTCCCGTTCTGCTCTACAAGGAACGCAACATCGTCCTGCGCTCGATCCGCGACTATCTCACCGCGGATGTCAGCGAAATCCTGATCGACAACGAGGCGGTCTATCTGGAGGTCAAGGAGTTCATCGATCTGATTGCGCCCAAACAGGCCAAGATGGTCAAGCTCTACAAGGGCGCCAAGCCGATTTTCACCAAGCACCAGCTGGAAACCCAAATCGAATCGATCTTCAAAAGCCAAGTGCACCTGAAGTCCGGCGGCTCGATCGTCATCAATCCCACCGAGGCCCTGGTCTCCATCGACGTCAACTCGGGCAAGGCCACCCAAAGGACGTCCGTCGAACAGACCGCCCTGCTCAGCAATCTGGAGGCCGCCGAGGAAATAGCCCGTCAGCTGCGCCTGCGCGATCTGGGCGGCCTGATCGTCATCGATTTCATTGACATGCGCGACGCCAAACACAAAATGGAAGTGGAGCGCGCGCTCAAGGCAAACCTCAAGACAGACAAGGCGCGCACCAAAGTCGGGCGGATTTCGCAGTTCGGCCTGCTGGAAATGTCCCGCCAACGAATCCGCCCCTCCATTGAATACAGCACCTACATTCCCTGCCCGCACTGCCAAGGCCGGGGCGTCATCCCCTCCAACGAAACCCTG
The DNA here is from genome assembly GCA_046481705.1 of Desulfobacterales bacterium. Classification (GTDB taxonomy): domain Bacteria; phylum Desulfobacterota; class Desulfobacteria; order Desulfobacterales; family JAABRJ01; genus JAABRJ01. The sequence continues at coordinate 2,347 of JAWOJK010000111.1, read as the reverse complement.
GGCCTCAGTTTTCTGCGGAAGCTGAGCCTGGAAACGCTGAAAGAGGCCATCACCAGCGCCCGCGGCATCGTGCCGACGGCGGTTGCCGATTACCTGCTGAACAAGAAACGCAGGGAGCTCCTTGACCTCGAAAGCCGGCGCGAGATCGCGATCACCATCGAAGCGGACCACACCCTGGCGCCCGGCGAGAGCAAGGTTCTACTGGAATGACCCCAACCCGGGGCGGGGCGGCGATGCCCGCAAGCTGTGGCGTCCTGCCGCCGCCGGCAGGGGCCGGAGGTTGACCCGCGGGCGTGCAGTTCACGCGCCGCCGGTTTGACCCCGCCCCTACCCAGACAGACAGGAAGAAAGCGATGCCCCCCAAAAAGTCCGACCGAACCAAAATCCGTATGGGTCTGCTCCTGCTTTTGGCGCTGGTAGTCGTCGCCGGAGGCGTGGGGCTGAAAAACTGGATGAAGAGCCAAAGCGTCACGCCCTCGGGGGAGGAGGAGGTTGCGGACAGCAGCGGCCCGATGCCCGTCGAGGCCCCCAAAGTTCTCGATTACGGCCAACTGGAAAACAACGAAGAGCTCAAGGCGTTGATGGACCAGCGCAAGGCGGCCTTGGGCCTCGACAAAGGGATCGACATGATCGTGCAGTCCGATGAGTCCGTCAAGATCGGCAACACGACCGTGTCCATGCAGGAAATCCGCGACAAAATCCGGCTGCAACGGGGCGCCATCGTCGAAAAAGACCTCGCAGCCCAGGGCGGCGACCACCCCGAGAACAAAATCGAGTCTTTCGGGGTGCACGTGGTCCAGCCGCAGGACAACATCTGGAACATTCATTTCCAGTTTTTGAAGGATTACTTCGCGCACCGCGGCGTCACCCTCTCGCCCCTGGCCGATGAACCCAATCAGCGCGGCCGCAGCAGCGGCGTCGGCAAGATTCTGAAATTCTCAGAGAGCATCGTCTACATTTACAATGTCACGGAGCGCAAGCTGGACATGGATCTCAATCTGCTCGCGCCTTTCAGCAAGATCGTGGTCTACAGCATGACGGATGTGTTCGCCCTCCTGGATCAAATCGATTATTCAAAGGTCAACCGGATCCAATTCGATGGGGAAACCATCTGGCTGCCCAACGCCGATTCCTGACGGCGCAAAATCGACAGGGCGCTTGCCCCCCCGGGTCAGCATTGTCAGACCGGCGCTCGCGGACCGTTGCGGGTTGCCCTGCAGTCCAGCCGATCCCCCGAAACCCTTGTTTGACCTGGGCCAGCGCCCCTCCCCAACCCGCCTGTCGACGGTAGACCAAGCGGCGCCCCGTTTTTGCCTGTGCCTGTTCCCGCCAGCCGCCGCAAGTGCAGTTTTGACGCCCTGCTCTTGACAGCATCGACCAACATACGGTAAAGGCGCCTGTAATTCCCCTTTGCCAGAAATCGACACATAAAATGTTTTTACTTCACACAAGGAGGGACCAGTCTTGACGAGTATCGCATATGCCATGGGCCAGGGAGGTGCAACGGCCGGCCAGGGTGCCGGCGGTTTTTCGGCGTTTATTCCGCTGATCTTGATGTTTGTGATCTTTTACTTTCTCTTGATCCGCCCCCAGCAGAAAAAGCAGAAGCAACACCGCACGATGATCGAAAACCTCAAAAAGAGCGACCGCATCATCACCAGCGGCGGCATTCATGGCCGAATCACAAACGTCGATGAAAACGTCCTGACCGTTGAAATCGCCGATCAGGTCAAAATCAAACTCAACCGGGGCAACGTCGCCGCGACCCTTCAGACGGCCCCGCCGGCGGCTGAAAAACCGGGCAAAGCCGAGACTGGCAAATAACCCCGCCCACCTGCTTGGCCCCCAAAAACCCCAGAAATGCAGCGACGGGCGATGGACCGCTCTGCATTTCTGGGGTTTTGCTGTGGGTGCCGTTATCCGTGGTAAAGATTCGTTCCATAGGTTCCGATGGATCCGAAAAACGCCCGAGCCGGTGTCCGTCCCGAAACGCGGGATTTTGTTCGCAGCCACGGCATGCGGAAAAATTTGACCACAGACACATATGCGGATAAAATTTTGAGGGTACCGCAGATATCGGTCAAAATAACCGTTTATGGGTGGGCACGCGCCAAGACGCACCGTAAGACAAGACGCACCGTAAGAAAGGAAGAACACTTTGAAAATGCTTTCATGGAAACCGGCACTGGTTGCGGTCGTCATCATCGCTGCCGTGATCTTCGTTCTGCCCACCGTCCACATGCGCCTCAACGACAAGACCCAGCCGACCCTGTGGCCCAAAAAGAAAATCAACCTCGGACTGGATCTTCAGGGCGGCATGCACCTCGTTTTGGAAGTGGAAACCGAG
>JAWOJK010000057.1:0-16683 GCA_046481705.1 Desulfobacterales bacterium | reverse complement strand
TCGGATCACCCTTTTCTGCCAGGGCCTTCGCGGCTTCCTCGCGCGTGGCATCAGCGACCTCTTCGAGGGCATCAATCCAGTCTTGCACAGAATTCGACATATGAACCGGTAAAAGTCAAAATCCAGACAGTTTCGTAAAATGGCCAAGTTACGGCGCGCAAATCTCGAGGAGTGAGGCGTACTTATGTACGCCGCAGCGACTTCGAGATGCGGCGCAAGGCGGAAATTGGCCATTTTACGGAACTGTCAAAGATGCAGGTCGCAGGACTACTCGAGCAACAGCGACAAGGTAGCACCACCCGGTGGGCTGTCAAGGCGCCGGGAGGGCTCACGCGCTGAAGCTGTCATCGATTTCAAAGGGATGCCTTGCGGATCACCCCCCGGCCGAACTTGCGGGTGATGACATCCACGGTCTGATCGACCTTTTCCCAGGTGGCGTTGCGGTCGGTGCTGTCCGCAAAGAGCGTCATCTGGGAAGGTGCGGATTCCGGGACCAGATGCGAAGCGCCGACGCCGATCAGCCGCACCTTGCGGGAGAGAGGCTGGGCCCGCAGCAAGTTCACGGTGGTCTGAAAAATGGTGTCGTCCGCCTGGGTGGCGCCCGGCAGGGTCACGCTGCGGGTGACCTGCCTGAAATCGGCATATTTGAGTTTCAGGGTGATGGTCTTGGCCCGCAGACCCATTTTACGAAGCTGCACACCGACGGTCTCGGCCTGCAGCAGCAGTTGGCCCCTTAAGATCGCCTCCTCGGCGGTGTCCTCGGCCAGGGTTTCCTCGCTGCTGACCGACTTGGCCGGTGCGCAGGGCACCACCGGGGTGGTGTCCACGCCGAATGCCAGCGCCTTGAGACGCCGGCCGAAGCGCCCCAGGCGCCGCTCCAGGAGGCTGTCGGGACACTGGCGCAGATCCCCGAGGGTCCGGATCCCGAGCCGCCGGAGGGTCTCGAAGGTCATCGGCCCGACCCCCGGCACCTTGCCCACCGGCAGGCTTTCGGTAAAGGCGAGGACCTGCTCGGCGGCAATTCGGGTCAACCCGTCGGGTTTGTTGATATCCGAGGCGATCTTGGCCAGGAAACGGTTGGGCGCAACCCCGATGGAGCACGTCAGTGCGACGGTTTCGCGGATGCGGGCCTTGATCCTGGCGGCCAGCAGCGGCGGGGGGCCGAAGAGCCGCTCGCAGCCGGTGATGTCCAGGTAGGCTTCGTCGATGGAAACGGGTTCGACCAGCGGCGTGAATTCCTGCAGCAGGCCCATGATGGCCTGCGACACCTGCTTGTAGCGTTTTTTACGGGGCGCAACGATGATGGCATGGGGGCATTTGCGGCGGGCCTGAAACATCGGCATGGCCGAGTGCACGCCGTACCGGCGGGCTTCGTAGCTGGCGGTGGTCACCACCGCGCGGTCCGAAAGACCGCCGACGATGACCGCCCGGCCTTGCAGCTCGGGGTTGTCGCGCTGTTCGACCGCGGCAAAAAAAGCATCCATATCGAGATGCACAATCGTGCGGCTGGATTGCATGGCGGCCTGCGTCGCAAGGTTGATCCAACGGCTGTCTTGGCCGGCTTCAGGAATCGCCTTCCCGCTGACCGGCAAGGCACCGACACCGCAGCCCGCCGGCGTCGCTGCCTGCAGCCCGCCCCCTTTCCGGCATTCAGCCATCGGTGGCGCTGGTTTCAAGGGCTTCCAGGGCGTTAACCCAGTCCGCGGCCGGACCGGGCCGACCGTAATAGAACCCCTGGGCAAGACTCACCCCGCATTGGCGCAGGATGTCGGACTGCTGTTTGCGCTCCACCCCCTCGGCCAGCAGCCGGCCGCCAAGGCCCGCGATAACCTCCGCCGTGCGGCGAATCTCCTGGGCGATACCCAGTTGGCGTCCCACCCGGCTGGTCACGGTGATGCAGAGCTTGACGATTTCGGGCCTGAGGGTTTTGACGGTCTGGAGGTCGAAGAAGCCGCAGCCGGTGTCGTCCAGCGCCAGGCGAAAACCCAGTTCTTTGAGGTCCTTCAGGACCCCCTTGAGCCTATCTATTTCCTCGAGGGGCAGGTGCTCGGTAAATTCCAGCACCACCCGGCGGCGGATAGCGCGGTAACCGCGGCGGGTGACCAGTTTGAAAAAATCGGGGTGCCGGATCAGGGCCGGCGAGATATTGATGAAGACCCAGAGAGGTGCTGGCAGTTTGAGCCCCCAGTCGAGCGCCCCGGCAACGCAGGCCAGCTCGAGGGTTTCCCGCAGGCCCGCGCCCGATGCGGCCCCCAGCAGATCTCCGGCGCTGTGGACCCGGCTGTCAAGGGGGCCTCGGACCAAGGCTTCGAAGCCGATGATCTTTTCCTGGAGAAGCGCGTAAACCGGCTGCAGGTAGATGAGCAGCAGGTCGTCGGCGATCAGCTCCCGAAATTCCGCCCGGGTGAGGACCGCACCCCGGTGGCCGTCGTCCGGGGCACCCGCCAGCAATCGGCCCACCAGCCGGTCAAGGGCCGCCGCCGGCATTTCGACGTCCGGCAGGGGCAGAATCGCCACCTTGACCCGCAAACGGCTGCCGGTACCTAAACCGAAATTCTTCAGCACCGCTTCCCGAATCAACTCCGCCGCGGCCGCAGCCAAGCTCCGGCGCTGTTCCTGGTCGGAGCCCGACCAGGTCGGGAGCTTCAGGGAAAAAACCTGGTACCAGAGGCCGTATGCCGGGGTCCGCAGACCGCCAAGGGTGATATGCCGTTCCAGCAGACGCTGGACAACCGCCGCAAAATCCTGTGTCAGATCGTGCTGAATGGCTGCCATCAGCTTTTCCCCGAAAACCGCCAGCAGGAGTTCAGGGTTCTGGAGTTGAAACGCCAGGCAGTGGTTCCCCATCGCGACGCTTTCACCGGTGGATCGATCCGGACAGAATTTGGGGGCTTCCGGAAGCACCGTAACCCCATCGAAGAATCGGCCAACAATTATCTTTTCATACATGAGACCGGCGATGAGATCAAGGTCTGTCCTCGGGGGGTGGCGGGGGCTTTCAGCCCTGGGGAGGGGATTCGGGGAAGGGACCGGATGGTGGGCGCAGCTGAAAAATCGGGGCTTTCTTGGGGATGATTTTCGGTTGCCGACGCAGCGCCCACCAGAGGCCCAGGGCGCCCGGCGCGGCCGCCAGCAGCACCCAGCGGCCGTGGGGCAAAGCCGCCAGGTGAGCCGACCAAACGTCCGCCAGCAGGACGCCGGCCGCTGCCGTCAGGCCCGCCCAGATCAAGACGCCCACGCTGTCCAATAGCAGGAAGCGCAGTCCACCGATGGACCCCATGCCGATGACCACCGGAACCACCGTCCGCAAACCGTACAGAAACCGGAACCCCACGATCAGCGGCAGACGGCAGGGCCGCTGCAGGGCTTCCGCCCGCCGCAGGCGCGCCTGCCAGAGGGGGCAACGCGCCAGCAGCGCCTGTCCGCCGATGCGACCGAGGCCAAAAAGCAACAGATCGCCGCAAAGGGCACCCGGCAGGGCGGCCGCCAGCACAGCGGGAAGCTCCAGGCAGCCCTGGCGGGCCAGCATCACCGCCACGATCAGGACGGCTTCCCCCTCGACGAGCGCCCCGAAAAAAACGGCGGCATAGCCGTAGGCGGAGATGAATTCGGCGGGTGACATCTTGGAGCGGGCCTCAGATACGGTCCTGAAGAACGTGGAAGTGGATCTTGGCGCCAGTCACCTGGCTTTTGCCGGTGTAAAAAAAGGTGGCCAACCAGAGAAGTTGGAGAAAAACCAGCACACCGGGCTGCCAGAGGGTCCGGAGCCCGGCGAGGATGTCGGCGGCAGCGGCCGAAGGCGGGCAGAACAGGACGAACAGAACCCCGGCGGCGGCGGCGGCCAGACTCATGTACTGGTATTTTGAAATCCGGCCGGCCCCTCGATAATCCGCCCGCAGGAACTCGGAAAAAAACCGCCAGACCTGGGTGACCACCACCGCCTCCAGAAAGGCGGCGCGATAGCACTGGCTGAAAAAAAGCGCGAGCCCGACCACGGCCGCCACGCAGTATACAATCGCTGTCACCGCCTGAACCGGCACCACCGGCTCGCCGTCCAGGCCATCGGCAAAGGCGATCTTTTTGGTTTCGCCATGGAAGACAAAACTGCAGTTGGCGAAGAGCCGGCGGATCAGCGGATGGGTCTGCGCAAGCGGTTTGCCGTAGCAGCAGCCGAAACTGATGCAGGCCAGACGCCCGACGCCCTCCCCGACGGCGTAGGCGATCGCAAGCGCCGCCAGGCTGGCGGCCAGCGGCACTTCAAAGCCCATCTTGGCCCCCAGCACCCGCCCGACGCCCCAGACCAGCGGCGGCCCGCCCAGAATGCCGACGAACGCCGCCCCCCCGACACTGAAAGTGTACTTCTTTTTCTCCACTAGGCGCGCGATCAGTTTCGAAGCCGGCACGCAGACCGCCAGCAGGGCGGTCACAATCCAGAAAAACCCGGCGAAGGGAATGCCCAGCGCCGCCAGCAGGCAGATGCTGATGGCCGCGGCCAGCACGTAGGCGTTGGCGTTGAAAAAACCGTAGTAGGTTAAATTAACGCCGCGCCAGCACCCGTCGGGCTGGCGCACGCTGGGCAGCGAGGCCAAAAACTGCCATTTCTCGCGGGGCAGGTGGCAGAACCCCCAGCAAAGCATCACGCCCGTCAACAGGCAAAAGCCGGCGACAAAAAGCGCTGCGGCCACGGCTGCACCTCTCTTTTTTGAGTTGACCCAAGCGGCCCGCCGCCGCCCCTGAAACCAGCGGCCGGGGCCGGCAGGGCCGCGCCGATGGGGGCCCGCACCGCCACCTCGGTTTCCACCAGGGGCTGGCCAAAGCCTTTGGAATAGCGGCTGGCGGCGTCCTGGCGGAACATGTTGGCGACGATATCCCCACAGAAGCGCACCCGGTCTTTTTCGAAAATCAGGACGTCCACCGAACTGCCCGGCCGGTAGAGGCTCTTGGGCTGCCCGCGCTGCAGGAAATCTCCCGGCCGAATCGGGCGGGGGGCGTCGTAGCGGGTGTCGCTGTAGCACTGCACGATATCCCCGATCATCAGGGCGACCACCTCGATCAGGGCGACGTGGCCGGCGCCGGTGCCGCCCGGCACGTCGCTGTCGATGACCGTGACCACGCGCTTGTTCTTGGAAAAGGGGGTGACCGCCGCCACCACGGCGCCGGGGTTACAGGCATGGTAGGCGCCGTCAATGGCGTACAGGTCCACCACCCGCCCGGCCACCGGCGTGTGATTGTAGTGGTATTTTTCAGGCGTCAGCCGAAAGAGCGCAAACTGACCGTTTCGAAAGCGGCCGCGCCAGCCCGGGCGCTGGGCGCCCAGCAACTCGTCGAAGTCGAAGAACTTATCCTTGATGAACAGGCGGCTCTGGTCCGCAAATGAACCCACCAGCATGCGGGCATCCGCCGGCGCCAGCACCGCGGCGGGATCCTTTGGCATGGGCCGGGTTTGCCAGTAGCGGATCCGCCGCTCGAAAACCGCACGCGGCGAGCCAAGCGCAGCGCGCCCGCCCAGACACTCGGAGAGATCGATGCCCAGTGCCCGGATCAGGCGATCGACACCCGCAGGGGCCGGCCCCTGCAGCGGACCGTAGTTCAGAAGGCCCAGCAGGTGGGAGACGCGGGCCGAGGTCAGGGCCCGGAAGAGCCCCGGCGCGCTTTCGCGCACCGGCGAGTAGAGCAGGTTGACCAGACGGTCGGCGAACAGCGCTTCGGTGCGCACGCAGGCCGTCTCACGTTCGATGTACTGGTGGGGCGCAAAGGGGGCCATCACTGCGGGCGCTCCTTTTCGCCGGCGGCCTGGCGCCGGCGGTCGCGCTCCAAGGTCAGCAGCATCACCTGGATGGTGGTGCACAGGGTTCCGGGGCCGGCCTTGGCGGCCAGCAGGTCGCGTTTGACAGCGGACAGAAAATCGGGGGCGCTGCGGCCCCCCAGGAGGGTGTAGAGGTCCTTGTTGAAGGTCCCCTCGCGCCAGGCGGAAAAGGCGTCGATGGCCTTGAAATCGGCTTCCAGCAACCCGAAAGCCTCCTGGATCACCTTGTTTTTGAGCGCGCCCCGGTAGTAGCACTCGGCCGCAGCGTTGAATTCAGCCCCGGAGAGTTTCAGCGGGTCGGTGGCCCCCGCCGTTTTCAGGATGCCTCCGGTGAGCTTGCGCGCCGCGCTGCGCTCAGGCGCCGCCAGGCGCGCGGCCAGGTCCTCGAGCATGTCCCCGAGACCCATCTGCTGGATGAGTTCACGGCCGTCGCAGCGGATCATCTCCACCAGGGCCTCGCAGTAGGCCTGCCGCTGGACCCGCACATAGCCTTTGTAGCGTCGGCTGAGACGGGTGTTGCGAACGGTGCCCAGGATGCGCGCCAGAAACCGGTTGCGGGTGTCCTGGCGGACATAAAAGGTCGGAATCCCGACGGCCGCCCCGAAAAAAATCTGGCGCCGTTCGCTTTCCACGAAGGGGTCGTCGGGGATCTGGGTGTGGGTCACGTCGTTTCGCAAAACATAGCCGCAGGCCAGTGCGGTCAGGAGCACCTGCAGGTCGGCAGCCGGCGCCATGTCCTCTTGAATACCGTGAAACATGCTGAAGTGGCGGCCTTCGAAGCCCGAATAGCCCATGGCAGCGAACTGACGCAGGCGATAGACGAGATAAATCGACATGGCCGGGTCGAAGACCCCCATGGCCGCCAGGTCCTCCTTGAGGCGCCGCTCGTTGCCCAGCCGACCGTCCAGCGCCGAACTGCTGGCGGTGCTGAGCAGGGCCGCCGGGTAGTCCAGCAGGCGAAAATCGTCCACCAGATCCCCCCGCAGGCCAAGGAAGCGGTGGATTCGCCGGTCCAGCCACTCGGGCCCGAAGGGGGTTATGGGTCGTCCGCACCAGCTGAGAGAGGCTTTTTTCTTCCACCGCCGCCAGAGCATCCGCAGGTGGGTGAAGTCCAGTTCGTGGGGCAGGAAGCCCAGCACCTTCTCGGGATGAAAATCCTGAAAATCCAGCCGGTAGGGGGCTGCGCTGTAAGTGCCGACGAAAAGCGGCAGGAAGTGTTCGACGATCTTGATCACCAGGTCGCCCAGGTGCTTTTCGGCCGCGGGGCCGAAGCCGGGCACCCCGGCTTGCAGGAGGGCGGAGAGTTTGCGGCTGCCGATGCTGACATGGGTCCCGTTGTTGGCCAGGCTGGTGTTGGACACCTCGGGCAGCACGATCAGGTTGCGGGTGATGATCCCGGCCTCCTTCAGCTTGGCCACGGCGTTGAGCTGGCTGCGGGAGAGAACCTGGTGGCACAGCACCATGTAGCGGTGTTTTTTTTCGCCGCAGTCCCAGCCCGAAAGGCAGGGGCTCATGAACAGGTCGCGGTAGAAGCCGTCCGAGATCAGCCGGTTGAGCCTTTTCTGGCGCAAGGGTGGGTTGGGGGCGAAATAGACCGTCACCTCCTGACCGCTTTCGGCCAGTCCGAAGCGCTGATTGGCAAACGCCACCAGAAACTGGCCGAGCAGAAAGCGCCTGAGGGTCTCCCCGGCGATGGCCGTGCCCGGCGAGGTCTGATGGTCGGCCGCCACGGGATAAAAGGAAAACGTCTCCGGCGAGGTGTTGTCGCTCAGAAAATGGCGCATGCAGCGCTCGCCGCTGGCCCGCACCAGGGAGGATGGCGGCGTATCGCCGATGGCCTCCGCCAGGGACAGCTTGAGCAGGTAGCTGACCGGCACCCGCAGATAGACCTCGCCGTCCTGGCGCAGGAAAAAACGGTCGCTATCGCTGCGCCGCGGCCCGGGGCAGCGCTTGTCGGCCTGCAGGTCGCGCTCCAGCACGCTCCGGGCATAGCCTCCCAGGCGCTCCAGGGGAAACCGCACCCAGCTGTTTTCCCAGACCCCCGCGGGATTGTCCGCCAGATGCGCCGCCAGCTCCGAGACGCTGCGCTGCGAGGCGTCCCCCGTGAGGGCCCGACGAAGCATGTTGCGGTAGTAGTTGGACTGTTCGATCATCAGCGGCAGGTCAGCGGTTTGCCGCGAGCCGAGCACGGCGGTCTGCAGCTCGTTTTCCGAGCCGAGGGTCGCATCCCGGGCAGCAAACGGCAGAGACGCGGCCAACCCAGCGGCGGACGCGGCGTCAATTTCCAGCAGGTCCGCGGCCTGACGGCAATCGAAGGGGGGGTCCGGCGCCCCTGCGGGGTCCGGCACCACCCGGAGATGGGCGGTCTGTGGGCTCATGCATGCCTCCTGTAACGGGTGGACACCCCTCAGCGGTCGTGGCTAAGAGCAACGCCCCATCCGGCGCCTCTTTTGCGTGTCGCCTGGGTTGCCGGCCGCCGGCCCATATCCGCGGCAGAGCAGCGGAGGCGGCGAGTCGACGACCGGAAATCGGTCGCCACGGCGTGCGATTATTTTCAACCGCCGCTTTTATCGGCTTCGAATATTTTGACATTGTGAGCGAAAGGTGAATTTTATATAAACTTCGACCGCGCCGACCTACAAGCGGCCGGCGCCCAGACGGAGTGAACCAACAGCGAAGGAGGAGGGTTGTGATGGAATCCCGAATGCCGACCCGCGCGGAGGCCTTTGCGCTTCTGCAGAAATACAACCACAGCGACAGCCTGATCAAACACGCCCTGGCCGTCGAGGGGGTCATGCGCCACTTTGCCCGCATAAATGGCCAGGATGAGGAAAAGTGGGGCATCGTGGGCCTGATCCACGACCTCGACTACGAACAGTTCCCCGAAGCGCACTGCCGCAAGACCGAGGAGCTTCTCACCGCCGAGCTGTGGCCCGCCGAGCTCATCCGGGCGGTGGTCAGCCACGGCTGGGGCATCTGCTCGGAGGTCCGGCCCGAATCGCAAATGGAAAAAACCCTCTATGCCGTCGACGAACTCACCGGCCTGGTGACCACCACCGCCCTGGTGCGCCCCACCCGCAGCGTACTCGACCTGACCGCCCAATCGGTCAAGAAAAAATGGAAGGACAAGCGCTTTGCCGCCGGGGTCGACCGCGCCATCATCGACCGCGGGGCGGAGATGCTGGGCATGGAGCGCAGCGCGTTGATCACCGAAACCATCATGGGCATGCGGGCGGTGGCCGACGCCATCGGACTCGTGGGGCAGGCGGCCAACCCATGACAGCCCGCCGCCTGAGCGCCGACGCCAAAGCGCCCGGCCCGCCGGCCGGGACGTTTCAGGCCGGCCGGGTGCTGGCGCTTGCGGTCTGCCATTTCATCCACGACGTCTATTCCAGCTTTCTGGCGCCACTATTGCCGCTGCTGATCGCGAAACACTCCCTGTCGCTGGCCCAGGCGGGGTTTCTGACCACCATCATGCAGGTGCCATCCCTGCTCAACCCCGTCATCGGCACCCTGGCCGACCGCATGAGCATGCGCTGGTTGATCATTCTGGCACCCGCCCTGACGGCGGTGCCCATGAGCCTGATCGGGCTGGCGCCGTCGTATGCGGTCCTGCTGATCCTGATGTTTGTGGCCGGCATCAGTGTGGCGCTCTTTCACGTGCCCGCACCGGTGATGGTTTCCCGACTCTCGGGCACGCGGGTGGGGCGGGGGATGAGCTTTTTCATGACCGGCGGTGAGTTGGCCCGCGCCCTGGGGCCGTTGGCGGCGGTGGGGGCGGTGTCGGTGCTGGGATTCGAGGGCTTTTACCCGGTGATGGGGGTGGGGCTGATAGCCTCACTCTGGCTTTACAGCCGTTTTGCGGATGTGCCCATCACGGTCGACGGGACCAAGCGCGCCTCGATCCGCCAGGTGTGGCGTGAAACGCGCTACGTGATCCTCCCGCTTTCGGGCATTCTGACGGCACGCGGGTGTATGCATGCCGCCATGACGGCCTTCCTGCCGACGTTTATCCTCCAGGAAACCGGAAATCTCTGGCTGGCCGGCGCCGGCCTGACCATTTTCGAGGCCGCCGGCGTGGTCGGCGTCCTGACGGCCGGCTCGCTGAGCGACGTCTTCGGCCGCCGCCGGGTGCTGCTGGTCTCGCTGATCGGGGCCCCTTTGGGCCTTTTTCTCTTCACCTGGCTCAGCGGCTGGGCCCGCTTGGCGATGCTGGTTTTCACCGGGTTCACGCTGCTGTCCACCTCGCCGGTGATGCTGGCGATCGTTCAGGAACGGGCGTTCAAAAGCCCGGCGGCCGCCAACGGGATCTACATGATGATCTCCTTCATGGCCCGGTCGGCAATCGTGGTGGGCGTGGGGTTTCTGGGAGACCTGATAGGACTTCGCAACACCTATCTGGTGGCCGCCGCATTAGGGCTGCTGGGCCTGCCCTTCGTGTGGCTGCTGCCCCGCAGTCGACGCAGCGTTGCGGCGGCGGTCAGCCTGTGACCGCCCAAGCGAAATGCCGTGCCCCCTGCGGCCGCCCCTGATTCAGGCGTTGCCCGGCTGGGGCACGGGCGGCTGTCGATCGCGGGGGTCAACGGCACCCGTCGGCGACACCGGCCTCGCTTTCCATGAAGGTCTGCAGTTTCTCGATGTGGCGGTTTTCCTCGGCGATGATGGCCTCCAACTGCGCTAGCGTCGCCGGCTCCTCGATGAAGGGTTTGAGCATTTCATAGAAAAGCACGGTATCCTCTTCAAAGGCCACCGATACCGCCAGCAGTTGCATGACAGTTTGCATGCGGCTGAAATCCGCTTCTTCGAGGGAAAAGCTCTGGCCTGCGACGAGTTCGGTCAGCAGCCCCTGGTTGAGCTCTTCCAGCACCGGCGTCCGAAAGGTATCGGCCGCCGCGCGGGCCTTTTCGGCAAACCAGACGGCATGCCGCGCCTCCTCATCGGCCATCCATTCCAGGAGCGGCACCAGCACCGGATGGGTGATGCTGCGGGCGGCCGCGCGATAGGTCGCCTCGCCGTTTTTCTCGATCTGGACGGCCAGATCCAGTATTTCTTTGATGGAAAACAAGGGTCACCTCTTTTTCAACTCTACGGGTTGGGGGTCGATGCCACCGGCCGGCGCTGCGGTTAACCGAATTTAGCCCAAAGAAAGGCCAAATGCAAACCGCGATCGGCCCCGATAACGCCCTGGCACTCAGCCGCAAATGGACCCTGCGGGCCCATGGCCGCCAGGTGGGGGTGGTCAAAAAACGCCGTGAACGGGCCACCCACGTCCGAATCACCATCGGCTATGCGGATCTGAATTGGCGGCGGTTAGCCGCGCCGTTTTGAGCCCTGCACCTGCCCGGCGCCCCGTGACGATATAAGGTTTGTGTTCTCGCGACGGTTCTGTTACCGTCCCATTTTTTTGCCGGCACGGGAAATGCCGTGCTCGGCTTTTTTCAGCCGCCCCCGAAAGGAGACCCGCAGCATGCCAGTGGACCAGACCCCCGACATCGATTTTACCGTTGATCGCAACAACCTCTATTTGGAAGAAGGCTTCACCGACATGAAGGTGGCCTCCATCCGGCGCATGACCCCGGTAAAACCCGACGGCTCGGTGGATCCCAGCCGCAAGACCGTTTTTATCGGCCAGACCCAGCTGATGACCCCCGACGGCCCCCTGCCGATTCAAAACAAGCTGGCGGCCGCAACCCTCACCGAAGCGGTCGCTAAATTCCCCGCGGCCATGGCCGACGCCATGCAGCAGGTGATTCAGGAGCTGCGCCGGATGGAGCAGATGCATCAGCAGGAGAAGCAGCAAAGCGATTCGCGGATCATCGTGCCGGGCCGTTAAAACCCTGAATCCGCCGTGCCTTGCGCATGCACCCCGCCGGTTTGCGACGGGGTCTTTTTTGGGTGCGCCGCGGGCGGGAATGTCAGGCCAGCAGGTCCCGCCGGCGGTTTTCCAGAGCGGGCAGTTTTTCACGCACGGCCGCAACCCGCCCGGTGCTCACCTGCCCGAAAATCAGGGCCGGTTCTTCACCCGCCCCGGCCACCGGCACACCGAAGGGGTCGAAGAGGGTGCTGCGGCCGCAAAAGGCAGGACCCACCAGGTTGCAGCCGGCCACGTAGCAGGTGTTTTCAATCGCCCGGGCGCGCAGCAGGGTCAGCCAGTGGTCCTCTTTCATGGCCCCCTGGTACCAGGCCGCGGAGACGATCACCAGCTGCGCCCCCTGCGCGGCCAGGTAGCGGAACAGCTCGGGAAACCGCAGATCGTAGCAGATGGCGAACCCGACCCTGATCCCGCTGAGGTCGATCACCGGCGGCAGGGCCGCGCCCGGCACCAAGATATCCGATTCACGGACGCTCAGGGCATCGAAGAGATGCAGTTTGCGATAGGCCGCGACGACTTGCCCCTGCGGCGAGAAGGTCAACAGGGTGTTGAAGGCGCGGCCGGGGGAAGCCGAACCCTCCCAGCCACCGGCAACCACAAAGACCCCGTTTTCGGCCGCAATTTGCCCCAGGGCACCCCAGAAACGCCCCCCGTCGGTCGCCACCAACTTTGCCGGCGGGTTGTCGGCGGTTGGCCGCGCCATGAACATCTCGGGCAAAACCAGCAGGCCGGCCCCGCCGGCAGCCGCCTGGCGGGCAAGGCTGCCGGCCGTTGCGATGTTTTTGGCGGGCTCCAGATCACCGCGCACCTGGGCCAGTGCAATCCGCACCTGCACGTCCATGTCGCCTCCCTTTGCTTGCGAGTCCGCCGTCATTTTTTAAACGCCTCCTTGCGCAGCCCCGCCTGCTTCATCTTGTTGTACAGCCCCCGCGGGTGGATCCCCGCAATCCGGGCGGTTTCGGCAATGCGCCCACCTGTTTTTTTGAGGACCATTTCCAGATACAGCCGCTCGACCTGCGCCAGCACCTCCTGCTGCACCTCAGGCAAGGTTTTGTTGAGCCATTCGGCAGCACCCCAGGTGACGCCTGGCAGGGCCGCCGCTGAAATGGCAGGATTGCCGTGAAACACATTGGGCAGCTCGGCCATATTGATCACATCGGTTTTGCACAGCAGCATGGCCCGTTCGATCACATTCATCAGTTCGCGCACGTTCCCCGGCCAGTCATAATTGCAGAGCGCCTGGAGCGCTTGATCGGAGAGGCCGTTGATCTCACGGCCGATTTTGTACCGGAAAAAGGTGATAAAGCGTCGGACCATCGTGGGGATATCCTCCCTGCGGTGGCGCAGAGGCGGGATCGTGAGGGTCAACACGCTCAGGCGGTAGTAGAGATCCTGCCGGAAATTGCCGTGGGCGACCTCCGCTTCCAGGCTGCGGTTGGTGGAGGCAATCACCCGCACATCCAGCCGGATGGTTTTTTCCCCCCCGACCGGCCGCACCTCGTAATCCTGCAGCACCCGCAGCAGCTTGGCCTGCAGGTGCAGGGGCATCTCACCGATTTCATCCAAAAAAATGGTGCCGCCATGGGCCAGCTCAAATGCCCCCCGCCGATAACGGATGGCACCGGTAAAAGCGCCCTGCTCGTGGCCGAAGAGCTCGCTTTCAAGGAGATTTTCGGGCATCGCCGCCGTGTTGACCGAGACAAACGGGCCGGCCGAACGCGGGCTTTCGGCGTGAATGGCCTTGGCCAGGTGCTCTTTGCCGACGCCGGTTTCACCCAGCAGCAGAATCGGTGAGTCGCTCGGAATGACCTGGTGCACCTCCTCCATGAAGAGCTGCATGGCCTGGCTTTCGGAAACGAAGTCCGAAATTTTCGGCTTTTCCAGCCCGCGGCGGTCAAAGCGCCTGCGCATAATGTACTGGCGCCGGGACTCCAGGGTCGTCTCCATGGCCTCGACCATGCTCTTTTTTGAAATCCCGACATAGAGCACCACGTCGGCCCCGGCCGCCGCCAACTGGGCATGCTCCTCGGCGGAATCACTGTCATGGATAATCACGGTCGTGGGGCTTTCGGGCAGCTCGTTGAGAATCGTAATGCCATTGTCGGCCGGTCGCAGGAGAAGCGATTCGCTGATGACGATCACATCACATCCACTGCAGAGCACCTTCTGCCAAACCGAGCGCAGCTGCCCGAAGGACTCCACGCGCACGTCGTACTCCGCGAGCTTGCGCTCCAGATAGCGCTGCAAGCCTCTGTCCTTGAGGGCCAAGCCCAATCGAATCAGCACCGCACCCCCCCATTAACGGCAACCCCATGCCGGTTTTACGGTGGGGTATTACCGCCTGCTTTAGGAATTAAATTACCGGTTTTACCCTGCCTTTCGGCCGCCGGTGGAAGTTGACGATAACACAATCCTATTGAAAATAATAGATAAAAGTCCGTTACCGCCGACAGCTGGGCGCTGATCCGGGATTTGCCGGAGCACGGTCTCTTTTCTTGGCAATAAAATACCACTTTTTATGCTAATTAGCAATTCAATACCGTTTTTAGCCTGAAAAGTGACCCCGGCATCGCCCATTTTTTCAAAATTAACCTTTTATTTTAATTGGTTATAATTTTTTCAGCGCAATGGCACACATCGTGCTCGTGGCTGGCCTGTGCGCATCACACAGCGGCACCCCTGCTGCCCTGACATCCCGGACGGCCTCCGGACACCGCAAACAACGCCATTTTGACCATCACGTTGCATGACACGGGAGCACGCCATGATCGAAGTCAGCGTATATCGAGACCTGAAGGACGCCAAACGCCACTGGCAGCACCACTGGCCCCAGCAGTGTCTGTTTGATCTCTGGCCTGTACGGGCCTGCTTTCAAGCCGAGTTCAACCACAGCCCCTATTTTCTGATCGGCTCCCGCCAGGGTGGGTTCTGCGGCATGCTGGCCCTCAGTTGGATCGATGAGCAGCAGAGCTTCGGCCATTTCCCGGGAGAACTCTGGGAGGGCAAAACATGGTTGGAGCAGAACAAAATTCTGGCCCATGACCCGGAGGTGGCCGGCGCCCTGCTGGACCAGGTGCCGGCCGCGGCAAAAATCCGCTATCTGACCCAACCGCCGGGTCTGGCAGCGGCGGCAGCGGAGACCGTCGATGAGATCGGTTACCTTTTTTATCCGGGGCAATACGACTACTGCTTCCCGGCTTACCTGCAGAGTTTTTCGGGTAAATCGCGCAAGAAAATGCGGGTTGAGCTAGACCGCCTGAAGGCCCGGGAGGTGACCTGGCGCCATGATTGCTTTGCCGACGTCGACTGGATGTTCCGCCTGAACCTGGAAAACTTCAAGGAATACTCCTACTTCCGCGACAGCCGCTTTTTGCGGGCGTTCGAGAACCTGGCATCCTGGCTGCACGCCAACAACCTGCTGCGGGTCACCACCGTTCTGATCGGCGGCGAGGTGGCAGCGGTCGATATCGGCGCCGTCTGGAACGCGACCTACACGGTCCTGGCCGGCGGCACGCATCCCGATTTTGCCGGCGTCGCCAAGCTGATCAACCTGCATCATCTGGAATTGGCCTGCCGGCAGCGCTTTGCGGAAGTGGACTTTCTCTGCGGCGAATTCAATTGGAAAAACAGGTTTCACCTGACCCCGCGGCCCTTGTTTCAGGTCTGGAATCAGCAGGCTCTGGCCGACAGGTCTGCGGCGGCGGCCGCCCCGAAGGTGGCCTGTGCCGCTTAGCCCGCGCGTCCTGGTGGTCGGCACCACACCGGACTACATCGACTGGATTCGGCAGAGCCGCCCCGGTCGCGCCCTTTTTCTGACGGACCCCGCCCTGCGCCGCCGCGCCCAGGAGCCCTGCCCCCCGCCCGCAGAGGAAATCCGCTGCGATCTGTCCGATCATCGCCAGGTGCGGCAAGCGCTGCAGGGCCACCTGCAGCGCGAGGGGCTGCGGCCGGTGGGGGTTGCCGCCTACGACTGCGAATCCATGGAGCTGGCCGCCCGGCTGGCAAGGGATTTGGGGTTGCCGTACCCGTCCCTCCAGGCGGTGCGCAACTGCCGCGACAAGCACCTTTCAAAGACCCTCTGGGAGCAAAATGGCCTGCGCTGCCCGAAATCCCGCCGGGTCCGCTCGCCAGCCGACGCGGTCAAATTCCGCCACGATCTGGGCGGCCCGTGTGTGCTCAAACCGATAAGCGGCAGCGGCAGTGAGCTGATCTTTTGCTGCGAGAACGCGCGTGCGTGCGAAACCCGTTTTGAAACCATCGCCCGCGGCCTGCAGCAGCGCCGGTCAAACCGGCTCTACGAGACCCCAACACCCGATGCCCCGGAGATCCTGGCCGAAGAGTGGGTCGACGGTGAGGAGTTCAGCTGCGATTTCATGGTTGAAGACCGCCGGGCCACTGTAATCCGGCTGACCCGCAAGATCGTTTCCGCCGAGGGGCCCTTTGGCACCGCCAGGGGGTACTTCCTCTCCACCACGCTTCCCGCCGAGGTGGACCACGACAGCCTGCCGCGCACCCTCTACCGCAGCGCCGCGGCCCTGGGGCTGAACCGGGCGATCTGTATGCTGGACTTCAAGGTTCACCGCGGGCGGATCGTTCTGCTGGAGCTGGCCCCGCGCCCCGGCGGGGACTGTCTGCCATTTCTGCTGCGCCGCTGCTGGCACCTCGACATTCTGGGGGGCTTTCTGGATTTCTGCGCCCAGCGCCCGGTGGACTTCGCGCCCCCCGCCGATGCCCGGCCCTGTTTGGGGTTGCGGCTGCACGCCCCCCGGGGGGGGACCCTCAAGACCTTGGATGCGCGCCTGCTGACGCAGGATGCGCGTCAGGTGGATTTCACGCACGCGCGGATCCTGCGTCAGCAGGCGCGCATCCAAGGTCTTGAGGGTCCCCCCCTGGGGGGCATGCAGCCGCAACCCCAAACAGGGCCGGGCATCGGCGGGGGGCGCGAAGTCCACCGGGCGCTGGGCGCAGAAATCCAGAAAGCCCCCCAGAATGTCGAGGTGCCAGC
>JAWOJK010000033.1:0-15130 GCA_046481705.1 Desulfobacterales bacterium | reverse complement strand
GCTATAGACTGTCATTCAGAGGCGGTCAACACCCCACTTTGTCAGGCTGCCACATAATCATGGGTCGACGAAAAATCTTTGGTTTTCGCATGGTTGGTTTGGTCAAAAGATTTCAGATGATACCGGCACCAACAGCCAGGGCGATTGACATAAGCAAAAAGCCTGTAAGGGCTTGAATGATCCTCATCGGGGGATGCAGGGGACCTTCGCATTTACAAATCACTCCTGGTTTTGCTATTAGAGACATATGCCACGGCAAACCCGAATCGATGCGCCGCTGTTCATTTTCTTGTGCGGACAAGAAAACGAACCACAAGTAACCGCCCGCGTCCCGGGCCCCTTCGGGCTGCCCGGCGCTTCTCGCAGCCGGTGGGCGCTGTGGAATCCGCTTGCGCTCAGACAGCCACAGGGCCTTTGGCGCCGGCTGCTGCGATGCTCGGCCCGGGACGATGGGACATAAAACGCCGGCCGCAACAAATGACTGAAATCCGGCTGTCGTCTTCGAAAAATCCGATACCTACGTGGATCAGCGGTTAGTTTCTTAAAAGTCCAATTTCGGCGTTACGCTGCTTCTCGAAGTCGCTGCGGCGTACCATGAGTACGCCGCACTCCCCAAGATTTGCGCGGCGTAACTTGGCGCTTATTTCGAAAACCGTCTGGATTTTGACTTTTTAGCGCTTCATCAATTTTAGAGATAGCGTGACGGGGTGAAACCGTTAGAGCCTTGCGCAACGGCGACACTGCGGCGCTGAATAGCGACGGCGCGCTCGGGTGCCGCCTCGAATCAGTTCAGCCTTTCCAGCAAAAGGAGATGCCGCCATGAAACTGAACACGACCGCATTTGAGCCCGGCGGGATGATTCCCGCCCGTTATACCTGCGATGGCGACAATGTCTCCCCCGATCTCAGTTGGCAGGATTTGCCGGGTGGTGCGGCCAGCCTGGCGATCATCTGCGATGACCCCGACGCCCCCATGGGGACCTGGGTGCACTGGGTATACTATGATATCCCACCGCAGTTGAACCACTTGCCGTCAGGGGTTGCATGCCTGGAGCGGCCCGCAACCGGCGGGGTGCAGGGCACCAACGATTTTCGTAAACTGGGTTATGGCGGCCCCTGTCCGCCTGGGGGCACCCACCGCTACTTTTTCAACCTCTACGCCCTTGACAGCGTTCTGGGGCTTGCGCCGGGGGCCACCAAAAAACAGCTGTTGAAAGCCATGGCGGGTCATGTGCTCGAACATGCCGAACTGATGGGGCGCTATAAACGCTGACGGGCGATGGGCGTCGTCTGGAGGGAAGGCAATAGGGGGATTCCCCATATAAATGAGGATTTCCCCTATAGACATGTTTTGGCCTATATGTAAGAAGTAAGAGTAGTTTAATCTCTTCATTTGGGTAATCAAGCCTGACCCATATAACCGGCCCCCGATGCGGGTTTCGGCACCAGCCTCCAAAATTTACTATACACCAGTTGACCCACTCCATGACCGGGCTTACCCAGCGCCCGGCAGGTTGTCGACGTTGTGGCAGCCTGCGCCCCGAAACCCCTCGCTTGTCCTCGCGCTTTTGGCGACGACGGATTTGCAGTGCGTGCGTCGATTCCATGGCGGCGCCGGGAACGAAAGGAGGTGATGGCATCTAGCGCGAACAAACTTGGCCGGCGGAACCGACAGCACCCGCCGGGTGAACGCAACCCACGAAAAGGAGGAGGATGAGATGAAGAAAGGCTTCGTTACCACGCTTGTACTGTTGATCTGTGTCGGGCTTCCCGCCCTGGTTTTTGCAGAAAGTGCCACCAAGGAGGAATGCATCGCCAAATCCAAGGAGGCCGCCCAAATGATCCAGGACCAGGGGCTGGACGCCGGTATTGCGGCGATCAACGATAAAGCAGGCGCGTTTGTCTGGAAAGACTCCTACGTTTTTTTGATGAATATGGACGGCAAAATGTTGGCGCACCCCATGAGCCCGGCCCTGCTGGAGAAGGACAGCCTGCTCACGGTCAAGGATGCCAATGATAAGGAACTGTTTGTGGAGTTCGTCAACGTGGCCGCCCAAGGCGAGGGCTGGGTCGACTACGTGTGGCCGAAACCGGGGGAGGACGCGCCGTCACCCAAGAGCACCTACATCTATCAGGTGCCGGGCACCCAGTACTTCGTGGGGGCTGGTGTCTATAATTAACCGACTGTAGGGGACAGGCGGGATGCCGCCCTGATTCCCTGTTCTTGAACTCCCGGCGGCAGCGGGTATCGTAATCGGATGCCGCCGGGGTTTAACATGCCGGCTGACTGCGCCTTTCGCGTGGTTTGCCGGTTTTTTTTTGCAGCCCCGAAGCGGTGATCCCGGGAAAGGGGGAACCCGTCCTCGCACGACGGCTGAAAAGGTTCGGCAGGCGGTTAAAGGCCGCGGTGGAAGTTGCCGATATCCCTCGGAGTATGCGAAAGAAATTCCTGATGATAGTTGTGGTCTTGACGGTTGCCCTGGTATCCAATTACCTGGGGTTTGCCAGGGGGTTTACCAGGGGGGTTGCAAAAGGCTCACGGCTCACCAACATCTGGTGGGTCGAGCAGAAGAGCATCTACTACGACACCCACGAGATCATCCAGAAGCGCCAGCTCAAGAAACACGACTGCCTGTAAATCCGGCCGCTCTCCGTCGTTTGCAAAGTCAAATGCCTCCGGCCCCCGGCGCTTCAACAGCGCAGGTTCTAAAGGGGGATGAGGACCCCGTTCCTGGACGTACGGTTTTTCCATTTACCTTTGCGAAACAATTCGCTATGATTTTCCGGCTTCCAGCCGCGGGGTGTTCGGCCGCCGGCCTGACACCGCAGGTCCCCTCTTTTTTCCCGTTTTACGGTTTGAAAATGCGAGCAGCGAAACGGCTTCACCTCTTTACCAGTTTTGTGGCACTGCTGCTGCTGGCGGGTTTCAACTTCTCGGCATCAGCCGAAACACAGGCCGCATTGCCGCTGGATGAGCACCAGCGGCAATGCGAAGAAATAGCCAAAGACAGCTTGCGACGTCTGCAATACGCCATCAAAAAAGACGGTTTTTACAGCGCCCGGGTGGCGCTCAACATCTGGCGCAGCACGGCCCTGGACGCCGGTAATTTTGACCTTGCGCAATACGAAGCCTTTAAAACCCAGATTTACGAGATCTCCATGCGCGACAACCTCAGGTGGTTCAATCTGTTTGTGGAACAGAAAAATTTCGACGAAGCCAGGGTCTGCCTCGAACTCTGGCGGATGCACGCCCGGGAGATCGGCACCTTCGATCTTCAGGAATACGATGCGCTCAAAGCCCGGTTGAAATAATCTTTCGCAAAGCCGCGGCCCTGCTGCGATGGTGGTTCGGCCCGACGGCGTTTTGCAAAGACGCCCCGGCGAAAGCCATTTTCCCTTGCAAACCTGCGGGTTAGGATTTGCAAAAGTCGATCTGATGTGCTACTGAACCATCTTTGTAAAGATAACCTTACTGACCACAAGGGAGAGGGTTGATGACAGAGATATGCTTCAGTTCCTGGGGGGGGAAGGTCGTTGACAATCGCGGAAAAGCGCTCCAGAACTATGCCCCGCTGGAAAACGTGGCGCTTCCGGAGCACTTCAAGCAGGACGAACAGATCAAGGCCCTGATGGGGTGGTATGGCATTGTCCTGCGCTCGGAGACCGTCAATGTGGTGGACCTGAGCCGATCTTACATGGAGGCGATTCGCAGAAACTCCTGCGGCAAATGCACCCCCTGCCGGCTGGGTACCCGGCTGATGGCCGATATCCTGGCGCGCATCTGCGGCGGGGAGGGCCACCCGGTGGATCTCGATACGTTGGAACGCCTGGCCAAGCTGGTCAGTGAGGCTTCCAAGTGCCATATCGGCCAGGCCGGTCCCCGACCGATTCTGCATGCGCTCACCTATTTCCGGGATGTCTTCCAGGCGGCCATCACCGAGCCCCAAACGATCCCGGCAGGGACATACCACTCCCGGGTTACCGCTCCCTGCATGGATGCCTGCCCGATTCACCTGGATATCCCTACCTATGTCGAGTACATCAAGGAGGGTAAATTCCAGGAATCCCTCGATGTCATTCGCGAGCGCCTGCCGATTCCAGGTGTCGTCGGGCGGGTCTGCGTGCGCCCGTGCGAGGCCCATTGCCGACGGGCACTGCTGGACGAACCGATTTCAATCAAGTACCTCAAGCGGTTCGTGGCCGACCAGGAATTGGATAAACACCACTCCCCCGCCTTTCGGGTGCAGCCGTCCACCAAGACCGGCAAGGTGGCGATTGTGGGCGCCGGTCCGGCCGGGGTCACCTGCGCCTATCATCTCGCGCGCAAAGGTCACCAGGTGACCATTTATGAGCAGCTCGGTGAGCCGGGCGGCATGGCCGCGGTGGGTATTCCAGATTATCGCCTGCCGCGCCAGATCTTGCGCAACGAGGTCTTGGAAATCCAAAAGCTGGGCGTGACCATTCACTACGACACCCCCGTGGGGCAGGGGATCACGCTCTCGGATCTCGAGGCTGAAAACGACGCGGTCTTTGTCGGTATCGGCGCCCAGGGAACCGCCAACATGCGGGTGGAGGGTGAAGACAAGGGCTACAAGGGGTTTATCCCCGGTGTCGAGTACCTGCGGGCGATCAACGACGGCCAGGACCCCTACCCCGAGGGCCAGAAAGTTGTAGTGGTCGGCGGCGGCAACGTGGCCATCGACTGTGTGCGCTGCTCCTTTCGAATCAACAAAAAGGATGTCAATCTCGTCTATCGCCGGACGCGCAAGGAGATGCCGGCCGAAGATGTCGAAATTCACGATGCCGAGGAGGAGGGTGTCAACTTCCATTTCCTGACCACGCCGGTGCGCGTGGTGGCCGAAAAAGGAAAGGTCGTGGGGTTGGAGTGCCTTCGCATGAAACTCGGGGAACCCGATGCCAGCGGCCGGCGTCGTCCGGTGCCGATGGAAGGATCGGAATTCGTGATGCCGTGTGACATTGCGGTACCCGCCATCGGCCAGCAGGTCGACTTGGCCCTGCTCAAAGGGCTCTCCGACATCGAGGTGACCAAATGGCACACCATTGTGGTCAACGATGTCACCAAACAGACCAACCGCCCGAAAATCTTCTCCGCCGGCGATTGTGAAACCGGCCCCAACGCCCTGATCACCGGCTGTGCCGGTGCCCGCAAGGCCGCCATCAGCATCGACCGCTTCATCAATGGTCTTCCGCTGGACCCCGAAGAGGAAGACTGCTTCGATCAGCTCTTCAAAAAGGTCAAGGTCTATGACGGTTTGGAAAATACCGGCTTGGTTGGCGGGCGCTCCCGGTATCATCTGAAAATGCTGCCGCCGGAAAGCCGTAAATTTACATTTGAAGAGGTCGAGGAGGGCTACAGCGTTCCGGAGGCCATGGCGGAGGCCGACCGTTGCCTGCGGTGCTACAGCGTCGTTACGGTCGCTGTCTGATCGGCGTCGGCGCCCCGCGAGCATTTAGGGGCTTTGTCCAAAGAAAAACGGCCGCTTTCACCCCCTGACGGGTGACGCGGCCGTTTCGTATTTTGAGAGGCTGGCGGCAGAAAATAACGTCACGGGCGCGGGCCTCAGGCCTCGGGCGGGTGGGCGGCGGCGGTTTTGATCAGCTCCCGGAGATTCAAGTCGAGTTTGACCCCGAAGCCGTGCCGGTCTTTCCAGGCGATTTGGCCGGTAATGCGAATGGGATCTTCGAAGCTGAAGAGTGAAAAAATAATGGTTACCGTCTCCCCGGGCGCGACGCTCTGCGGGGATTCGATGAACATGCCGTCAGCGCTGACGTTTTTGATGACACCTTGATATTCATGATCCTGGATGAAAAAGCGGGATGGGTTGGCGCTGTTTTGGCGGGGGAAGCGCCGCTGGTCCGGCTGTCGCCACTCCAGCAGCTTCAGCAGATCCTGGCATTGCTCATCGGTCATAGCGTTGATCCGTTGGATCAGGCGCTCTCTGGTGCGTGACGCCTTCACGGAGGGGCGCTCCTTTCCGGGGTGTGACCGGTTTTTCTTTCGGCCGTTTTCTCAAACCCGTCAGGCCCGCCAGCCGGTGGGCAGCAAAAGGGGCCGCCCCCGCAAAAGAGGCGACCCCATAACCCGTCTGCAACGCCGTGCCCCCAATCGGCGGAGCTCAGGCTGTCTGGCAAGAAAGCCGCAGGCCGGCATTTTCCCAGCCCCTTGGCCAGCGCCGCAGGGGTGATTAGTCGCGGGGATGACACTCCGCGCAGCTGGTGGGGCCGGTGGCCGCCAGTTTATCGCCGACCGGCTTTCTGGACATTTCCAGTGCCAAATTGGCCTCCTTGATCCGCTTGTGGCAGCCGATGCAGGAGGCGTGGAAGGCGCGCTTGAAATTGCGGATTGCCATCTCCTCATCAATCCCGGCGTTGTCAGGCTTCATCGGGGTTTTGACCAGGTCGTGGCAGCCGGATGTCGAGCAGCTCTGGACGGCGCCGGTGCCTTCCCAGGTATGGTGGCAGGTCTTGCAGTTGAAATCGAAGTGCAGCGAGTGGTTGAAGTCGACCGCGGCACGCTGCTGATCGGCGTCGCTTGGCGGCTGCAGCGCGATAATACCCATGGGAATGCACAATTCGCTTACGCTTTCAGGGCTTTGATCGGCGCCGACCCATGTGCTGCCATACGCCACCATGACTATCAGACACAAAATCAGAAGGCCAACTCTGTACATTCTCGTCCCCCTTGAAGAAGTTAAGCTCATATTTCCGGCGGTGAATTTCGACGGTCCTGCAGACCCCAAAGGCTGAATCGTGTCTCGATCAGGAAGCCTAAGTTAAGTGCGCCTCACTCTTCGAGATTCGCTTGGCCAGGCTCCGGTATACATAGTTAGATCTCCTGATTTTGTCAAGAAGGAATAGAGGCGCGCAAGCGGAGCGCAGTTGACCCCAAAGTTATTTTAAGTTATTGTCCAAATTGAGGATTGCGTCATTGCGGGGGCCATGGTCTGCGGGCGGTGAAGACATGCTCAAAAAAATACTCACGCTCCGCCACAGTCTGATTGCCAAGCTGATTTTGACAGTCGGCTTGACCCTGCTGGTGTCCATTGCCACGTGGGCCTACTTTACCATCGATTATCAGAAAAACAAGGTCATGGCGGACGTGATCGCCAGTGCCGACCGCTTGACCACCACCATTCGTCTCGGCACCCACTATGCCATGATGCTCAACTCCCGGGACGACATCAACCAGATCATCACCAATATCGGCGGGCAGGAAGGGCTCCACGCCATCCGGATATACAACAAAGCCGGCCAGATCAAGTTCTCCAACCGCAGCTCCGAAGTGGACCACTTCACCAACATCCGGGATGAGGCGTGCCACATCTGCCACCGCACCGAACCGCCACAGGAAAAATTAGGGCTCGCGGAACGAACCCGAATCGTCGCCCTTGCCGACGGCTACCGGCGTTTGGGCATCATCAGTCCGATTTTCAATGAGCCCGGCTGCTCCGCCGACCCCTGCCATGTGCACCCCGAGTCCAAAAAAGTGCTGGGTGCGCTTGACGTGGTGGTGTCTCTTAAGGAAACCGACCGGGAGGTGCTGCTGATCGAAAAGGGCATCATCGGGCTGGCCGGCCTGGTGTTCCTGCTGACATCCACCGGCATTTTTCTGTTGGTGATGACCTTCGTCAACCGGCCGGTGCGCAAGCTCATCGCCGGCACACGGCGCATCGGCCATGGAGACTACCTCAGCCGCGTGGACCTTCACCAGGAGGATGAGATGGGGCAGCTGGCCCGGGCCATCAACCGGATGGGGGAAGAGATCGCCGCCAATCAGGAGGCCCTCAACCAGCAGCGCGATGAATACCAGAACCTCTTTGAGACCGTACCCTGCCTGATCACCGTGCAGGACCGTGAATTCCGCCTGCTGCAGTACAATCGCGAGTTTGCCAACCAGTTTGCACCCCACCCGGGGGATTTCTGCTACTCGGCCTACAAGGGCCGCCGTCAAAAATGCGAGAATTGCCCGGTGGAAAAGACCTTCGCCGACGGTCAGTCCCACTCCGGCGAGGAAATGGGCTACAACAAGGACGGCTCGGTGTCCCACTGGATCTACAAGACCACGCCGGTGTTGGATACCCGCGGCAATATCGTGGCCGCCATGGAGATGAGCCTGGACATCACCCCGCGCAAGCTGCTGGCCGAAAAACTGGAGAAGTCCGAGCAGAAGTACCGGGCGATCTTCACCAACATCCCCAATCCGGTCTTCGTTCTGGACCTGGACACCCTCAACGTGTTGGACTGCAACCAGAGCGTCGAACGCGTTTACGGTTTCACCCAGGCAGAGATCCTGGGCAAACCGTTTCTGGACATCTTTGTCGAGGAAGACAGGGACTATTACGCCCTTAAGCTCATGACCAGCGCGGCCATCAACCGGGTCAAGCACCGCAACCGCGCAGGCGAGCGGCTATTCGTGGACATCCGGGTTTCCCCCTCCGAGTTTCAGGGCAGAAAGGTCCTGCTGGTGACCACCAGTGATATCACCAAACAGCTGCTGGCCGAACAGCAGCTGATTCAGGCCAGCAAGATGGCCACCCTCGGGGAGATGGCCACCGGCGTGGCCCATGAACTCAACCAGCCGCTGTCGGTGATCAAAACCGCCAGCACCTTCCTGAAGAAGAAGGCCAGCCGCCGGGAGCCGATCCAGGAAGAGATCCTGTTCACCTTGACCAGTGAGATCGACGGTCACGTGGACCGCGCCACCAAGATCATCAGCCACATGCGCGCGTTCGGCCGGCAGTCGGACATGGCCCTCGCCAAGGTGCAGCTCAACCGGGTGCTGGACAAGGCCTTCGAGTTTTTCAGCCAGCAGCTCAAGGTCCGGGGAATTGCCGTGGCGCGCGACTACCACCCAAATCTGCCCCTGGTGGAAGCCGACCCGGATCGTCTGGAGCAGGTTTTCATCAACCTCTTGATCAACGCCCGGGATGCCATCGAAGACCACTGGCAGGGGGCGGCAGTGCCACCCCCGGGTGCCAAACGGATCGACCTCAAAACCTATCTGGCCGGCAACCGGGTGGTCGCGGAGGTGGCCGATTCCGGCGGCGGGATCCCCGAAGCGCTGCGCGACCGGATCTTCGAGCCGTTTTTCACCACCAAGGAGGTTGGCAAGGGAACCGGCTTGGGGCTTTCCATCAGCTATGGCATTGTCAAGGACTGTGGCGGCGACATCCAGGTCGTTTCAGCAGAAGGCCGAGGCGCGTGTTTCCGGTTGAGCTTCCCGGTTGCCGGTGAGTCGTGATGGAAAACATCCTGATCGGTTTCAAGCAGTTGGGCGGAATCCTGGATTATCTGTCGCTGGGAAGCATCGTTCTTTCGCTCGATCGGCGCATCCTGGGCATCAACCGTTCGGCTGAACAGCTTACCGACCGCAGGGCCGCCGATGTGGTCGGTAAATTCTGCTACGAGGTTTTCCGTGACTACCTCTGCGGGGGCAGCTGCCGGTACATGGACGGGCTGCACGCGTCCGGGGGCGAACCCGAGGTGTGCGCGGAAATCGAAATCACCGATCACACCAGCGAGGAGCACAGCATCACCAAGATCGAGGCGCCGATCTACGGCCCCGATCAGAGGCCGCTGGGCTGCATCCAGGTGTTTCAGGACCACACGGTCTTCAAGGCCCTGATCAAGCGGATTCGTTATGACGACCTGAGGCTCAAGATCATTCTGGACAATCTGGACATCGGGGTGTTGACCGTGGATCGCGGCGGCCACATCACCTTCTTCAACACCATGGCCGAGAGGATCACCGGCTACAACCGGAATAGCCTGCTGGGCAGGCCGTGCAGCGCTATTTTCGGCCGCGACCTGTGCCGCGAGATGCGCACCATTCCTGCGGGCGGTGAGGGCGGCAGCGGGCCGTCGGGTCTGGAAACCCGGGTCATCACCCGGCAGGGTCAATCGCTGCCCGTGCGGGTCAATTGCATGGCCCTCAAAAACGAAAAGGGCATCACGGTCGGGGGCCTTTCGACCCTCACGGACCTTTCGCTCAAATACCAGTTCAACAGCGCCATCCAGGAGCGCTACACTTTCTTTGACATGGTGGGCAAAGATCCGGTGATGCAGAAAATTTTTGAGATTGTCCCGGTGATTGCCGCCAGCGACGCCACCATCCTGATCGAGGGCCCTACCGGGACCGGCAAGGACCTGCTCGCCAAGATCATTCACAACGCCGGGCCGCGGGCGCGCAAACCGCTGGTCAAGGTCAACTGCGCCGCCTTGCCGGACACGCTGCTGGAATCCGAATTTTTTGGCTATGTCAAGGGGGCCTTCACCGGGGCGGACCAGAACAAACCGGGCCGCTTCCAGGAAGCCGACGGCGGGACAATCTTTCTCGACGAAATCGGAGACCTGCCGCTCTCCCTGCAGGCCAAACTGCTGCGGGTCCTGGAGGACAAGGAGTTCTATCCGCTGGGCAGTCGGCGCACCACCAAGGTCGACGTCCGGATCATCTCGGCCAGCAACCTGGGCTTGGAAAAGCTGGTCCGCGAAAAACGCTTTCGCGAAGATCTTTTCTACCGGCTGAACGTCATGCGCCTGGATCTGCCGCCGCTCAAGGACCGCCAGGGAGATTTGCCCCTGTTGATCGCCCATATCCTCAAGCGCCTGTGCGCCACCCGCAACACGCAGGTCGAGCGCATCGCCCAGAGGGCCATGGAAGTGCTTCTCAATCATGACTACCCGGGCAACATCCGGGAGCTGGAAAACATTCTCGAACATGCGCTGATCGTCTGCCAGGGCAAGGTCATCGAGTGGCGGCATCTGCCGGTTTTCCTGCTGAAAAACGGCGCCTGCGCACCGCCGCAGAGACTATCAGAGGGGCAGGCGCCGCTGGTGGGCGGCGACCACCCGGAGCGTGATCGGATCCTGCAGCTGTTGCAGGACCATGGCGGCAACCGCGCCAAGGCCGCCCGCGCCCTTAAAATCAACCGCACAACCCTCTGGCGCAAGATGAAGCGCTACGGAATCGGCGTCTGAGAAGGCCGGCGGCCTCGACCTTTGGGGGGCCCAGCGGCCGGCGGGAGCCGCCCTGCCGGGTGGCGCCCACGAGAGCGGCGCATCCCTCGCCTGACGGGTGTTTGCCGGCTTAATGAGTTGAAATCGAGTTGAATTGATGCCATAGTGCGACAGACCCGGCCTGGCCGCCATTGGCTTCAGGAACGCTCTATCCCGGGGTGGGGACACGCTGTCTGAAGGCGGTTTTAAAAAAGAGGCCAGCGGGCGACAAAAGGAGAAGTGGCAATGGGCGATTCAAGCAGCTGGGACTGGGAGATCGGAAAGAAACTCATTGCGGATGTGGGGCGATGGCCGGAGATCTTCCCCTGGGTGGAAGAGCCGTACGTCAGCCCGGATGGCGAGAAGATCGCGGCCGTGGTGAAGACCGATGAGGCGGCTTTTTCGGTCTGCGTCAACGGCGTCGCCTGGGAGAACACTTTCGACAAGATCTGGTACTTGCGCTTCACGCCCGACGGCCGCGCTTCGGCGATCGTTTCGGACACCGGCGAGTGGACCTTGGCGCTGGACGGGGAAGCGTGGGAGCAGCGTTTCGACTACCTCTGGAACCCCCTCGTTGCTGCCAGTGGCGGCCATATCGTCGCGGCCGCCCAGAAAGCCATGAAATACTTTGCCGTGATGGACGGGGTCGCGTGGGAAGGCGGCTTCGGGGCACTGAACAATCTCCGGCTGAGCCCGGACGGCCGGCGCGCCGCCGCGGTGGTGCAGACGGTTGCCTTCAGCGAGGGCGAAATCTTCAAATTCCAGGAAGGGTGTTACACTGTGGCGGTGGACGGGAAGCCCTGGGCGCGCAATTTCGTCAATGTCTGGGGGTTGGATTTCAGCCCGGACGGCCGGCAGGTGGCGGCCGAGGTGCGGACCAACCTGTATGATTACACCATCGTAGTGGACGGTGAGCCCTGGCGGCAGCGCTTCAACGCCGTGTGGGAGCCGCGCTTTCACCCCCACGACGGCACGGTCAGTGCGCCGGTCAAGATCGGCGGCAGCTGGACCCTGGCCCGTGACGGCGAACGCCTCTGGAACGGCGACTATTTTCAGCTCTGGCACCAGATGTACAGCCTTGACGGCCGGCATCTTGCGGCCATCGTGGCCCCCAGGTTCGGCAAGTGGACCGTGGCCGTGGACGACCGCCCCTGGTCCCGGACGTTCGACGGGCTGCTCACCGATGCGCGCTTCAGCCCCGACGGCGGCCATATCGCCTGCGCCGCCAAGGAAAACGACCGCTGGACCGTCGTGGTGGATGGCCGCGCCTGGGACGGCGGCTATGACATGGCCTGGCAGCCGGTTTTCAGCCCGGACGGCCGGCACGTCGCCGCCAAGGTGGAAAAAAATGGGGGCTACCGCCTGCTGCTCGACGGCCAGGTGCTGCGAACGGATTTCGAGGCGCTCTGGGATCCCTGTTTCAGCCCCGACGGCCGGCGGCTGCTAGTTCGGGGCATTGGCAACGGGGCCGACCGGGGCCGTTATTGCCGCGAGGTGGTTGCGCTGGGCGCGCACCAGGGGTAGGCGGCACAGGCCGCCGGATGCCGGCAGGCCTTTGAGACCCTTTCAACCGATCCATTCGGGGAGGGAAACATGCACGCTCTTTACAACTTCGTGGCCGGGCCGTTGCTGTGGGTGGCCTTCATCGTGTTTTTCGGCGGGGTGGTTTACCGCCTGGTGTCCATGGCCCTGCTGGCGCGCAAAAAAGACCTCGTTGTATACTCCTACATGAACCTGCGCTACGCCCTGCGCTCCATCATGCACTGGCTGGTGCCCTTCGCCAGCCTGAATTCCCGCCAGCGCCCGGTGTTTACGATCGTCACCTTCACCTTCCACCTCTGCCTTTTTCTGGTGCCGATCTTTCTTTTCGCGCACGTGGTGCTCTGGAAGGAAAGCTGGAACGTCAGCTGGTGGTATCTGTCGGAGGCCACCGGGGACGTGCTTACCCTGGTGGTCATCGGCGCGTGCCTGTTTTTCCTGGTGCGCCGACTGGTGCTGCCGGATGTCAAGTACCTCAGCAGCCCATCGGATTTCGTTGTTCTGGCGCTGGTGGCGGCGCCCTTCATCACCGGTTTCTGGACCTACCACCAGTGGGTCGGTTTTCGGGCGATGGGGATTGTGCACATGCTTTCCGGTGAGATCCTGCTGGCGGCGATCCCTTTCACCAAACTGAGTCACATGTTCTTTTTTCCGTTCATGCGGGGGTATATGGGCTCTGAATTCGGCGCCATCCGGCACGCCCGGGACTGGTAGGCGCCGTTGTCCGCGCCCGAAGCCACCCGGCGCTCACTTCCATCGCCGTGCGCGAGCCTGCAACACCGGCCTGACGCCGCCACCGATCACCGCGCCACCCGACGGGGAGGATAATTCATGGTTGAGCCTGCAGCGCAAGACAAACCGAAGATTCACGACATGGGGATCGAACAAGGGGCCGCCAAGCTGACCCCCGAGCGCATCGAGACCGTTATTCGGCGGTTTCTCAAAAACGAAGCCGGCGCCCGCCTGAAAGCCTACCTGGAGACCTGTGTCCACTGCGGTCTGTGCAGCGAGGCCTGCCATTTTTATCTCTCCAACGACAACGACCCCACTTTTGCACCGGCCGCCAAGGTGAAGCAGACCCTCGGGAAAATCGTCAAGCACAAGGGTCGGGTGCCGCCGGCCTTCATCGAAAAAGCCTGCGAGATCGCCCACACCGAGTGCAACCTGTGCCGGCGCTGCGCCATGTACTGTCCCTTCGGCATCGACGTGGCCTACCTGATGCTGTCCATGCGGCGCATCTGTCACCTGCTGGGCACCACCCCACAGTACATTCAGGATACCGCCCACAGCCACTCGGCCACCCTGAACCAGATGTGGGTCAAGGAAGACGAGTGGATCGACAGCCTCCAGTGGCAGGAGGAAGAGGCCCAGGAGGAGATCCCGACCCTTCGGATCCCACTGGAGAAGGAAGGGGCCGATATCTTCTACTCGGTCATCGGCCCGGAGCCCAAGTTCCGCGCCCAGTTGATCTACCAGGCGGCGGTGATCATGAACGCGGCCGGGGTGAACTGGACCATGCCGGCCACCCCCGGCTGGGACAACAGCGATATGTGCATGTACACCGGCGACAACGAGATGATGGCCCGCCTGAAGCGCGCCCATTTCGAGGCCGCCCTGCGGCTCAAGGTCAAGCGGATTGTCATGGGCGAATGCGGGCACGCTTTCCGCTCGGTCTACGACATGGGCAACCGCGCCTTGGGCTGGCGGATGCCGCCGATCCCGGTGGTCCACGCGATCGAGTTTTATTACGAACTGCTCAAGTCGGGGCGCATCCGGATTGCCAAGAAGTACCCAGTGCCGGTGACCATCCACGACCCCTGCAACGTGGTGCGCGGTCGCGGGCTGCACGAAATGCTGCGCTACGTGGCCGACGCCCTCTGCGAGACGGTTGTTGAAATGCACCCCAACCGGGAGCACAACTACTGCTGCAGCGCCGGTGGCGGGGTGATCAACACCGGCCCGCCCTTCAAGAACAAACGTGTTGCCGGCAATCGCGTCAAGGCCGAGCAGCTCTTCCGGGTCAAGACCAAGGGCGTCAAGACGGTGATCGCCCCTTGCCACAACTGCCACGGCGGACTGGATGATATCATCCATGTCAATCAACTGGGCCTGGAACTCAAATTTCTCGGAGACCTGATCTACGAAACCATGGAGAAACCCGAATAGGGCCGCCGGGCGGCCTTCCCGGCCGCTGTGGTTTGCTGCAGCCGAAGCAAGAAAAGGGGGTGACCTGATGAAAAACCGCGCTTTGATGGCCTTTGCGCTTCTTGTGTTGGCGGCCCTGGTGCTGGCAGCCGGATCGGCCGTGTACTCCCAGGAGGACGTGACCACCGTGAGGGACAGCGCCTTCGGCAACCGGATGCGGCCGCCGGTGCCCTTCCTGCACGACGACCACAATGAAAAGGCCGGCATCGATGAGTGCAACGTCTGCCATCATGTCGTGGAGGATGGCCAGCTGCTGGCCGACGAATCTACGATTGACTCGCTAATTTTGGATCACGAAACCTACGAACAGCTTCATCACAAATTCATCGCGGAGTACAAATCATCCACCTCAGAAACATACGACTTCACGC
>JAWOJK010000266.1:0-5431 GCA_046481705.1 Desulfobacterales bacterium | reverse complement strand
GCTCTAAGGCTTTTTGCATATGTTGGATATGGGTTCCAGCATGATTGACAAGCATGGTTGGTTGTCGGTGATAAGCGCGCAATACGCTGATTTGATCGTCAGGGTGAAACGCACTTGTCAGTAGGCCATAGGCATGCAATTGCTGAATCCATTGGCAATCAACGACATCGCTCTTGCGACCAGGCGCGTGTTTGATGCTTCGCGGATTGACCAGCCTGACATCGAAACCATTTTGTTCGAGGATTTCGAATAAAGGAATCCAGTAAATGCCAGTCGATTCCATGGCAACCGTATCGATGCCACACTGTTTCAGCCAATCGGCCAATGCGTGAAGATCAACGGTGAACGTATCGAAATAGCGGATATCGCGTCCCTCGGGATCTCTACCCTTGGCAACGGCAACATTTTTGAGCTCCGATATCGATACCGGCCGCATTGAGGTTAATCTGCTCAAACTCGCTGGGCAGTCCTGAAACGGGGAGCATTTTTTTCGTGATCTTTTTACCTTTGTTGTTCAATGCGTCTCCTTTCGAAAAAAGTGTTGGACGCATCAAGCAGTGTCGGTATCGGGTAAATGAGCAAACTTCTAAACGGGATCTATGTCACCAAGGATATTGCCGCGAACCGACCAACCAAGCTTTTTAACGGGCACTCGGGCACCAAAGTCATAACGGCTTCATTTGCCAATGCGTCTGGTAATGAAATAACAGAACTTAGCGCCAGAGCAAAGTTCCTTTCGGATATGTGGCCCTGCAGGGCCTGAAAAGCTTTTTACCGCTTCATCTTGATTGGCGGCACCAATTTCCCCATTCGGAAATCAGCGCCGTTTATGCCGATTGGAAAAAGACCAGCTCCGGCAGTTTTACACAAGTCAGTTGGTGGCCGTATACGGCTCCGGTGTCGATACCGATCTTGTTGGCCTGCACCAGAGGCTCGGGAAACGGCGTGTGCCCAAAAACCACCGGCTTGCCGAAGTCAACGTCCGAATAAATGAACCGGGACCGAATCCACAACAAGTCACTGGGGTGCTGCTGGGCCAACGGCACCTTGGGTTTCAGGCCGGCGTGCACGAAAATATAGTTTTCGGTTTCGTAGAAGAGCCGCAAGCCCTTGAAAAAGGCTTGATGCCGCAAGGGAACGACAGGTGCTTGGGGGCTTTGGCGATGACGGAGATAGCTGTCCAGCGTCGCTTGACCACCGTTTATCAGGAAGGTCAACTTGTCGGGTCCAACGAGGTAATCCTCCAACATCTGTTCGTGGTTGCCTTTCAGAAAAACCACATGCCGAAAAATAGTTTTCAGCCCCAGCACGTAATCCACCACCTCGAAGGAGGCGGGCCCCCGATCGATGTAATCCCCGACGAAAACCAGCTGATCCCGCTCGGGGTCGATATCCAGTTGATCGATCAGGCGACGAAGCTTGTCGGCACATCCATGGATATCGCCGATTGCGTATATATGGTGCATCATCGGGTTGGCTCGGGTTTGGAACATCGCGTTCTCCGGGGGGCCGCCGCGCCCTCTGAGCGTCGGGCTCTGATCAGCCGCGGCAGATCGCCCGTCAGAAAAAACCAAATACACGGCGGGGTTTGTCCAGCCGCATCAAACCGGCCGCCCGGGCGGCTTCAAAGGCGTCCTCAAAATCACCTTGAGTTGGCGTATCCGCCAGCAGGGGGTCTTCGAACGCCCGGCCGCAGGGCCGGTATTGGGTCATGACGTTGACGTACGTGTCGGGGGATATTTCGTTGGCAATAAAGGCCATGACCGCGGGGGTGCCGGCCAGGCCATGGGGCATCACCAAGTGGCGAACCAGCAGCCCCCGGCGCGCCACGCCATCGGAATCCAATCGA
The DNA here is from genome assembly GCA_046481705.1 of Desulfobacterales bacterium. Classification (GTDB taxonomy): domain Bacteria; phylum Desulfobacterota; class Desulfobacteria; order Desulfobacterales; family JAABRJ01; genus JAABRJ01. The sequence continues at coordinate 3,582 of JAWOJK010000266.1, read as the reverse complement.
AGGTCGCCCACCTGGCGGTGCATTTCTTTTAGCGCCGCGCGGGCAACGGCCGGGTAATCTCTGGCGCGGCAGACGGCATGCGCCACCGCGGGGTCCCAGAACTTGAAGTCCGGCATGTAGATGTCGATCACGCCGTCCAGCAATTCCAGGGTTTGCACTTGGTCATAGCCACTGGTGTTGTATACCAGCGGGAGGCTGAGCCCCTTGGGAACGGCTGCTGCGACCGCCGCCAGAATATGGGGAACCACGTGAGACGGGGTGACCAAATTGATGTTGTGGCACCCCTGTCCCTGAAGGGCCAGCATCATGTCAGCAAGCTGCGCGTGGCTGGCGGGGTCTCCCGCCCCGCCGTGGCTGATATCGAAATTCTGGCAGAAGCGGCACAGCAGACTGCAGTGGCTGAAGAAAATCGTGCCTGAACCGCGGCGCCCCACCAGCGGCGCCTCTTCGCCAAAGTGAGGGCCGATGCTGGAGATCACGGCCGACCGACCGGTTCTGCATATTCCGGTCTGGCCAGCCAGCCGGTCGACCCTGCAGCGTCGCGGGCAGAGGGTGCAGCACCGCATTTTTTTCCACGCCGCCCTGGTCTTGGCTGCCAGCACCCCCTGTTGGAAGGTGCTGATATAGATCGGCTCCCGGGTTGCCATGGCATCTCCCTGCGGCCGCGGACGACGGGGCTCAGGCCGGGCCGGGAATATCGTAGGTGGTGCAAGAGCCGCTGGAACAGGTGCGCGTCTGGGCCGAAGGCCGGGTGCCGGTCCCCGAACCGGCTCCGCCGCCCATGGCGTAATGGGTGGTGCTTAAGACCCGCTCGAAGGCCTCGGCACCGCAATGGGGGCATTTCATCTCGACCTCTTGTTCCCGGCTCATGACCAGCAGCTCGAAAATTTCGTCGCATTTCTGGCATTTGAATTCGTAAAGTGGCATGGGTTTCCTCCGTTTGGCCTCTGAAAAAAAGCGTCTGCCGTTGGTTTTAATATCCCACCGGGGGCTTGTCAAGCGCACGCCCGCCGCTGCGAGCCGCCGATTACACGCGCCCTTGAAGCATCTCGCGGGCGTGGTCCAGGGTTTTGGGCGTGATGGTAGCGCCTCCCAGCATCCGGGCGATTTCCTGCACCCGCGCCTCGGCCTCCAGCGGCTCGATCCGGGTATGGGTCCGGCCGCCGGCGACGTGCTTGAAAATCCGATAGTGGTGGTGGGCAAAGCGGGCGATCTGGGGCAGGTGGGTAATGCAGATGACCTGGTGGTAGCGCGCCAGGGCGGCCAGTTTTTGCCCCACCATTTCCGCGACCCCGCCGCCGATGCCGGCATCGACCTCGTCGAAGATGATCGTAGCGACCGCCTCGGACTGCGCCAGGATCGCCTTGAGGGCCAGCACCACGCGGGAGAGTTCTCCCCCCGAGGCAATCGCGGCAAGCGGCTTGAGGTCCTCACCGACATTGGGGGCGATCAAGAAACAGGCCCGATCGAAACCGGTTTCCCCTACGGCGAAGCCGTCCACCGTCAGGCAGGGCTCGGTCTGGGACTCTGCCGGCAGGGGCTGCAGGAACACCTCAAAACGGGTCTGGGCCATGTTCAGCGCCGCCAGTTCGCTTTCGACCTTTTCGCCCAGGCGTTTGGCCGAATTTTTCCTTTTCGCTGAAAGCTTGCGACACTGGTCGGCCAGGCGGGCATGCAGCGCCGCAATCTGTTGGCGGACCAGGGTCATCCTGCCATCTATGTCCCCGATCTGCGCCAGCTCGCGTTCGATGGCCGTGCAGCGTTCGGCCACCGCCGCCAGGCTGCCGCCGTACTTGCGCTTCAACGCGCGCAGCAGGTCCAGACGGGCCTCAACCGCCTCCAGGCGCCGCTCATCCATGGTCACGGTGTCGCGGTAGCGGCGCAGCCCGTCGACCAGATCCTCCAGTTGGTAGCCGGTCTCTGCCAGCCGCCGGGCGACGGGCGCAAGCTCGGCATCGAGACCGCTGACTTTTTCCAGGCTTTTCTGAATTTCCGCCAGGCGCTCCACAACGGCGCCTTCGGTGGCGTAAAGGCCATCGATGCTCTCCTGTGCGGTGCGAAAAAGGGTTTCGGCGCTGCGCAGGCGCAGTTGCTCCTGGGCGAGCCGCTCATCTTCTGCGGGCTGGATGTCGGCATCCAGAATTTCCTTGTGTTGAAATCGCAGCAGCTCCAGGCGTTCCGTCTGGCGATCTTTTTGGGCGTTTAAGGTTTTAAGCTCCTGAATCAAGGGCAGGAGGGTTCGGAAACACGCCCCAAGGTCTTCCCGAAGGGCCAGTTGGCCGCCAAACCGATCCAGGATCAGCAGATGCTGATCCTCGTTGAGCAGCCCCTGGTGGGCATGCTGGCCGGATATGCTGGCCAGGTTTTCGGTAGCCGAACCGAGGGCCTGCATGGTCGACAGTCGGCCGTTGAGATAGACCCGGTGGCGCTCGTTGCGTGAGATCAGCCGCCGGACCACCAACCCGTCGCCGTCAGCGCAGTCCGCCGCTGCCAGCATCGAGAACAGCACGCCGCCCGGTGGAATCCGGAACAAGGCTTCCAGTTCGGCGCAATCCGCGCCGGTACGGATCAGCTTACCGCTCGCGCGACTGCCCAAAAGCAGGTTGACCGCACTGATGATAATGGATTTTCCGGCACCGGTTTCGCCGCTGAGGACCGTGAGGCCGTCCTGAAAGGTGATGCGCAGGTCGTCGATGATGGCAAAGTTCCGAATACAAAGCGCTTCTAGCATACACGTGCTCACCCGCAAGGGCTGAAAATAAGGTTGTTTTAAGGAATGCGACCGGTTGCCGCAACGCATCGTCCGACCGGCTCTATCGGGTCAGATGTGATGCTGGCGTAAAAGCCCAATTTCTGCCTTGCGCCGCAGCCGCAGCGAGGTTAGCACGCCGCAACGCGACCTTTTTGGACCACCAATGCAAAATTCGGCTTTCACCCGGTCCGTCAAATTTATCGCACAGCCGGGGGGGATTGTAAAGACGCCTTCAAGGGGCTGAATCTTTCTTCAGGCCTGGATTGTTCTTCATTAAACCGGGTGTTTATGCTATTTAGAGGCCGTTTGCGAAGCGATTTTCTGCCGATCCTCGCCACACTGCATCCCCAGCTGAAAACGGAGGACCTCAAGCAGTACATGCGCCAGTGCGCGGAGGAGGGCAAACTGCCCAAATACGGTGTGCCCGAACACTATCGGTTCGTTCCGGAAATCGCCAAAACCAGCGTCGGCAAACTGAACAAGAAGCAGCTGCGCCAGACCTTTGCGGAGTAAATGATCCTGGTCGCACTGAAGGGCGAAGGCCGGAGCGCCGCATCGACGGGTATCAGGGCCTCGGCCAGATGCCCGGCCCAATTTAGGCCTTGGCGCCAGCGGTCGTCTTCAAACGGCGGCGCCTGCGAATATGCTGCCAGAGACTGTAAAGGTGGACGGCCAGGATGGCCGCCACCAGGCGCGGCACCCACAACCAGAAAGGGCTCAAGCCCAGGGGCAGGAAAAGCGCGGGATCCTCGATCATGGAGTGATTGACCCCGATGGACAGCTGCAGGCGGGAGAGTTCCTCGGGCGAAAAATGGCCCGCCCGGGTTTCC
>JAWOJK010000044.1:0-4925 GCA_046481705.1 Desulfobacterales bacterium | reverse complement strand
CCATCCTATGACAGTTTTATGTTTGCCATAGCGTTTTCCCCGACAGCGGTGACTCCGACAGCGGTGACTCCGACAGCGGTGACTCCGACAGCGGTGACTCCGACAGCGGTGACTCCGACAGCGGTGACTCCGACAGCGGTGACTCCGACAGCGGCGACTCCGACGGTGATGCCGGTGGGGATGCCGGGGACAGCGGAGATGGCGGCGCCGATGGTGGAAAATAGCGACGGCAGGGGGGATGGGCCGTGTCAACCCGCTAATGGTGGATTTTGGTTTGGGGCAAAGCCTGAACTTTACTATACCCCGCGGTAAAGCCGTCACGGCGACAAAGCGCCTACCACGTACAGCAGGGGGTTACGGTGTCAGCCGTAGCCCCCTTTTTTTTACCGGCCAATCCTCTTCTCAGAGATTCTTGACCTTCAGCATATTGGTGGTGCCGGCGGCCCGCACGGGATGACCGGCGGTGATCACCACCAGGTCCCCCTTGCTCACCTTGCCGGATTTCAGGGCCGCGGCGGAGGCTTCCTCAAGGCGTGCGTCGGTGTCCACCGAGTCGTCCTCCAGAAACGGGCAGCACCCCCAGCAAAGGGTCAGGCGCCGCACCGTATGAGGGTCCGGCGACAAGGCGATAATCGGCGGCCGGGGCTTGAAGCGCGAAATCTGGGCGGCGGTGAACCCGGAGCGCGAGGTGGCCACGATGGCGCGCGCATTGAGGTGATTGGCGAGGACGCAGGAGGCATAGGCGACCGACCCCGAGATGTCCTTTTTGGGCATCAGCTGCAGGTACTTGTTGTGCGGGTAATTTTTTTCCGCATTTTCGATGATCCGCACCATGAACTCCACCGCCTCGACCGGATAAAGGCCGCTGGCGGTCTCCTCGGAGAGCATCACCGCATCGGTCCCGTCGAGCACCGCATTGGCCACGTCGGTTGCCTCGGCCCGCGTCGGGCGAGGGGAATTGACCATCGAGCGCAGCATCTGGGTAGCGATGATAACCGGTTTTCCGGTCGTATTGGCGACGCGCACCAGCGTTTTCTGGATTTCGGGGACTTTTTCGAGCGGGATTTCAACCCCCAAATCCCCCCGAGCCACCATAATCCCATCGGAACTGTCCATGATGGATTCGATGTTGTTGAGCGCCTCGTGCTTTTCGATCTTGGCGATAACCGGCGTATTCTTACCCGCCTTGCGGATCATCGCCTTGACGCTACGGATGTCTTCCGCGGTTCGCACGAAAGACAGGGCGACATAGTCGACATCGTTTGCCAGACCAAATGCCAGGTCGGCCTCATCCTTGAGGGTCACGGCGGGGGCCTTGATGGTGCCCGACGGCAGGTTGATGCCCTTGTTGGAGGTCAGGACCCCGCCGGTGATCACATGGCAGACGATTTCGGTTTCGCTGGTGCCCACCACCACGAGTTCCATCATCCCGTCCGCCAGAAGGATCCGGTCGTAGGGTTTCACCTCGCGCGGCAGGTCGTGATAGGAAACCGAAATACGGTTGCCGGATGCCTCGAATTGCTCGCTGGTCAGAACGACCGTTTCGCCCGGGGCCAGTCGAACTCCCGGGCTACACACCTTTCCGACGCGTATTTTGGGCCCGCAGAGGTCCTGCAGAATGCCCACCGGTTTTTGCAACTCCGCTGAAATAGCCCGAATGCAGGCAATCTTGGCCAGATGTTCGTCATGACTGCCATGGGAGAAGTTGAGCCGCGCAACGTTCATCCCGGCCTGGATCAGCCGTCTGATGACTTCCGCGCTTTCGCTCGACGGCCCGATGGTGCAAACGATCTTGGTCTTTGACATGATGCGTCCTCTCTCGAAAGTGGGCTGCCCTTTCGGTGCAACCCAAGAGCTTCTGACGTCTGCGCGGGTCATCCTACCGAACGGCGGCCGCGGCCATCGTCTGGCGCAAACGCCTTGGGTGCCGCCGACGCGCCGGGGGAGCCACAGATTTCCAGCAAAGCGGCCTCTATCAGGAGCTTTGGATTGCGGCCGGCGGTTTTGAGTTGCAGGTCAACCGCGTTTAGAATTTCAATCGCCCGCACGAGCTCGGCCACTGAAAAATTGGCTGTGCGCAGCAGCAGCTGAAAAACGGGATAAGGGCTGCGGGGATTTTTGGCAAGCACCAGATCCGTAGCGGCCTTGGCCGTTTTCTCTTTTTGGGCGCCCCGTGCAGGTGCTGGCTGCCCGGCGTCGGTCAGGCTGCCGTTCCAGGCCGTTATCTGTGCCGCCAGCGCCTGATCCGATGCTTGCAACACGGGCATTACGTTGCTGGTGAACTGCCCGTAGCTCATCCCCGCCTGCCAGACGCGCCCGCCCTCGCTGGCGGTGAAGGCCTTTGCCAGCAAAAGTTTTCGGACCTGATTGACGAGGGCTGCCAGCAGCTGCAGCGGATGAAAATTGTCGGCCAGCAGTGAGCCAAGATAGAACCAAGCCTCCTCGAGATTTCGCTCCGCGAGGGCATTGGTCAATTCGTAAATGGGGTCCTTGCGACTTCGTTGCGCCACGCGTTCCACATCCTGCAGGGTGATTTGGCGCCGCTCGCCGACAAATAAAACCAGCTTTTCCAGATTTTGGCTGAAGGCCCGCAGATCAAACCCCGTCATGGCACACAAGAAACGGTAAGCTTCAGGGTCAAGGGTTTTCTGGTGGTTGTGGAGGATCGTCTGCAGGGTTTCGCGTAAAACCGATTCCTGGACCGTTTTATCCGCCTTGCGTTCTCCGGTGGGAACGGCGCAGTCCACCACCAGCCCTCGCGCCTGCAGGACTTTGAACAGGCTTCGCCGCCGATCGACGCTGTCGCTGGTGAGAATGAGGTGGTTGCCCCCGGGGAAGCCTTTTTCGACGGCCTTCTGGAGCACCTCGGCGCTGTCGCTGCTGGGGGGGATCGCTATCCCCCGCTCCCGACAATCGGCCACCAGGGCTTCCAGCCAGGCCTCGTCAGTGCCCTGCGCATCATCGATCTTCAAAAGCCGGCTTCGATTGTCGCCCTGCAGATCCTCCCAGCAAAGCCCCAGCAGCCCCACGTAAGCGGCCAGGGCCCGGGCGGCTTTGTCCATTTCCCGGGCGTTGTAAGCGGCCCGGGCTTTCGCCAGAAGGTTGGCGGCATCGCTGCGGGAGCTGAAAATCCGCGCATCCCGGACGGCCACAACTTTAAGGCCCGGCATCATGGAATAGGTGTTGAGCTTTTCGACAAGCTCAAAAACAGACGCCTGAGCATCATCGAGCAGCTCGAAGTTCAACTCTCTGCGGGCTGGCGGCAGCATGGCATCAAGAATTTTTTCAAAAACGGACTGGCAGATAAATTCCTCACCGAAAATCAGATAGACCGGTGCGAAACCCGCCTTTCCCTTTTTTCCAGAAAGGGCTTGCAGGTGGGCCTCGACTTCCTTGTAGGTGATTTCAGTCATGGGCAGCGGTCGTCAGCGCAGAATCGTTAAATGGCGATCGATCGAAAAAGTTTCCCCAAAAGTTGTCGGGCGCCAGATGTCAGCAGCGCACCGATGGATGCCATCGGAGATGGGGCAGCCACGATGGCGCTGACCGGCCGACGGCGCAGCGGGGGGATTGGGTGATGGGCAAGGGCGGACGCGGCCAAAAGGCAAATTCGCGGGGGGATTGTTTTTGGCCGAGGTCCTCAGACCACGAGCGCCCTACTCCGGCATCCGGTTAAGTAAAAGGTGCAGCACAAAAACGGTAATCCCCACGGTAATCGCGCTGTCGGCGACATTGAAGGCCGGCCAGTGCAGCGTGCCGATATAAAAATCGAGAAAATCAACCACCTTGCCAAACCGCAGGCGATCGATCAGGTTGCCCACGGCGCCGCCGAAAATCAACGCGAAAGTGGCCCTCAGACCGGGGTGGGTGGGCGGCGTTTTAAAGTAAAAATGCAGAATCAACCCAATGGCCAAGGTGGAGACGACCAGGAAGAGGATGGTGCGCACCACCAGGCTCTGCCCGGCCATGAAACCGAATGCCCCCCCGGGGTTGTGGATGTGGGTGAGGTTGAAAAAGCCGGGGATCACCGGGATCGATTCGTAAAGCCGCATGGTGTTTAAGACCACCGCCTTGGAGATCTGGTCCAGCAGGATCACCGGCCCGGAGATGATGAGGAGCTGACCGATTTTTTTACGCATGGGTCGCGGCGGCATGGGGCATCGGCCTCGTCTGGTCGTTGGGTGTCATCGGCAGGCGGGATGGCACGAATGCCCCCGTTCCCCCCGACGGCCGAGATGACAGCCGGATTCCTGGTTTCAGGAGCTCTGAACGATCCCCTGAGGTTGCCTACAGGCCGGATTCGGAGTGGCACTGCTTGAGGACTCTGTAACCGGTGAGCAGAAGGAGTTTATAACGGAGCCATTTACAAACTATAATATGATAGTCATTGATAAGAGCCTCCCCAATGCCTCTTACATCAGCCTTGTAAACACCAATGTCCTCCGGAGCGGTCCTGCCACCGGCCGCAACTATACAGCCAATGTAACCGCTACGGAGATGCAGCTTAATACGCCTGACAGGATCTTTTCAGTGAAGGCATCAGGCGCTGTCAGTCAGAAATACTTCAGTGACAGGAAGGCTGACACAGGCCATAACCTGGCTCTGTCAGGAGGCAAGACCGGGGGCATATACACTGCGAGATATGACCTCCAGTTAATCAGTGACGACTATGATCCCAATGATATGGGATATCTGAGGCGAAACAATCTCTTTTCCAATCTGCTTACATTCGGATATAACCTGTATACCCCGGCGGGGCCCTTCTACAGCTCCAGGAACAGTCTCTCCGTCTCCTATGACAGGCTATATGCACCCTCGGCTTTCAACGACCTGAGGATAATACTGAAGTCGTCATCCGTCTTCAATAACTTCTGCACCCAAACAATGGTCCCTCTCCGTCTGTGATCGGAACGTTCGCGAGCACA
>JAWOJK010000002.1:0-25051 GCA_046481705.1 Desulfobacterales bacterium | reverse complement strand
GGGGCGGTATTAGGGCTCCGGCGACGGTCGGCCCTCCTCAGTGCCCAGGTCTGCCAGGACCTGGATGACCCGTCGGATCATCCAGTCGGGCGTTGAGGCGCCGGCCGAAACCGCGATGGTCCGGGCGGCAGCCAGCGCCTGGCAGTCCAGCTCGACCTCGGTTTCGATGTGCTGGGTAGGCTTTCCGGCCTGCCGTGCGATTTCCGCCAGGCGATTGGTGTTGCCGCTGTTGTAGCCGCCGACAACCACCACCGCGTCCACGGCCTCGGCCAGCTGTTTGACCTCGGTTTGGCGCTTTTCGGTGGAATCGCAGATGGTATCGAACACCTGGTAGTGGGGACAGTGGCGCCCCACCCAGCCCTTGATCTCCCCGTAAAACGCTGTGTTCTGGGTGGTCTGGGCCACGACGATGGCTTTCGCGAAACGCGGCAGGGCCGCAAGCTCCCCCAGGGAGCCCACGACGTACCCGAGGGCGCCGGCATATCCCAGCAGCCCGACGACTTCCGGATGGTTGCGGTCGCCGACAATGACGGTGCCATAGCCCTCACCGGCATGCCGGCGGATGATGGTCTGAACCTTGATGACCCGCGGGCAGGTGGCGTCCACCACCCGGAACCCGGCATTCACGAGCGCCGCTTTGACGTTCGGCGGCACGCCGTGCGCCCGCAGCAGGACCGTACCGTGACCCCGCGGGGGAACCGTCTCGATCACCGAGATGCCCTTCTGGTTCAACAGGTTCAGGACTTGGGGGTTGTGGATCAGCGGGCCGAAGGTGCAGATCGGTTTTTGGCAGGTGTCAACGGCTTCAAGGGTCATTTCGACCGCCCGCCGCACGCCCATACAGAACCCCGCCGTCCGGGCGACGATCAGCTTCATCGCTCCGCCCCCGTTGGCGACCGGCGCCTTTTGGCAAAGGCCCTGGCGACCACCCGGGAAAGGTGGCCACGGGGTTGCGGGGTGATCCGCTGCTCCCTGCAATGGCTGATCAGGCGGCCACCGTCGCCTTCAGGATTAACGCTGTCGAGGGTTTTCATCAATCCGGCAGGCAGTCTAGATGGCGCTCCAAAAGTTCGTCCACCAATTGGGGCAGCGGCGTGGCCGCCACCCCGATGATTTCAATATTCTCCTGGGTCAGGGGCAGCAGGAGTTTTTTGGCGGGGCAGCCGGCCACCGCCGCGGCAATCGCCGGGGTGACCTCCCCCATCATGGCGTGCGCCAGGACGATGCCGATGGGCCCGATGATCACATCCAGCTTGGCGACGGTCTGAACGATGGCGCTTTCCCCCGACGCGCCCCGGTTGGCCCGCGCTTTCAGCATCTGTGCGGTGGCGATGGCGTTGGTGCCGAGCGCGATGATTTCCACGCGCTCGCCCACCCGCTCCTTGAGCTTCCGGATGATGGCACTGCCGATGCCACCCCCCTGTCCGTCAATCACACCGATTTGTCTGATCGCCATCGTCGCTGCCTGTTGAGGGGTGTTCCTCCAATTCGGGTGGTGTCCCCCGCTCGCGGTACCCAAAAGGGCGGTCAGCAAAACGCGAGAACCGACGGGTCGCCTCAACGGCCCTTGAGGCGACCGAGCAGCTGGTCCAGGTCATCGAGGCTGTAGAACTCGATTTCGACCTTTCCCTTTTCGCCCCGACGCCGAATCTCCACTTTGGTGCCGAAATGGCGCGACAGGTCTTCGGAGACCCCGCGAAAATAGGTGCCAGCGGCGTCCGGCAGCGATGGCGGCCGGTCTTTTTCCGAGTTCAGCCGTTTGATCAGGGCCTCGGTTTGCCGCACCGAGAGCTTCTCGGCGATGGTCTTGCGCCAGGCCGCGCGCTGCACGGCGGTATTATCGGCCCCCAACAGCGCCCGGGCGTGCCCCATGGCGATTTGACCGCCGGTGATGCTGGTTTTGATCTCGTCGGGCAGCTGCCGCAGCCGGATGAAGTTGGCCACCGCCGAACGGCTTTTGCCGACGCGCGCGGCCACCTGGTCCTGGGTGAGATCGAAGGCGGTCATCAGCCGGTGATAGGCCTCGGCTTCCTCCATGGGGTTGAGGTTTTCGCGCTGAATGTTTTCGACGATCGAAAACTCCAGCATCTGGGAATCCGAGATCGCCCTGACCACCACGGGCACCTCGGCCAGGCCTGCCATTCTGGCCGCCCGCAGGCGTCTTTCACCGGCCACGAGCTCAAACCCGTGTTCGTCCTGGCGCACCAGCAGCGGCTGGATAATCCCCTGGGTGCGGATGGAGCCGGCGAGCTCGGCCAGTTCCTCTTCGGCGAAACGGATCCGGGGCTGGTAGCGGTTGGGGCGAATTTGGTCCACCGGACAGTGGCGGTAATCCGGCGAGCTGCCGGCCGACGGCTCAAAATCGGGAATAAGCGCATCCAGCCCCCGGCCCAACACCAATTTCTTGCGTTTGGCGGCAACCGCAACGCGCTGCTGGGTGCCTTTTGGATTAGCCATGGCGAAGTTCCTTCAACGGAAGCGGCAGCGGGTTTTTCATTGATGCAGGATTTCGTCGGCCAGCGCAAAATAGCTTCTGGCGCCTGCCGAGGCGGCATCGTAGAGGAGGATCGGCTTCCCGAAACTCGGCGCCTCCCCCAACCGCACGTTGCGGGGAATCTGGGTCCGAAAGACCAGCTCGGGAAAAAACTTTTCCGCGTTTTCGGCGACCTGGTGGGATAGATTCGTGCGCGTGTCGAACATGGTCAACAGGATGCCCGCGATGGAAAGCCGCGGGTTGAGCTTGTTTTGGATGCGTTTGATGGTCTGCAACAGCTGCCCCAGGCCTTCGAGAGCGTAATATTCGCACTGCAGGGGAATCAGCATGGCATCCGCCGCCGTCATGGCGTTAACCGTCAGCAGGCTGAGGGAGGGGGGGCAGTCCAGAATGATGAAATCATAGGCCGCCTGAAGCCCGGTCAGCAGATTTTTGAGGGTCTGCTCCCGCCCGGCTGTCGCCATCATCTCCACCTCGAAGCCGATGAGTTCCAGCCGCGAGGGGATCACTTTGAGGGTCTCGATTTCGGTATTCAGCACCAGGCGTTCGGCGCTGACCTGACCGATCATGCCGTGGTAGAGGGAGTGCTGGATGGCGGTCTTGTCGACACCGACACCGCTGGTGGCATTGGCCTGGGGGTCGCAGTCCACCAGCAGGGTGCGTTTCTCGGAAACCGCCAGGGCCGCCGAAAGGTTGATGGCCGTGGTGGTTTTGCCCACGCCGCCCTTTTGGTTTGCGATGCAGATGGTGTGCGCCATAGTGCCTGAGCTTCTAACACAAAAGCGACCCTTTGAAAAGCATCTCGGCAGGCCGCGAGCCATCCTGAGCGCTTGAATTTTCGGCAGTTCACCCTTATAATCAGGAAAATCCCAAGGCGCACCGCCGGCCGTCTCCTACCGCCCCGGCCGTTTGCGCCGCACCACAGGAGCCCCATGAACCCATTGTCCAAAGCCGTCGCGCTGATACTGGCCGGAATCCTTCTTGCCGCTTACTGGCCACCGCTCCGCGCCCACGCCATCACCATCCAGGAAGAGGAGCAAATGTCGCGCGAGTTCCTCAAGGTGGTGGCGGATCATTTCGAGATCATCAACGATTCCATGGCAAACGCCTATGTCCGCGAGGTAGGCGCCAAGGTGCTGGCAGCGTTGCCCTCGCAACCGTTCAACTACCAATTCTACATCATCCGCGAGGATGTCTACAATGCTTTCGCCACCCCCGCAGGCCACATATACATCAACAGCGGTCTGATTGCGGCAATGGAAACCGAACAGGAACTGGCCGGCATTCTGGGCCACGAGATCGCCCACGTGGTCTGCCGCCACATCTCGCAGAAGATCGAACGCGGCAAGAAAGTCCAGCTCGGCACACTGGCGGGGGTGGCTGCGGGCGTTTTGCTGGGCGTCGGCGGGGCCGGTTCGGCCGCTAGCGCCCTGACGGTCGGCTCCATGGCCGCCGGCCAGTCGGCCATGCTGGCCTACAGCCGCGAAGACGAAATCCAGGCCGACCAGATCGGCTTAAAGGTTCTCAACGAGGCGGGCTACAGCGGCCAGGGAATCATCGACGTCCTGAAAAAAATGCGCACCAAGCAGTGGTATGACAGTCAGCAAGTCCCCAACTACCTCATGACCCACCCGGCCACCGAAGACCGTATCGCCTATGTTGACAGGTGGGTGGCGCACGAGGAAACCGGCGCCACCCTCACACCGGCGGATCCTTACCCCTTTCGAAGGACCCAGGCACGGCTAATAGCGGTTTACGGCGACGCCGAGGTCGCCATGAAGCATTTTGAAGCGGCCATAGCCGCCCACCCCGGCGACCCGGTCGCGCATTACGGCTACGGCCTGATCCTGGCCCGCACCGGCAACCGCCGCGAGGCGATCGCCCAGTTGCGCGCGGCCCTGGCCCGCAGGGCGCTCGACCCCTACGTGCTGCGAGATTTGGGCGGCACCTATTTTCAGGACGGTCAATACGGTCAAGCGCTGAAAATTTTGCAGGGCAGCGCCGACATCCTGCCCGACGACCCCGAGCTGAGAATCCTCCTCGGCCGGACCCAGCTGGAGATGGACCGCCTGGCCGATGCCATCACGACCTTCGAGGACCTGCTGGCCCTGACCACGGAGGACCCGCAGGTCTACTACTACCTGGGCCAGGCTTACGGTAAACTAGCAAAACTGGGCGACGCCCATTACAACCTCGGGGTTTACTACAACCGGATAAAAAAACACGAAAATGCCGTTTTTCACCTCGAAAAGGCCCAGGAAACTATCAATGACCCGCAAAAATCCGAACAGATTGCAACCCTGCTGAAGGTCAGCAGGAAATCGGCCCTCCAAACCAAACAAGCGGCGGAGCGCCCCCGCTAGCACCCCCCAGGGTAAGCGGCTTCACGCAGCAGGGGACATGCGGCGCCGGGCCCGGGCAAGGACGCGGAAAGGGTCAGCCATTGCGGTCGAAACGCGCGAACTGCATGGTAAAGGTGCCGCGTCCCTGGGTGGCCGATCGCAGGGCGGTGGAGTAGCCGAACATCTGCGAGAGCGGAACCGTGGCCCGGATTTCCTGAAGACCGCTCTTGGGCCCGATGGATTCGATTTTCCCGCTACGGGCGTTGATGTCCCCGATGACCTCCCCCAAAAAGGCGTCCGGCACGTAAACTTCCACATCCATGATCGGCTCCAGCAGAAACGCGGCGCCCTTTTCGATGGCGTCCTTGCAGGCCATCGACGCGCTGACGGTAAAGGCCAGCTCCGTTCCCAGCGACTCCCTGGAACCGGCCCCGGTCAGCACGGCCGCCACATCCACCACCGGGTAACCCAGCAACGTGCCGCTCTCCAGGGCCTCCAGGACGCCCTTCTGGGCAGCGGCCAGGTAAGCCGCCGGCAGCAGATCAGCGCTGAGCTCGCAGCGGTATTGGTTGCCCGTGCCGCGCGGCAGCGGCAGGAGTTTCAAGGTCACCTCCGCGTAATGCCGCTGGCCGCCGATTTCGCGGTCGAAGACCGCCGACCCGCTCGCCTTGTTCGCAATGGTCTCCCGGTAGACCACCTGGGGTTTGCCGACATTGACGCGCGTGTTAAACTCGCGCTGCATGCGGCTGATGATGACCTCCAGATGCAGTTCGCCCATGCCGGAAAGAATCGTCTGGCCGGTGTCCTCGTCCTGCCGAACCCGCAGGGTGGGGTCTTCGGCCATGAACTTCTCGAGAACCTCCTCGAATTTTTCCTGGTCGGCGTGGGTCTTGGGTTCCACCGCGATGGAGATCACCGGCTCGTAGAACTCGATTTTTTCCAGCAGTACGGGATGCTCTTTGTGGCACAAGGTCTCACCGGTGGTGGACTCCTTGAGGCCCACAATCCCCACGATGCTGCCGGCCCCGACCGCATCGACCCGTTCACGCTTGTTGGCATGCATCAGCATGATCCGGGAAAGCTTCTCTTTGGTGTTGCGCGAGGCATTGTAGACCTCGGTGCCGGCGACAAGCTTGCCGCTGTAAACCCGAACAAATGAAAGCTTGCGCCCCTCGATCATCGAAATTTTGAAGATCAGGGCCGCCAGCGGTGCCGTTTCTCTGGGAGGACAGGGGATCTCCTCGCCGGTTTCAGGGTGGTGGCCGGCGATGGGGGGAACATCCACCGGACTGGGCAACAGGGCCACGATGGCATCGATCAGCGGCTGCACCCCCTTGTTTTTCAGGGCGCTGCCGCAGAGCACGGGTACCAGTTTAAGCCCGATCGTCGCCCGCCGGATGGCCGCCATGAGGGCGACATTGTCGATCGGCTCCTCGCCCAGGTAAAGTTCCATGATGGCATCGTCGTTTTCGGCCACCGTTTCGATCAGCTTCTCGCGGCCGGCTTCGGCCGCTTCGCGGTGCTCGGGGGCAATCGCGCCGTAAGCATACTTTTCCCCGGCAGACGACTCATCCCAGGTAATCTGCTCCATTCGGATCAAATCGATGACCCCTGAAAAGGCGTCCTCGGCCCCTGCCGGCAGCTGGATAACCAAGGGTTTGGCCCCCAGCCGGGTTTTCATCATCTCCACGGTGCGCTCGAAGCCGGCGCCGATGCGGTCCATTTTGTTGACAAAGGCGATCTTGGGGACCCGGTATTTGTCCGCCTGCCGCCAGACCGTTTCGGATTGGGGCTCGACCCCGCCCACCGCACAGAAAACCCCGATGGCCCCGTCGAGAACCCGCAGCGAGCGCTCCACCTCGATGGTGAAATCCACGTGCCCGGGGGTATCGATGATATGGATTTCACTGTCTCGCCAGTTGCAGCTGGTCACCGCCGAGGTAATGGTGATGCCGCGCTCCTGTTCATCGGCCATCCAGTCCATGACGGCCTCCCCGTCATGCACCTCCCCGAGTTTGTGGGAACGGCCGGTATAAAACAGAATGCGCTCGGTAACGGTCGTTTTACCGGCGTCAATGTGGGCGATGATACCGATATTGCGTACCTGGTTGATGCGTGTTTTTTTCATTATCTTATCAGCAGCATGTCAGCATTGAGAGGGGCCGCCAGGGAAATATGACCCGCAAGGGTCGAAACCTCGCGCCCCTCGATCAGAATCTTAACCGCGCTGACTTCAGGCAGATTCAAAATCAGCGTGTTGACGACGGCGTAAACGCTCAGCAGTTCGCTGCGCACTCCTCCAGGGTGATGCTCCTGAATGGCGGCGGAGAAATCGACGTAAGCGGTTTCATCGGGGGTGAGGAACAGGGCGCGCACCTCGGATTCCGGCGGCAGGGTGTGCAGGCCGCCCTGCCGCGGGCCGCGGATCAGCTCGCTCACCAGCCAGTGGGCCCGGCGGCAGGCATCTGTCTGGCGGGGCATCACCCGCGCCTCCGCCGCCAGCAGCAGGCCCCTGCGATCGGCGAAATACAGATGTGCGACCGCTTCAACCACTGCCGAGGGTCGCGCTTCCGAGTCTCCGGCCGCGGTGGCCCCCCCTTGCGCGGCCCCAACCGGCGTCAGCCCGGGCAGCAGCCAAACCGCTGCCGCCAAGGGCAGTGCCAGAGCGGTTATCAGTTTACGGGGTTTGGCCGGCTTCATGGCGTGGGGGATTTCCTCTTAACGGCCAGCGCTGGCCGACCGGCTGGTGAGCCGGCAGCTTGCCGTCTGTCAAACAGGCGATCGACCGGGCATCGGCGGCCGGATCAGCCCAACAGCTTTCCGGGGGTCTGCAAAGGCCCGGGGCACGGCCCTGGAGGTCATCATAATTAGGTCAATCCGACCCCGATGTCAAGCCAAGAAGGGACCTGCAGCTTAGCGCGAAGCGGGTTTGAACCTATTCAGGAGCCTTGACATTCGCGCTGGGGCAGACTAATTTAGCGCTTCGATTCCGCCGGGAAGGACGGGAGGGGCTGAGAGCGCCCCGGACCCAGGCCCGGCCCTGCCGTTTATCAACCGGGGAGATTATCCATGAAACCAAACGCATTGACTGCCGGATTGTTGAGCCTAAGCCTGCTGTTCACCCTCGCCGCCTGCAGTTCCCAATCGACGCAGGCTCAAAAAGGCACGGGCACCGGCGTGCTGATCGGGGCGGCGGCCGGTGCCGGCCTGGGCCAGGCCATCGGGCGCAACACCCAAGGCACCCTGATCGGCGCCGCCATCGGGGCAGCGGTCGGCGGGCTGGCCGGCCACCAGATCGGCGCTTACATGGACCGCCAGGAGGCGGATCTGCGCAACGCCATGGCCCAGTCCGATGCGGTCAGTCTGGCCCGGAGCCAGGATGTTCTGACGGCCACCTTCAAAGGCGATGTGATGTTCGATTTCGACTCCGCAGCCCTCAAACCCGGCGGCTACGCCGAGCTCGACCGGGTGGCGGGTGTCTTGAACAAATACCCCCAGACCACCATCCGGGTTGAGGGCCACACCGACACCCAGGGCTCGGAAGCTTACAACCAGCAGCTCTCGGAGCGACGCGCGGAAGCCGTCAAAAACGCCCTGATCCAGCGCAACGTCAACCCGGGACGCATCCAGGCGATTGGCTACGGTGAATCCATGCCGATTTCATCCAGCCATGACATGAACCGGCGGGTGAACATCGTTATCGTGCCGATTCAAGAGGGCTAGGGGCGTATCCTCGCCCAGTTTTCAATGCGGCAGGCCGGGCGGTTTGCACGAAAGCCCCAAAGGCGAGCGTTCCCACCTGCCGCCGTTTTTTGGGGTGCCTTTGGTTTGAGCAGCCGATGATGGCCTCTTTGCAAGACCGCCCTTATTTTTTTGACTGTGGCCTGCGCTTTGCCTGTATTCAATGCGGCCGTTGCTGTACCGGGGAGCCGGGCACGGTCTATGTGGCCGCCAGCGAAATAGGCCCGATCGCAGCCTATCTCGACATGCCGCCAGCCGACCTGATCGCCGACATGCTCTATCCCTTCCGGGACAGTTACAGCGCCCGTGAAAGAGCCTCAGGCGACTGTGTATTCTTTCACGGGGGATGCCGCATCTATCCGGTGCGGCCCCGCCAGTGCCGCACTTACCCCTTCTGGTTCAGCAACCTGCGCTCGCGTTACAACTGGAAACAGGCCGCAGCCGAATGCCCCGGCATCGGTCAGGGGCCGCTGTACACCCGGAAAGAGATCCTCGGAATGGTCGGGGAAACCTTTTGACCGCCTTTCGGCCGGATGGCAGTCCACCAAGCGCGCCCTGCGACCCGCGCAACCTGCGCTGAAAGACGCGCTGAGGATGCGTCGCAGCGGCTGCGGGTTGCCCCGCAACCCAGCCGCGCAAGCTCCTTATTTGGCCGTCATCCGATTTCATCAGCACCCTGAAACGAAGCGTTTTCGATAGCGTCGAAAGGTGGCAGGCACCGCGTGTGGCTAAAAAGGCGACATCCTTCCGCAAACGACTGATCAAACGGCTCACGCTGCTCCTGCTGGCCCTGGCGGCAGCCGCCATGGCCGGCCTCGCCGTCTACGCCGGCTGTCTTTCGGTCCAAATCGACGGCCGCTTCTCCTCCCGGCGCTGGCAGATTCCCTCCACCGTCTATTCCGATTCCACGCTCCTTTTTCCCGGCCAAGGTTGCAACCGCGACCTTTTCCTCGCCAAACTGGAGGCGTTGGGCTACCGCCGCGTCAACCGGCCCCCGGCTTTCGGTGAATACCGGCTGCGACCGGGCCGGCTGGAGGTTTTCCTGCACGATCTGAAAACCCCCAGTCAAACCCGCAGCGGGTTTCCGGTCCAGATCACCCTTGACCCAGACCGGATTGGCGCCATCACCGACCAGCGTTCGGGACGCGCGCTGCCCTTGCTGGAGCTGGAGCCCGAAAAAATCGGGCTCTTCTTCGGTGCCGCCCGCGAGCAGCGCAAGCTGGTGGCCATCGACCAGGTGCCCCTCCCCCTGATCCAGGCCGTTCTGGCCGCGGAGGACAGTCGCTTTTACCATCACCACGGTGTCGACCCGCGCGGGCTGCTGCGCGCCCTGTGGGCCAACCTGCGCGCCGGGAGCATCCGTCAGGGCGGCTCGACCATCACCCAGCAGCTCAGCAAGAATTATTTCCTGACCCCGGAAAGAACCCTGAGCCGAAAGCTCAAGGAACTCCTGATGGCGCTGGTCATTGACGCCCGCTACGCCAAGGGTGAAATCCTGGAGATCTACCTCAACGAGATCTACCTCGGGCAGAAGGGATCGGTCTCCATCAACGGCATCGGCGAAGCCGCGAATTTTTACTTCGGCAAGCCGGTGGAGGCCCTCTCCCTGACCGAAGCGGCGGCCCTGGCGGGCCTGATCAAGGCCCCGAACCTCTACTCCCCCCACCAGAACCCCGAACGCTGCCGCAACCGGCGTGACAGCGTTTTAAAGGCCATGGCCAAAAACGGCTGGCTGACCGAGGAGCAGCTGCACCAGGCCCTGGAAAAACCCCTCACCACAGCAGGCTTCCGTACCTATCACCGCATGGCCCCTTACTTCATGGATTACCTTTCCGAACAGCTGGGGGCGCTCTATTCACCCGAAGCCTTGGCAAGCATGGGCATGTCGATTTACACCACCCTGGACACCCAAATCCAATCCGCGGCCGAGACCGCTCTCCTGCGGGGACTGGCACGCCTGGAAAAAGCCCCCGGTCTGCGCGCACGGCCCTCCCCGGCAAACAGACTCCAGGGCGCCGTGATCGTGATGCAGCCCAAGACCGGCCACATTTTGGCCATGGTGGGGGGACGCGATTACGCTGAAAGCCAGTTCAATCGCGTCAGCCAGGCCCGTCGCCAGCCCGGCAGCACCTTCAAGCCCTTTGTTTTCCTGGCCGGCCTGGAGCGCTTCACGCCAGCCTCACGCCTGTCCAACCGCCCCCAGGTGTATGAACTCGACGGCCGGCGCTGGGAGCCGCAGAACTTCGAACGCGAAACCGTCCCAGAACTCAGCTTGCGCCAGGCCCTGGCGCACTCCGCCAACCGGGCGACGGTCTACCTGGCCATGCAGACCGGCCTGGACGCGGTGGTGGCCACCGCGGAGCACTTTCAGTTCTCGACCCGCCTTCGCCCCCTGCCCGCCATCGCCCTGGGTGCCTTCGAGGTGATCCCCCTGGAACTGGCCAGGGCCTACTGTGCCTTTCCGTCCGGGGGGCTGGAACCCTACCCGCTTTCCCTCAAGGCGGTGGTCAACGAAACGGCCGAGGTGCTGGAACGGCGGCACATGAGCATCGACCGCGTCATCAGCCCGGCCGCGGCGTTCATCATGAATTCTCTGATGGCCAGTGTCGTGACCGAGGGTACGGCCATTTCCCTGGCGGAGCGCGGCATCACCTTTCCGGCCGCCGGCAAAACCGGCACCACCAACAATTCACGGGATGCCTGGTTTGTGGGCTACACGCCGGACCTTCTGGCGCTGGTGTGGGTGGGGTTCGATGACGGCGCCAGCATCCACGCATCGGGGTCTTCGGCGGCCCTGCCCATATGGGCCGATCTGCTCAAAGCCATCCCCCAGACAGTGTCCGGCGGCTGGTTTACCCCCCCGCCGGGGGTCGTTCAGCGGACGGTGTGCCGCCAATCCGGCCAATTGGCACGGAACGCCTGCCCCAACCAGATGGCGGAATACTTCTTGGAAAACAATGCGCCCACGGCATCTTGCCCGCTGCATCGGCGCAGCAACCCCTTGAGGAAATTCTTTGATGACGCCCAAAACCGCTTGCACCACAAATAGCCGGGGCTGCACGCTGGCGGTGCTCTTGGCGGCGCTCTTGCTCGCCGCCTGCCAGAAGCCGATGGTGGTCTATACGCCCACCGACCGGCCGGCTCCGCCCGCGCGCCCCGAAATCAGGGCCCCGGAGCCCTCACCGCCGGCGGCGCCCACACCCCAGCAGGTCGCTGCGCGGCAGCTGACCGAAGAAGGGCGCAAACTGCTGGCCGCCGATCGGGCCGACGACGCCATCACGGTCCTGGAGCGGGCCCTGAGCCTCGACGCGGAAAACGGGCGCAATCACTATTTTCTTGGCGAGGCCTGGCTGCGCAAACAGAATTTTGCACAGGCCCGAGAGTTCAACCGCCTGGCCGAACTCTACTTCCGGGACAACCCCGAGTGGCTGAGGTCGGTGGCGCGCCAGCGAAGCCGCATCGATGCCGGCGGTCAATGAAAACAAAAAAAGGGCGGGTCAGGCTGGGGCGCGCGGCCCCCGGAACGGAAGGCGAACGGATGTGCCCTGCAGCGGCTTCGCGGTGAAGCCCGACACAGCGCGCCGAATTCTACGGGACCATCAGGTTTCGTTCATGAAATCCTGGAAAAGCGGGTCGATCGAATCCATCTCGATGACCCCTGGGTTTTCCAGCGGGAGCATCTGGTTGGCCTCGCGCAGCTTGCTGAGCAGACCGTAGATCATCAGCATGAGGAGCTTGTTGCCGCCGACGGGATGCTGCTTGATAAAGGCCATCATGTTCCCGCGGTCGATCTTCAGCAAGGTGCTGTCAGCGGCCACCAGCGCATCAGCGGTGCGCTTGACCGTCATGAACACCCCGGCTTCACCGAAAACCTCTCCCGCAGACACAGCGCCAACGCTGACACGGGTGCCGCTATCCTTGCGGAAGGAAAGATCCACCTGGCCTTCGATCAGGGCATAGACCGCCAGACTGTCGTCTCCCTGAGAAAACAGCTTTTCACCGGCCTGAAATCGGAGCATGTCCGAAAGCGCCAACATGCGGGTGAGTTCCCCGTCGGTGAGATAGGAAAAGATCCGTATTTTGCGAATCAGCGGCATCCAGGGTGCCAGATCTACGGTAACGGCCATCGGATAAACTCCCTGCCTGCGGCGCGGGGACGTGCCGGTTCACGGGCTGACGAGGGACTCGCCCTGACTGTTTTGCGCAAAGCCTGATGGGGCTGCGCTGCGGCAGATAGGACCAATTGACACCCGCAGCCGATGCGGCCTTGGCAGTACCCTTGACAGCCGGCAGTCAAGACTGCGGCTGCCGACCAGCGCCACCCCCCCTCTGATCGGGTCCGCAGTTTGGGCGACCGGCTCACACCACGACGGCCGTCCCCCGGCCTTCGGCCAGGTCGTGGGCCTGGGCAGCCGTAATCGCCATGACATTGACGACATTCTCCATATCGGCTCCCCGCTGAAGAACATTAAAGGGCTTGCTGATGCCCATCAAAAGAGGCCCCACGGCCTTGGCGCCGCCCAGGCGCTCCAAAAGTTTGTAGGCGACATTGCCGGCCGCCAAATCCGGAAAAACCAGCACGTTGGCGGCTCCCGCCAACTGGTTGAAGGGAAATTCGCTGCTCAGGATGTCACTCACCACGGCGGTGTCGGCCTGCATTTCACCGTCGATGATCAGGCCCGGGCGCCGGCTGCGGGCCAGCGCGACGGCCGCCGCCACCCGCAGGGCATCGGGCTCCCGCGCACTGCCGAAATTGGAAAAGGAGAGCATTGCAACCCGCGGTTGGAGGTCGAAAAATTCCGCCATTTCCGCCGTCATGACCGCAATTTCGGCCAAGTCGGCGGCATCCGGGTGAATGTTGACGGTGGTATCGGCAAACAGCAGGGTCCGGTCACGGGTGATCATCAGATATACGCCCGACACCTTGGCCACCCCCGCCCGGCGGGGGATCACCTGCAGCACCGGCCGAATCGCCTCCGGGTAGGAGCGCACGATCCCGTGCACCTGCCCGTCGACTATCCCTTCAAGCACCAGCATCGCCCCGAAGACGTAGCGGCTGCGCAGCCGCCGCCGGGTGTGCTGCAGCGACCACCCCTTGCGTGCGCGGGCCGCAGATAGCTTGGCCACAAAGACGTCGTAGAGCGGACTTTTGAGGTTGTCCAGGATTTCGATGCCGTCCAGGGAGATCTGCAGTTCTTCCGCCAGGTTCCTGATTCCCGGCTCGTTGCCCAACAGGACCGGACGGGCGATATTTTCCTTGGCGGCGTGATGGGCGGCCCGCAGAATGACCGGGTGGTTGCCCTCGGGCAGAACGATCCGCTTGGGGGCCTGCTGGGCGCGGGTGATGACCTTGCGCAGGATCTCACGCTCGGGCCCCAGCAGGGTCTCCAGACGGTTCACGTAGACGCTGCGGCCGGGAAGGGACACGCGGGCCACGCCGGATTCCACCGCCGCGGCGGCCACGGCCGGCACGACGCTCAGCAGGACCCGGGAGTCCAGCGGCTTGGGGATGATGTAGTCCGGCCCGAACCGGATCGGCCGCCCACCATAGGCCCTGATGACGCTGTCGGGCACGTCTTCGCGCGCAAGCGCCGCCAGACCCATGACAGCCGCGATTTTCATTTCTTCGTTGATCGCGGTTGCCCGGACATCCAGAGCGCCTCTGAAGATGTAGGGGAAACCCAGGACATTGTTCACCTGATTGGGAGTGTCCGAACGGCCGGTGGCCACCACCGCATCCGGCCGCAGCGCCTTGGCCTCCTCGTAATCGATTTCGGATTCGGGGTTGGCCAGCGCAAACACAACCGGCCTGGGAGCCATGGCGGCCAGCATTTCCGCGGTAAAGGCGCCCTTCACCGAAAGTCCCACCAGCACGTCGGCACCACGGACGGCATCGAGCAGTGTCCGGGCCGCAGTGTCGGCCGCAAACGCCGCCTTGTAACGGTTCATGCCCTCGGTGCGCCCCGCGTGAATCACCCCCCGCGAGTCCACTATCAGGAGATTGGCCTTCTTGACCCCCAGCTGGCAGTACATCCGGGCGCAGGCAAGGGCCGCAGCACCGGCGCCGTTGATCACCAGCCGAATGTCCGCCATGCGCCGCCCGGTCAGGTGACAGGCATTGAGCAGCGCGGCCCCGGAGATGATCGCGGTCCCGTGCTGGTCGTCGTGAAACACGGGGATCTGCATGCGGGCCTGGAGCTGTTCCTCGATGTAGAAGCACTCCGGCGCCCGGATGTCCTCGAGATTGATGCCACCAAAGGTCGGCTCCAGGCGCGCCACGGTCGCGATGAATTCATCCGGGTCGGCGCAGTCGATCTCGATATCGAACACATCCAGGTTGGCGAAGCGTTTGAAAAGGACGGCCTTGCCCTCCATCACTGGTTTTCCCGCCAAGGGTCCAATATTTCCCAAACCGAGAACCGCCGAGCCGTTGGTGATGACACCCACCAGGTTGCCGCGGGCGGTATATTCATAGGAAGCGTCCGGGTTTTTCTGAATTTCAAGGCAGGGCACAGCCACTCCGGGGGTGTAGGCCAGACTGAGGTCGGCCTGGGACAGGGTCGGTTTCGTGGGCACCACTTCGATCTTTCCGGGGCGCGGCTCCCGGTGATAGCGCAGAGCTTCTTTTTCGAAAAGCATCCCAGCCTCCTGAAGCGCACCCATCCAGGCTGGGGCCATAAAATGGGGGCCACCCGTCGGGGGTGCAATCAGAACAAGCACCTTTTTGGCCGTAGCCAAATAAATCGATAACTTTCCGGAAAGTCAGAAAAAACGGGTCCCCGTTAATTCCGCCGAGATGGCCCCGGAAACGCTGCCATCGGGATGGCAGCTATGGGGTTCACCACCAGTTTTCCGCGAGCCCCCGGCCTGAACACCTCGGGTCCTCCGAACGCACGCACCACAATAGCCTGCACGGTCTTACCGCCTGTGGCCGGCAGCGACCAGGCCCCCAGCGGCATCCACCAGACTGCCGTCCCCGTCCGCCGTCGGCCGCACGATGATCTCCGCGGACCGGCGGTTGTCAAGATAGCGCCGCGCCAGCCCCGACAAATCCGCCACCGTGATGGACTGGTAGTCGCGGGTGAGGCTGCGGCTCCAGTCCAACTGCTGGGGGTAGCGTGCCGAACCGGTAAGCACCCGATCCAGCCAGTATTCGTTGGTCCGCTGCATCTCCCTGAGACTGGTCAGGATCGGCTCCAGCGCGCGCCGGCATTCGTCGGCACTAACCCCGTCGCGCGCCAGACCAGCGGCGATGTCGCGCACTTCGGCCGCGATCTGCTCGGCGTCCTGGGGGTCAACCGAGATCGTCGCCCGCAGAATGCCGAAACCCGGAAAAGCCCGGCTGGACCAGTTGTAGGCATGGGGCGAATAGGCCGCCCCCAGTTTCTCGCGCACCTGCAGTCGCAATCGGTCGGAAAAAACCTCGGCCAGAACCGAGAGCCGGCGGGTGCGGTGAATGTCCCAAAAATCATCCGTCGGGTAGGCCACCACCACCAAGCCCTTGGGGATATCGGTTTTCACGTCCAACGCCAGGCGCTGATCCACCGGAAACTGCGGCGCCGCCGCTGCCACCGCCCCCATGCGGCCGGGCCGCGCCGGCAGGCTGCCGAAGTAGCGGGCGACCGCCTGGACCACCGTTTCGGTATCAAAATCTCCGACCACTGATATTTCAAGCGGCGCGATTTCAAATGCCGGCAACAGCCACGTTCTGACGTCATCGAGGGTGAGGGTCTGAAATTTTTCGTGCGACGGCAGCCCGAAACGCGGGTCCCCGCCGGCCAGGAAACGGTTTCCTTTGAGTTCCATGGCCCCATCCGGAGACCGAGACATTGCCCCGAAGGCCTGCTCGAAGCGCTGCATCACCAGGTCGAGGGCATCGGCGCGCATCCCCGGGTCCTGCAGATGGGCATAGAGCAGCGGGAACAAGAGGTCAAGCTCCCCTGGGACCGTCCGCCCCCGCAGGGCAAACCACTGATCCTGGACACTGAAGTCCACCCGGCTGTTTTTACCGGCCAAGGCCTGTTCAAGGTCATCTTTGGTCAGCCGCCCGAGGCCGCTTTCGTTGACGAGCGCCTCGGCCAGGAGCGCAAGGCCCGGTTTGTCCAGGGGCTGGCCCGAGCGTCCGTCGCCGAAAATAAGCGTGACCAGCACTTCCCCTTCATTGAAATCGGTGGGTTTGAGATTGAGGTGCAGGCCGTTGTCAAAGGCCGCGCGGGTGATACCGGTATCGGCCGAATGCTCCCGCTGGACAATCACCCCGCCGGTGGTGGGGGACGCCAGGTAGGGAAACTTGGGCGCCTCGGCGGCGCTCGGTCGGGCCACGGCCACACTTCGGCTGGTCTGATAGACGCTTCGAATCACATCATTGGCTGCCAGGGTCGTATCCCCGATGGGGGCGTTGCCGGTCACCAGCACCAGACGGTGGTCGGAGGGCCAGTTGCGGCTGAAGGCGGCCGCTACCGCATCCAACGTGGCCGCATCAACGGCACCGGCCAGCAGGGTTTTTTCCTGGGCGGGGGATTTAAACACCCGGCCCGTGTTGACGCTGCGAATGATGCTGCGCGCCAGATCGCGGCTGTTGCGGGTGCCGGCTTGTTTCAGGGCCGTATCCAGTTCGGACTGAACGTCCTTTTTAACGCGATCGAGTTCGGCTGGGGTAAACCCATGGGTCAGGGCCTGCCGCAGTACCTGTTCAATCCGGGAAAGCGCTTCGGTCCATTTTTGAGGGTCGCAGTCCGCCGATATTTCGGCATAATCGAAATTCCCCAGGTAGCGCCCGGACCCCACGCGCGCGGCCGTAAAGGGGGTATCCGGCTTGCCCAGCAGGGCGTCGAGCCGGTTCTGAACCATGCGGTCGGCCATATCTTCGAGCAGTTCGCGGTGGCGGCGGGCGGCTGTATCCCCCTCTTCCCCGGCTCTGCGCAGGACCTCGATGCTTACCCGGGTTTTTCCGGCTTCTTTTTCGTGGTGGTAAAAAAAACGGTCCCCGGCATGCACCGGCCGACCGGGGTCGGGGTCGACCTGCACCGCGCGCTTCCCGGCGAGGCTGGCAAACCGCTCATGAATGGCCGCGGTGGCCATCGGCAGATCGAAATCCCCGACCATCACGAGAACCATGCGGTCGGGCCGGTACCAGGTCTCGTAGTAGTCCTTCAATTCCGTTAGACCGGCCTTTTCAACAACTTCCGTCACGCCGATGGGCAGCCGCCGGGCAACCCGCGCATCGCCGAACGCGAACTGGAAAGAGGCGACGAAAGTGCGGTAGGCCGCACTGTCGCGGGTGCGCTTTTCCGCCAGGATGACCTTGCGTTCGCGGTCGATTTCAGCCGGCAGCAGCAGGGCGCCATCGGCGTAATCCCGCAGCACCAGCAGGCCTTTTTCGATGCTGGCGCGGCTGCCGTCGGGCAGCAGAATATCGTAGACGGTCTCGTCAAAGCCGGTGTGGGCGTTGGCATCCGGTCCGAACTGCATCCCGATGCTCTGAAAATACTTCACCAGCTCTCCGGGCGGAAAATGGGTGGAGCCGTTGAACAGCATGTGCTCCAGGAAGTGGGCCAGGCCCTGCTGGTCATCACTTTCCTGCAGAGAACCGGATTGGATGTTGAGGTGCATGCTGACCCGCGCGCGCGGGGTGCGGTTGGGCATCAGGACGTAGCGAAAGCCGTTGGGCAGCCGCCCGAAAGTCACGTCCGGGTCCGGCGCCAAGTTGCTGGTTTCATGGGGCCAGCCAGCCCCCGCAGCGTCAAACGGCGGCGCCGCCAACAGACCGCCCGTCAGAAGAACAACCAAGAAAACCCAAAGGGGCAGGCGCCTCGCCCTGAGGGGTCCGCGCGCGGGTGTGGTGTAGGTCATGGCAATTCCTTCTCCATAATTTTTTCGGAAATAACTGGAATGCGCCGCCGGTGTCGTTCAAACCGCATCGGGCACTGGCCGGTCGAAGGCGGCTGGGCGGCTGCGCCCAAGAGTCAGAACGCACCCGCTGCATCGCGGATAAGATAAGCTCGCCCGTCGGGAATTCAACCGCAGTGCGGTCGGCCGGCAAAGACGGCCCGGCAACCCCTGCAGCGATTTTGGGATGAACGGCCGTCAAGCCGCGCGAACGGTCAGGGCCAAATGTAGGTTTTTAGGTTTATTTTTGGCGTCCAGCATGTTAAGCCCCGTCAGTTCCGAAGGGGCCTGTGAGATGGCGCCCCGCGGATTCCCGACCCACGGCCAGGCGCTGCCGACGATGCGGCGGCGCGAGTTGCCGGCAGCGATTTCGCCGCAGGTGTTTGGGCCCGGGTGCGGATCGTCATCCTTTTTGATTAAAGTCGGCTTGAAGCCGCCCCGCGGCAGGCCACCGGAAATTTTCACCCAAGGAGTGTCATCATTTTCGGATTCGCTCGCTAACCCCACCGCAAGCAGCGGGGGAGGGCTCGCTGCCACGCTTCGGCCAACCGGTTTGAAAACCCTCTCGAAATTTCGATGACGCCAGAATATTACATCCTGATAATCGGCTTTACGTTCGGCTTCTACATGGCATGGAATATCGGCGCCAACGATGTCGCCAACTCCATGGCCTCTGCGGTGGGCGCTAAAGCCATCACCATCCGCCAGGCGATCTTTATCGCCGGGATCCTCAACGTGGTTGGGGCGGTGTTTATCGGTTCGCACGTGACCGACACCATCCGCAAAGGCATCGTTTCCACCGAGATCCTGACGGATCCCCACCTGGCGCTCATCGGCGCACTGTCCGCGCTGCTGGCGGCTGCCCTGTGGGTCAGCTTCGCCACCTGGAAATCCCTCCCGGTCTCGACCACACATTCCATTGTCGGGGCCATGATCGGCTTCGGCATCATGGCCGGCGGCGTCGACTGCATTCAGTGGGGCAAACTCTCGGCGGTGGTCCTGAGCTGGGTCATTTCTCCGGTTTTCAGCCTGGTTATCGCCGTGATCATGTTCAAGATCATCCTGAAGTTCATCCTCTCCCGGGAGGATGCCTTTCAGTCGGCAATAAGGCTCTCACCCGGATTTATCGGTGTAACCGTTTTTGTGATCGCCCTCTCGTTTCTCTTTAAAACCCCCCTTGGCACCAAAATGGCCATCGGCACCCCGATGGCCCTGTTCCTGGCCCTCCTGCTGGCCACCGCTTTCGGGCTGGCCGGCAAAGGTCTGATCAGGCGTTTTATCAGAGACCACCGCAGCGGCGTGGAGGAGATCTTCCGCCGAATTCAGATCGGAACCTCCTGCTATGTGGCCCTGGCCCAAGGCGCCAATGACGTCGCCAACGCCATCGGGCCGGTTGCGGTCATCTATTTTTTGGTCAAAACCGGGACGGTCGGCACAATGGTTCCGGTGCCGGCTTTTCTGCTGTTTTTCGGGGGTGTCGGAATCGCCTGCGGGATCGCCATGGCGGGGCACCGGGTCATGGACACGATCGGCAGCAAGATCACCACCCTCACCAACACCCGCGGGTTTTGTGTGGATTTCGCGGCCGCCACCACCGTCCTGCTGGCCTCCAAGCTGGGGCTGCCGGTGTCCACAACCCACGCGGCGGTGGGCGGTGTAATGGGCGTGGGTCTTGCGCGCGGTATGGAGGCGGTCAATTTTGCTATCGTTATTCAGATTATGGTGTATTGGGTGTTGACGGTTCCGGCTTCGGCCCTCACCAGCATGGTGATTTTCAAGATACTCCAGTACTTCCTGTAAGGAGACGGTGATGCGGATCCCCTTCGTTTCGATGTTTATGACCTCGCCCTTCAGCGGTTTGGAGGAGCATGCGGAAAAAGTCAAAGAATGCGCCTGGATCTTTCAGCACGCGATCGAGTGTCTACTCGTTCAGAAATGCGATTCTTTCGAGGAGTTGCGCAAAGAGGTCGCCCGAATTGAAAGCCAGGCCGACGCCATCAAGCGCCGCATTCGCGGGCATATCCCAAAGGGGGCGATCCTGCAGGTCGACAAATTCACCCTCTTCCGCTACCTGGGCGAACAGGACAGCGTTCTGGATGCGCTGGAAGATGCCCTGAACTGGATTTCGTTCAGGATCGATCCCGGCGTTCCCCGGGAGCTCGAAAAAGAATTCCTGCTGCTGGTGGATGCGGTTATCGACCCGGTGGATGAACTGAGCATGATGGTGGCCGAAGCACGCAAGTATTTCAGCAACTACTCTGAAAACCAGCGAATGGTCGTCAAAAAAATTGTCCGCACCCTAAGAGAGCAGGAGCATCTGGCAGATGAGGCCGAAGACCATCTGAAGTTGAGAATATTTGAGGTCGAAACCGACCCCATCACCGTCTTCCACATGGTACGACTGGCGGAGATCGTCGGTTCCATCGCAGACCATGCCCAGAACGCCGGGGACATGATGCGGGCCATGATCGCCCGCTGATCCGTAAACACAAGCGGCGGCTTGCCGCCGCCCGCGCGCGAAGGGGCTCACAAGAGCCGCGCGCCTTACGTGAAATGGTCAACCTCGTAAACCGATACCCGCGTGTTGCGGTCTTTCCAGCACTCGCTTGGCAAACCGCCCTTCTGGCAGAGCTGGGCGAGGAAGACCTCGACATCGGGCAGCTGCTGCCACACCTGCGGCAGAAACGTTGCGCGACACTCCCCACGGCTGAGAATGACCCCGTGCTTACCGGGTTTGAGCTGGTTTTTCAACGCTTCCGGATCCTGAAAATGCAGCTCCCGGGGGGGCGTGAGAACGCTGATTTCGATGTCCACGGTGGGCAGTTCCGCCGACTCAAGGGGGGCAAAGCGCGGATCGCGGAACGCCGCGTTGATGGCGTTTTCAACGACGCAGGCGCACAACGCTTTGACCGGTTCAAGGTTGCCGATGCAGCCTCGCAGCGCCCCCTGTTTGTGAAGGGTTACGAAGCACCCCCGTTTTTGCCGCAGCGCCGAGGTCAGGTCCACCGGCAGTTCGGGGCTCGTCCGCGTGTCCAGCCAGGTTGCAATTGCCGACCGTGCCAGGTGCAGCAACCTCTTCTTCTCCATCTGAGACAATGCCGCCATGGGAAACCCCTCGTGGTCTGTTGTTTCATTTCAGAAAAGCCCACCAAACATAAATGCCCAGAATCGACCAGGCCAGCAAGCAGATGCCATAGGCCATCCAGTCCAAAGGTTTTTTGGCATGGCCGTAAGCCGTGACCTCACCGACCTTTCGACGGCAGGCCACGCAGACCTTGGCCTCCAGCGGCAACTCGGTCAGGCACTCCGGGCATTTTTTCATGGCGAAATGTACCGTGTTTTGCGCTTTTTGGCTCGAGAATCGCATTGGGTGTCCCTTCCTGAAAAAGGTGATCTAAACGCGCCGCCGAAAAAGAGGCCTGCGGACACCGGCCACAGCGACTCCTGCCGGCGCAGGACGCCGCTTCTAACGACCGTTACCCCCTATTCCTGATAGTTCTCTTCGTAGGTAATTTCACTCTGACTCCTGATTTGCGCCAGCCACTCGCTGTAGACCCTGGATTTTTTCTGTTGCAGGAGCATGGATTCAATATCGGCCTTTTCGCCCTCGAACCCATCGGCTGCCGGCATCCGCTGCGCTTTGAAACCAATGACATAAACCCCCCCGGTGCCCTTGATGGCATTTTCGGGTAGGGGGTTTTGGGCATCCAGCTCAAATGCCGCTGCGGCGACCTCCTGCTCAAACCCGATTTCAGGAATGGCCGCGTTTCGTTTGAAAAAACCGGTTTCCGCCAGCGCGCGGTTGAACCCTGCGGCCGCTTGGTCGAGGGTTTTTCCCTGCCTGACTTCCGCCAGGAGGGCTTCGGCATCCTGGCCGGCCTGCTCAGCCTGCCTTTCCCTCATAAGATCGGCGCGAACCGCTGCCGCCACCGCTTCCAGGGGTTGAACCTGCGCCGGCTTTTTTTCCATGGTCTGCAGCAGGTAGTAACCATCACTGAAATCCTGGATATCGCTGATCGCCATCGGCGCCAATTCGAAGGCTTCGTCCGCAAACCGGGCGGACTCCTTGAGGTCGATCTCGGCCCCCTGGCGGGAAAAGAAACCCGTCGTCTGAAGCGGGAGCTTTAGGCGCTGAGCCAGTTTGGCAAGATCTTCACCATCCGTCGAAGCCTCGTAGGCCGCCTCGGCATCGTCGAAGGCCAGACTCTTGGCCCGCTCCGTTTTCAGCTTTTGGAGGATACCGGCCTTGGCCTGATCCAGGGTTTCGACCGCAGCCGGGTTGATTTTCTCCAGCTTGATGATGTGCCACCCAAACTGGGTGCGCACCGGCTCGCTGATCTCGCCGGCTTTCATGGAAAATACCTTTTCAGCAAAGGGGGCAACCATGGCGTCACGCGTGAAGGCCCCCAAAAAGCCCCCCTGATCCTTGGACGGGCATTCGGAGAACTGTTTTGCCAATTCCGCAAAATCCTGGCCTGTTTGGGCCAGTTTCATGACCTCGAGGGCTTTTTGCTCTAGCTTCGCAGCGTCTTGCGTGGAGGCGCCGTCGTCAAGCTTGAACAGTATATGGCGGGCTTCAGCGGTTTCCGGTTTCTCAAACTCGCTGCTATGCAGGTCATAGTAATCCCGCAGTTCGTCGTCGCCCACCGAAACGCGATCCTGGTAGGCATCGAAGTCAAACACCAAGTAGGAGGCCCTGACCAGCGGTTCGGTCTTGTAGTTGTCCTGATGCTGATCGTAGTATGCTTCGAGCGCCTCGGGGGCCAGGTCAATGTCCGTGTAGCTCTCCGGGGTGAAGCGCACATAATCGAGATTCACCTCGGCATTCTGCCAATCGTACCACGCGCGGACCTCGCCCCCGGAGACTTTCACATTGCCCAGCATGAACGCCCGCAGCCGATCGATCATCATGGCTTCCTTCTGATAAGCTTCGAACTCCTCGGGGCTTAAACGCAGCTGCGTCAGCACCGCGTTGTAGCGGCGCGGGTCGAAACTGCCGGCCTGCTGGAAGGCCGGAATTTGGCTGATGGCCGCGGCCAACTCGTCCTCGGAAACATGGAATTCCAGTTTTTGGGCCTCCTGGAGCAGCAGTTCCTGGTTGACGAGGGCTTCCAGGGCCTGTTTTTTGACCCCGAACATCTGGAGCATGTCATCGGTCAGGTTGTTACCAAAGCGCCCCCGGTATTGTTCTATCAGGTTGCTGTATGTCCGGTTGAAGGCCGCGACGTCGATCGGCTGACCGTTGACCAGCGCCACGCGTCCCGCGCGCCGCTCAGTGAAGCTGCCCACTCCCCAAAAAATAAAGACGATAACAATCGCACCCAACAAGAGCTTGATCAACCAACTGGTTGCGTAATCCCGCATGAGTCTCAGCATTTGATTTCACCTCTAATTCAATGATTATCGACGACCCGGAAAAAAATTTAAATGTCCTCGTCTTGGAAAAGGCGCCGCTCGCAAAACCGCCGAACGCCCGCTGCGACCTGCCTGCGCGGAAGAGGCCGTCGCCGCCGGCAAAGCCCTGAGGCGAGTCGGGACGGCCTCGCAGGTCGAGGCCTGCAGCTGTTTTTCGGGCAGGTTAAGGAGCGTGTGATGCCCTGGCGCCAGGAGGGTAGCGTCTGGCTTCGAAAAGGCCTTTAGCCGGATCGCCAGCAGACGCTGTGGTTGCACTTCCAGCACCGCCCGCCAAGGTTTGGGGGCAACTATTTGATCAGCAGCGGGGGACGCCCGGAGCGCTCGACCTTGGTGCCCACCGTGGTGCCGCAAAAACGGCACCGGTATTCGTACCTGTCCCCATCCGGAAGAATCAGGAACAGGCGTTTTATCACGGGAACGGCCTGTCTACATTGGGGACAGTAAAGTTCGGCGGCATCGAAGGCCTCGAAAGCACTCTGTGTGTCTTTCGATCCTGGGTTAGACCTCGCAGCGACGGAAGCGGCTTGAACTTGATGCCGTAACCGGCTTTTCAAATCTCCTTTGATGCTCATGGCGCAATCTTTTTTTGCCACCGTGCTTGCGGCAGCCGTTTTTTGGAAGTGCCATCCTATGGAGGATATCTTATTTTGTCAACAAATTCGATATGAAGCAAACCGTTCCGGCAAGCCCGAAAGCCAGCGCCAGCAGCCGCCAACAGCGACCAACGGTGCCTGGCAACCCTCGGCAGCTGCCAGGCGGGGGATATGGTCAACCCCAATATTTTTTTTCTTGGCGCCGAGGGTTCGATAAAAAAAAGATTGACAATCCCCTCAATCCTCAGTAATAGAGCCTCTTCGTTAGGGGCTGTAGCTCAGCTGGGAGAGCGCATGACTGGCAGTCATGAGGTCACGGGTTCGATCCCCGTCAGCTCCACCACCAGACCAAAAAGGTTAGAATCCAACTAACCTTTTTTTATTGGATTTAGCTCGCGAATTGCGTAAAAATAATGATCAGCTGCTGTCAGCTCAAGCCGGTCGAATTTGGTCGTTTGGCGCCATGTCTTGTCAATTGCAGCTCTAAGACGTCCTAAGTTGAAGGGCATTCTCGCAAAAAATAAATGCGAAGACACATCGTCATCCATCGATTAAATCTTTATAGAACAGGAATTGGC
>JAWOJK010000383.1:0-3451 GCA_046481705.1 Desulfobacterales bacterium | reverse complement strand
CCGCGTGCGCGCCGCCGGCAGCACCAGCGTGAACCGCGCCCCGGCGCCCGGCGTGCTCTCGGCGTGGATCTCCCCGCCGTGGTCGGGTGAGCAATTTTGGCAGTTACAACGAGACCTACGGCTCGATTGGCGCGGTCATCATCCTGCTGATGTGGTTTTTCATCACGGGCTTTATGATTCTCCTGGGGGCGGAGTTCAATGCCGAAATGGAGCACCAGACCGGAAAAGACACCACCCGGGGGCGCCCTCGCGCTATGGGCCAGCGCGGCGCGCATGTGGCCGACACCCTGGGAGAGGCTCAGGCTTCGACGGGGGGTGATCGGTAGCCTTCCGGCTCCCGGGGGTGCGTTGGACCTGGAGAAACCGCGGTCTTTCAATCCAGCGTGCGGCAGCCGCCCGGCAGGGCCGCACCGAAGCCTCGGGCCACACATACAGAGCAATGGCCGCGGCCATACGGTGATGGCCCCATTCATTAAATCAACGAAGATCTTTAATATCGGTATCGATGAACGGGTCGGATGCGCGACGACGTCTCAGGGGGGTGCCGTTCGCCGGACTGCCAGCAGAACAGACCCATTCCCTTCTGGAACGTACACAGGGAGGACAGAAATGACCGAAACACTTGATCGAGGGAGCTTGACGGGCGGCCAGCCGAGATCGGAGCCGGATTGCGACGACACCCGCTCTGTCGCGGCGATTGAAAGATGCGCTGCTTCGACCCGGCAGAAGCTGAGCCAGACCCTGCAGCAGGTCGAAGAGCGATTATCGCCCACCCGTCTTTATGACGAGGCCCTGGGTTACATGCGTCAGGCGACCGCCAAAGGCCGTTCTTTCAGCCTGGATCGGGCGGTCAGCCGAAATCCGCTGCCCTTTGCAGTGGCGGGAATCGGGCTGGCCCTGGTGGGGGCCGGCCTGGCAGGCCTTTCCCTCAAAAAAATGGGGGACGGCGCCTCCGGCGGCAGAAAGCCTCATGAGCGCCTGCTACGCTGGGACGAGGCCATGCCGGAGGATATCCCCCCGACGCAATGGGAGACCGAAGCGGTCATCCCGCCGGCGCCGGCCGCCGCAGCGTTGAACACCCGCCTGGAAGGCGAAGACGAGGCCAGCACGGAAGAAGTGCAGATGGGCATCCGCCATACGAGGGAAAGACGAAAAGACCGCTTCCGATAGGAAGAACAGGTGACGAAGGCCCCATGGGTTGGGCCTGCCCATGCCCCGCATGGCTGCCGTAAACCCGATCCATACGCCACATCGGGGTCCCTGCCGGGACCCGACACAAAAAAGGAGTCCAAAATGAATAGCTTCAAGTTCATCATGATCATTCTGCTTATGGCCAGCTTGTCCGTATTGGGTTGTTCGGAAGAGGAGACCCTCACCGGCGCCAATACCGAGCAACAGGACACCCAGCCGGACGTAACCCAGGGACAACCGGCGCAACCCGCTCAGCCGCAGGCGCCGGCAGGGGCCTTGTCCCAGCAGCCGGCGCCATCGGGCGGCACATCCCAGCCCCAGGCCGGCCAGCCGGCCAGCGGCGAGCAGATTGAAATCGCCGGCACCGTCGAGGAGACCCCCGAGGGCTATACCCTCCAATCCCCCACCGAATCCTATCGCGTCGAAGGTGAGGACATGGCAGAGATGGTGGGCAAGCAGGTGAGGATCAAAGGCTCCTTGCAGGAATCGGAGGGCATGAAAACGATCAGCGTCGAAGACGTCACGGTGGTCGAGTAACGGCAAGGGCAGCATCGCTCTGGAACACGCGGGTGAAAAAGCGCCCGCGTGTTTCCTTTAGAGCCAACAAGGGTCAAACCTTGACTATTCACTGATAGAGCCGATCCGGTGCAGATCAAAGGGGGTCAGGTCTCAACGGCCTGTTGCCCAAATAGCAAGATTTTCTCTTGTATGTCAGTCACATTGGTGCTAGATTTTCTTCACTTCTAACCCCAGAGGAGAAGTGAAAATTATGATGGGACGCGAGCCCCGCAATCAGCCCAGCCTGTTTTACACCCGCTTCAATTTAGATCAACGGATCAGTCCAAACCACCCGCTCAGAGCCATACATCAGATCATCGATTTTGATTTTATCTATGGTGACGTTTGCGATGTCTACGGACAGAATGGCAACGTCTCGGTCCCACCGCCGGTGATCCTTAAAATGATGCTCCTTTTGGTGATGTACGACGTCCGTTCCGAGCGCGAGTTGATGGATACCATCCCGATGCGTCTGGATTGGATGTGGTTCCTTGGCTACGACCTGGATGACAAAATCCCCAACCACAGCGTGCTCAGCAAAGCCCGTACGCGCTGGGGCGCTAAAGCCTTCAAGCGTTTCTTCGAAAACATCGTTGGTCAATGTGTCCGTGCCGGACTGATCGACGGCAGCAAAGTATTTATGGACGCAAGCCTGATGGAGGCCAATGCCTCAAACAACTCAGTGGTTAATCAGCAGGCCCTTAGCCGTTACCTCAATGCCCGTTATCGCAAACTCGAAGCGCAACTAGAGGCAATGGAGGCGCCGAAAAGCGGTACGGCAAATCGAAAGCATGTTTCCACCACCGACCCGGATGCCTCCGTGGTGCGCCAGGGTGCCGGGCGCTCCAAACTGCGCTACAAGATTCACCGCGCCGTAGATGAAAAAGCGGAGGTTATCACGGCTACGGAAGTCACCGCCGGGGAGATTAATGAAGCGCACCGGTTGACATCACTGATCGAAAGCCACGAGGCCAACACCGGCGCGTCGGTAAAAACGGCAGTGGCAGACAGCAAATACGGCACCATCGAAAATTTCCTGGAATGCCGCGATCGCCAGATTGCACCCCACTTTGAGGCGGTTGATAAAAGCCATCGGGGTACCGGGCGCCGCAAGGATATTTTCGAGCCGAACGAGTTTGTTTATCGTCCGGAAGACGATCTTTTTATCTGTCCCGCCGGTGAACGGCTCGAAGCCCGCAAGCTTAAGAAAGAACGCAACCATGTCGAGTATGCGGCGGCGGCCAAAATCTGTAACCGGTGTAGACTTAAATCTCGCTGTACGCGCTCCAGGCAGGGGCGCACCCTCAAGCGGCATCTGCGGCAGGATGAATTGGATCAGATGCTGGCTGCGTCGCAAAGCCGCGCATCGCGTCGGGATATCAAAAAGCGTCAGCATCTGATGGAGCGCTCCTTCGCGCAGGCATCTCGCTATGGGTTCGACCGCGCCCGTTGGCGACGATTATGGCGAGTGCAGATCCAGGAGTATCTCGTTGCGGCCGTACAAAACATCCGCATATTGACCACCCATATCAAAGAACAGCGTAAGGCCAAAGCGATGCGGGTGGCTGTGCCTCCGGCCAGGCGCCAGAGACAGCCCAGTTCGGCATCGGGTGGCCCTTTTCACCGCCTTGTGCGTCATTTGCAAATCAATGAACCCGGTCGGCGGCGAAATCTTGTATTGCTGGCCGCGTCCGCATCATTA
>JAWOJK010000381.1:0-39007 GCA_046481705.1 Desulfobacterales bacterium | reverse complement strand
CTTTTCGCTGATCGACGCCATCATGGACGACACCATGGAAAGCATCCTGCAAAAACTGCCCCTTGCCAAAAACATAAAGGAGGCCCTCCTGGGGCAGGGCGGGCCGTTGGGGGAGGTTCTAAACCTGGCCATCGCCTACGAACGCGGCGGCTGGCAAGACCTTTCGGCCCTGTGCGCGCGGGTCGGTATCCCCGAGGAGGCCTTGCCGCCGCTTTACCGTGAAACCATCGAGTGGGGACAGGTCTTGGGCGCACCGTAGACCGGCCTCAGGCCGCGGCTTTCAGCAGTTCACGGCGCAGCAGATCCAGTGCGCACATGGCAAAGAGGGTCTTGTTGGCAAGCCGCCGGCCGGAGTCAAATCGGAAT
This sequence comes from Desulfobacterales bacterium, assembly GCA_046481705.1. Classification (GTDB taxonomy): domain Bacteria; phylum Desulfobacterota; class Desulfobacteria; order Desulfobacterales; family JAABRJ01; genus JAABRJ01. Next base: position 38,641 of record JAWOJK010000381.1, on the reverse strand, counting down.
CGAAAGGCATCCGCCCGCTGCGGCCCGGCCAGACCGATGCAGACCGTACCCACCGGTTTTTCAGGCGTGCCGCCGTCCGGCCCGGCAATTCCGCTGGTGGCCAGCCCATAGTCCGCGCCGGCCACCCGCCGGGCCCCGAGGGCCATCTCCCGCACGGTTTGCTCATGGACCGCGCCCACGCGCGCCAGGGTCTGCAAACCGACGCCCAGCACCTCGCTTTTGGCGCTGTTGGCATAGGTGACCCCCCCGAAAAGAAAATAGCCCGAACTGCCGGGGACGTTGGTCAACCAGTGGCAAACGAGTCCGCCGGTGCAGCTTTCGGCCACCGCCAGGGTGGCCTTGCGGGCCAGCAAGAGCCGCCCGACGACCGTTTCCATTCTCTCGCCGTCCTCGGAAAACACAACCGGCCCCAACCGCTGCCGCACCCAACCGGCAGCCGCCGCCAGTCGTTGGTCGAGACCCGCCGCAGCCGTGCCACTGAGGTAGAGTTTGACCTGAATTTCGGGAAAGTCGGCCCGCAGGCCCAGCCGCACCCCCGGGAATTTCTCGGACAAATGCGCCAGGCGATCCCCGATGGCCGCTTCGGTGTCGCCAAAGGCGGAGAAGGTGTGGGTCAAATGACGCTCGCAGGTTGCGGGCAGCAGGGCGCGCACGCGGGGCAACACCTGATCGGCCAGCATGCGGCGCATTTCATGGGGAACACCGGGCAGAAAGAAAAACCGGCAGCGGCCGATGACCAGTTGGAACCCCGGGGCGCTACCCACCGGGTTGGCAAGCCAGCGCGCCCCTTCGGGCAGCAGCGCCTGTTTCTGCTGGGAGGGGCTCAAGAGGATGTTGTGGGCGCAGAGAAAGCGTCGCACCGCCGCCAGGGCCTCGGGGTTGAGGGCCGTCGCCACACCGGCCGCGCGGGCGGCGGCCGCCGCGCTGAGATCATCGGTGGTCGGCCCCAGCCCGCCGGTAACGACGGCCACCTCGGCGCGGGCGCCGATTTCCGACAGCGTCGCCGCCAGCTGCAACAGGTCGTCCCCCACGCAGAGGTGACGAACCACCGTCAGCCCCTCCTGCTCCAGCGCCCGCGCAACATGCGCGGAATTGCTGTCGATGACGGCCCCCGTGCGGATTTCCTCACCGGTGGCAAGAATTTCAGCCTTCATGTCTGCTCCTGGGGCATCGTTTGTCAGCCGCCGCTTGCAAGTTGACGGTGCCCGCAATCCTCCCTATACTGGGCTTTCTGCCCGGAATCAAGCACCCTGCCGGGACAATCGCGATCCACCGGAGCACCCTGATGCGAATTTTGCTCATCCTTCTGGGGGTGATTTACCTTCTCTGGCCCTTTGATCTTTTTCCGGATTTTTTTGTCGGGTGGGGCTGGCTCGACGATCTTTTGATCCTGTGGCTCCTGTGGCGTTACCTGCTCACGAGCAGGGCCACACCGCGGACCACGGCCAGCCCCGGCGGCGACCGGACCGATCAGCACTTCGGCCAGCAGCGGTCGGATTCCGCCGGCGCGGCTGCGGGGCAGCCGTCAGGCCCTGCCGATCCCTTTGCGGTGTTGGGGGTGAGACCCGGCGCATCGGCCGAGGACATCAAGGCCGCCTACCGGCGCCTGGTGAACCGCTACCATCCGGACAAACTGCAGCATTTAGGTGAGGAGTTTCGGGAAGTGGCCGAAGAAAAATTCAAGACCATTCAGAGCGCTTATCAGACGCTGAAAGACGCGGGGCAGGTGTAGGCCGGGGAAAGCATGCAGGGGCGGTCAGGCGACCGCCGACCCGTGTCACCGGGGCCCTCACGGGAGCCAAGGCGGAACCGACAACAAAAGGGGGGAGCCCAACGCCCCCCCCTTGAATCGTCAAAAACACGCAGTCGTATCAGCGCTTGGAGAACTGGAAGCGTGCGCGTGCACCCCGCTGACCGTACTTTTTACGTTCTTTGGCCCGGGGATCGCGTCGGATGAAACCGGCGCGCTTGAGCAGCTTGCGGAATTCGGGATTGGCAACCAGCAGCGCCCGGGTGATACCGTGACGGATGGCGCCGGCCTGGCCGCTGGTGCCGCCGCCCAGAACCCGAATCTTGACATCGTAGGCCCCGGTGGTGTTGGTGACTTCAAACGGCTGGCTGAGGGTCTTCTTGGCGGATTGCAGCTTGAAATAATCGTCCAGTGGACGGTCATTGACCGTGATCTGTCCCGTACCGGGCGTCATCCATGTCCTGGCGATGGAGGTCTTGCGTTTTCCGGTAGCGTAGTATACTTCCTTTTCCATTCGATTCACCCTTCTAAGAAAATTCCAAAACTTCGGGCTTCTGCGCCTCATGCGGATGCTGATTGCCGGCGTAGACTTTTAGCTTTTTGAAAATCTGGCGGCCCAGCCGGTTTTTGGGGAGCATCCCCTTGACGGCAAAGCGGATCAGGTCTTCCGGGCGTTTTTCCATGAGTTTGCGGGCCGTGATGGTTTTCAGCCCCCCCATGTAGCCGCTGTGGCGATAGTAGTTTTTCTGGTCCCACTTGCGGCCGGTGAGCCGAATTTTATCGGCATTGATGACCACAATCCAATCGCCGGTGTCCACGTGGGGCGTAAAGAGTGGATTGTGTTTTCCCCGGAGACGCGCGGCAACGGATGTCGCGAGCCGCCCCAAAACAGCGTCTTGGGCATTCACCACAAACCACTTCTCCTGATTGTCGGTCCTCTTGGCACTGTAAGTATATTTTTTCACGGTCCTCACTCCTGTTAAAAGAATCTGGGTTAGTTAAATAAAATCGCCGCCGATGTCAAGGGAAAAACACCATGGACCGTCAATAAGCGGGGCCGGCGTGCCGCCTGCCTTGACAGCGGTTCGCGTTTGCGACTAAGGTGCAACCCAGCCGTTGCGCTCCTGCAAGAGCGGCAGCGAATGAAAGGAAATCCCCTGCCAATGGGCGGCACCGGCCCCGACACGCTTTCCGTCATGACCTTCAACCTGCGTTTCGGCCTCGCGGACGACGGTGCCAACAGCTGGGAGTTTCGACGACGGTCCGTCGGCGCCCTCTTGCGGCAGTTCCAGGCCGATTTTATCGGGTTTCAGGAAGTCAACCATTTCCAGGCCGATTTTCTGCAGACCCTGCTCGCCACCCACCACCTGATCGGGCAGCGCCAGCCGTCCCCGCGCTTCTGGCAAAACAACCTGATCTTCTACCACCGCTCGTGGCAGTGTGTGTACCGCGAGCATTTTTTCCTGAGCGCAACCCCCAGCATCCCCAGCCGCTTCCCGGACAGCCACTGGCCGCGGCAGTGCACCCTGGGCGTTTTCCAGCGCGGATCGCGCAGACTGGCGTGCATCAACACCCATTTTGATTTTGACGACGACGTCCAGGTGCGCAGCGCGCGGATCATTTTAAACCGTCTGGAAAAGCTGCCGACATCCCAGGCGACCCTGCTGCTGGGAGATTTCAATGCCGCCCCCGCCCGCCCCTGTTACGGGGTTTTCACCGGCGGCAGCCCGCAAGCCGCCCCTGAAAACGGCCCCTGTTTTCAAAATGTTTTCAGCCCCCCCTTTCCCGCCACATTCCACGGTTTCAGGGGCGGCCGCAGCGGCCAGCACATCGACTGGATTCTTTACCGCGGCGCGCTGGCGCCGGACACCTGCCGAGTCATCGACGGTCGTTTTGAGGGGCTTTTCCCGTCGGACCACTACCCGCTGCGGGCGGTCTTCCACTGGCGGCCCCATCCAGACCGGAGATGCTGCTGACCTCGGCGTTGAGCTGGCCCCCCGCCGCCACCACCAGATCGCGGCAGACCACTTTGCCCGAGCACTTGCCGGTTGCCAGCACCACCAGTTTTTCCATGGCCCGCAGCTCGCCTTCAAAACGCCCCGCGACGGTCATCCGCCCCACCACGGCATCGGCCAGCAGCACCCCCTCTTCTGAAATCACCACGGTTTCGCCCTCCAGACGCCCTTTGAGAGTGCCGTTGATGATCAGTTGGCCCGGGCCCTTGAGGCTTCCCTCGAAGACAATGTCCTTGTCGATGATTGATATTCTCTCGATTTCAGCCACATCCCACTCCTTTCAATACGGTCGGCCGCCAGCAGGCCGCCGGAACTCAGGGCAGCGCCCAGGAGCGCGCCACGATCCGGCTGTCGGATGCGACCGCTTGGCGGCCGGACCTAAGGCCGGCCGGCCGGCGGCGGCGCGGGGTCGACGGCGCTTTTGACCCGATCCTCGGCCGCGGATGGTGAAACCGGCCAGGCCGCCAGGTCCAGATCGAAATCCCGCCGCACCAGGATGCGGCCGCTTTTTTCAAAAACAGCCACGGTTGCCGTCGCGTAGCGTTCCGGCACATCGACCGAGTCGGCCCGAAACGTTTGAAAAATGTGATGGGCGATCGAAAAATACTGCCCCTGCTGGACATCCGCTGGTTTTTCAGCCACCAGCGGCGTGTCGGGCAGCACTCGCCAGCGGTCGGAATCGACGCCGCCGCCTGGTTTTAAATACACAAAGCTGTATCCGGCGACCGGCACGCCACTGCGACCGGTGTTTATTATTTTAAAGCGGATCTCCAGGCCGCGGCTGTCCGCTTGCGGCGTAACGCTGAAGTCCCGGACGTCCAGGCCCGAGGGTGTGGGGGCCGTGTCCGGCACCGGCGCCGTTTGGGCGGCAACCGCCGGTGCATCGGTTTGGGCCGTTGCAGGCGACGAGGCTGCCGTTTTTTCCGGCGGCGCGCTGGCGCGGGCGTCATCGGCCCCGCCCTCAAGGCCCCCCTGGCGGCTTTGGATGGCCACCAGCCGCGCCATCAGGACATCCTTTTGGTCCCGCAAGTCCCGAAAGGTCGCGTGCGTCGCCTGCAGCTCCCGCAGGAGCTGCTGTTTCTGGTGAAAGGTTCGGACAAAAAGCACCGAGAGCACGATCGCGGCGGCCGCCAGGACCACCAGGGCGGCCGTCAGACCGATCACCATGACCCGCAACCTGTGCCGCGACTTGGCGCGCCCGGCCTCGCCATCCGGGGCAAAAGCCCCCCGGGAGGGGGTCGGCGGCGGTGAAGATGGGGGGGGAGTCGCTTCCACTTTTTTTCAAGGCCTCAAGGATTTCAAGGGTCGGTTGGGGTATCGGCGATCCCTCCGGGCCAGTCGACGCGCACCGCCGCCCCCTTGCCGACAGACAGGGTTTGGGCGGCATTGCCACAGTTAACGGCGATTTCCAGGGTGCCGCGGCTGCCGATCAGGGCCACCGCGCGGTGGGGTGCAACCGCCTCGTAAGTGGTGCAAAGGCCCTGGATGCGGTGGGCACCGATTCGCACCTGCAGGTGCGGATGGGTCGCCGCCGCCAGCAGGGCCGCATCAATATTGGTGATCAGGTTGCCGAAACGGTCGATCCCGACGATGGTGCCGCTGACGGCATTTGCCTGGTCTTGGCGCGGCGCGAGCAGCTCGATCCGCACCAGATCAGCGGGCGCCATGGGCGGTCCCAAGCGCCTGAGGGGCACCCCGCCGGCGACAGCGGCCGCCACCGGCGCGAAGATATCGCGGCCATGAAACGTGCGGCTGACCCGGTCCAGGAAAAAAGCGGCATTTTCGACCCGCACGACCTCCTTCGGCCGGGCGCCCAATAGAATGGCGGTCAGCACCCCGTTGTCGGGCGCGAGAAACAGCGGCCCGTCTTCAAGCGCCAGGGCCACGATGGATCGCCGGCTGCCAACCCCGGGGTCCACCACCACCACGTGCAGCGTGGATTGCGGAAAGTAGGGGTAGGCGGCCCTGAGCATGACGGCCGCCCCGGGCACGTCCTGGGGGGCCACCGCGTGGGAAATATCGACCACCATCGCCTTGGGGTTGCGGGCCAGGATAACCCCTTTGATGACCCCCACGTATTCATCCTGGGTGCCGAAATCCGTCAGGAGGCTGATAAGGCGCATACGTCGGCTGCCGCTAAAAAAGGGTTTTCTGTACGGCAATCCCCAGATGCCGGTGGGCGCTTTCGGACGTTTTGCGCCCCGCTGAGGTCCGCAGGATAAAACCGATCTTGAGCAGATAGGGCTCCACCACGTCCACCAGGGTATCGCCCTCTTCCTGAAGGGTGGCGGCAATCGCCTCGATCCCCACCGGCCCGCCGTTGTAATAGCGGACAATGGTTTTCAGATAGCGGCGGTCAAGGGGCGTCAACCCCTTTTCGTCGACCCCCTCCAGCGCCAGGGCCGCGATCACGTTCGGCCGGCTGATGACCCCGTCGGCACGCACCTGGGCATAGTCCCGCACCCGCTTCAGGAGACGGTTGGCGATCCGCGGCGTGCCCCGGCAGCGCCGGGCGAGTTCGGCAGCCCCGCCGTGATCGATTTTGACTTCCAGAAGCGCCGCGGAGCGCTGGGTGATTTTGACAAGATCGGGTTCGGCGTAAAAATCGAGGCTGCGAAAAATGCCGAACCGGTCCCGCAGCGGGGCCGAAAGGAGCCCCACCCGGGTGGTGGCCCCCACGAGGGTAAAGCGCTTCAGACGAAAGCGGTGGCTGCGGGCATGGGCACCCTTGTCAAAAATAAAATCCACCGCAAAGTCCTCCATTGCCGGATAGAGAAACTCTTCCACCGACTTGGGGATCCGGTGGATCTCGTCTATGAAGAGGACATCGTTTTCCGCCAGGTGGGTCAGGATGCCGATCAGGTCGCCGCCTTTTTCCAGCGCAGGCCCCGAGGTGACCGTCAGCTCGCCCCCCATCTCGTTGGCGATAATATGGGCCAGGGTTGTTTTGCCCAGACCCGGGGGCCCGTGAAACAGGACGTGCTCCAACGGTTCGCGCCGCAGGCTTGCGGCCTCGATGGCGATTTTAAGGGTCTCCACGGCCTCGGGCTGCCCGACATAGTCCACCAGGTGCTCGGGCCGCAGCGAGAGAATTTCGGGGTCGCGGTCGACGGGCAGCCGGGACTTGGAAAGAATTCCCTGAACCTCGCCCGCCTGCGTGATAACGTCATTTGCCATGATGTATTAACCGGGTGAGGGGCGCTGGGGCAGCGGCCGCTTGGATAGCGGCTTGACCTTGGAGTCTATCACGAAAGCCGCTTCGGAGCAAAGCACCCCTCAGGCCCCCTGCTCGCCGCGGTACACCTCCTCGAAGAGTTCTTCCGGGGTGGCGATCGCCCGGTTGCGCTTCATCGCGGCCAGCACCATCGTGCGGGCATCGGCGCGGCCGTAGCCCAGCTGGCTGATCAGCACCTCGACCACCTGCTGCTGGAAATCTTCGCCAACCGGGGCCGCAACATCGTCGGCGGTACGGATCAGGGCGAACTTCCCCATCTTACCTTCCAGCGTCGCGATGATCTTGCGCGCCGTGCGCTCCCCGATGCCCTTGAGGTTCTTGAGGGTCGCCACATCGCGCTCCTCGATGGCCCTGGCAATTTTGCGGACCGGGAGGTTCAGGGCCTTTACCGCCTTGAGCGGACCGATGGCCTCGACTGAAATGAACAGCTGAAAAAACTCCCGTTCGGCCTCGAGATTGAAACCGATCAGGACCGGTTTGGGCTGGCGTTCGGTCTGATAGTAGAAGATATAGAGGGAAAGGCTGTCGCCCACCGCCTTGCCCTTGATCGCGTCCATGACCACCACCGGCAGCATGACCTCGTAGCCCACCTGATTGGCCAACAGCAGAATCCGCTCTTCGTCGCGCTGGAGGAGTTTGCCCTCGAGATATCCGATCATACTCGCTTCGCTCGTTCCGAAAGGTCAGCCGGCTGGCGCCTGGCACCCCCTGATGGTCTGCTCGTAGCGGAAAAGGCCGATCAGGGCGAGCGCCAGCGCATCCGAAAGATGGTCGGGCCGAATGGGGTCCGTCAATTTCAGCTGGTGCCGTACCGCCCGTTCGAGCTGATCTTTGCTGGCGTTGCCGCTGCCGGTGAGCACCTTCTTGGCTTCCCGCACCGGCACTTCGGCTACCGGCAGGCCGCTTCGGCAGGCCGCCAGCAGAATCACCCCGATGACCTTTCCCAGGACAATCCCCGACTTGGGGTATTTGCTGAGGGAATAGACGTCCTCGACCACCATCAGATCCGGCCGTTCGTCCTCCAGCACGCGGCCCAGCCGCGCAAAGAGCGATTCCAGGCGCACCGCCGTCGCCAGGGCTTTGTCCGTCCGGATCATCCCGCAGGAATAGCCGCCGACGGCCACCCCCCTGCCGGTGACAATCCCCACGCCGGTAGCCGCCAGACCCGGATCGACCCCGATGACCTTGACCATCACCATTTGAGCACCCGCGCAAGGCGGCCGCAAGCCCGGGGCGGCCTGCGGCGGCGGCTCACTTCATCCCCTGGAGCTTTTTGGCGGCGATCCCGGCCTCGTTGCTGTCGGGGTATTTCTGGATCAGGGATTCCAGGATCAACCGCCCGTTGGCATTGTCGCCGAGATTGCTGAAGGCAAACCCCTGCTTCAGCAGGGCGGCCGGCAGCTTGTTGCCTTTGGGGTATTTCTCGACGACTTTCTGGTACTCCAGGATGGCCTTTTCATACCATTTTTCGCGGTAGTAGGTTTCCCCCAGCCAGAATTGGGCGCTGCTGGCCTGAGCGGAGTTCGGGAAATCCGCCAGCAGCTTTTCGAACAGGCTGCGGGCCTTTTCAAATTCCCCCTGTTCGAAAGCGGCCCGCGCGGCGGCGTAGCGCTCCTTTTCGCCTGCGGGCGCCGGCGTCGCCTCAGCGGCAGAGGCACCGGCCGCAGCCGGTCTGGGGCTGCCGGCGGCATCCATGTTGAGGTACGCTTCGAGTTGCTTGATGCGGTCCTCCATGTGGAGGAGCTTGCCCTCCAGATTGACCATTTTCTGCCCGCGCTGCTGAATCTCGGTTTCCGTCTCGCCCAGCTTCTGGCGAGTTTTGAACTCCACCTCTTCCAGTCGCCCGCCCAGCAGTCGGATTTCCTCTTCGAGATTCTCGACACTGACCCGCAGGCCGGCCGCCTGGCTCTTGATTTCCGAATCCTTGGATTCCAGTGTCTGGTCGTATTCGCTGAGCTGCTGTTTCATCCGGGAGCGGGTGTCTTCCATTTCCCGGCTCTGCTTTTCCAGAACGGCATTGCGGCGTTCAATCGACGCCAGCCGGCGATCCAGGGTGATCACATCCTGCTGCATGGCGCATCCGGCCGCCAGCGTTGCAAAAACCAAAACAACGACAGGTAGGGGTTTCATGGCAGGTCCGTTCAAATAAACCAGTGCGGTTGCGGAAAAAGCTTACCCGCCGGAAGGCGGGTAAGGGGCCAAAAGGCGTACGGCAGACGGGGGATTCCGCCCGTCTGCCGTTCTCACTGACACCGACCGCCGACTGCGGTCAACGGTAGATTGCCGGTGCTATTCCAAGACGAATTGGGCCCGCCGGTTCCTGGCCCAGGCTTCCTCGTTGCTTCGTGGATCGATCGGACGCTCTTCACCGTAGCTGATCGTGGTCAGCCGGGTGGCGGAGATGCCCAGATCCACCAGGAAGGCCTTGGCGGACTCGGCACGGCGCTCCCCGAGCGCGAGGTTGTACTCGGTGGTGCCGCGTTCATCGGTGTGTCCTTCGATGATGGCCGTGGCCTCCGGGTTGGCCCTCAACCAGTCCGCTTTGTCTCTCAGGGTTTCCTGGGCCGCCGGCAGCAGCCGGGATTTATCGAACTCGAAATAGATGAACTCGTTCATGAAACGGGTGCGCACCGCTTCCATTTCCTGCTGGGTCAGCTGCTGCTCCTGGAGCAGACGCTCTTCCTCGAGCGCCCTTTGCCGTGCCAGTTCTTCCTGGCGGGCTCTTTCGGCGTCCATCGCGGCCTGATCGACCTGGGTTTCGGTCGTGACCCCTTTCTTTGCGCACGAGGTCAGCGTCAGCATCATCGGCAGCACCATCAGCAGGGCCACCATTATCCACACTTTTCTTTTCATCTTAACTCCTCCTTTTACTTTGGCAGTACAGAAATTGAGCCCCTTTTAATTCACGATTCTACGCGACCACTTGGGATTGGTCTGCTCTCCCGGCAAGGCCAGCAGCCGACGCTGATCCGTTCCATAGCCGGTCATGACATAGATCCGATGAGGGCCTTCGCGGTTTGAACTAAAAACGATCAGGCTGCCGTCCGGGGACCAGGACGGGGATTCATTGTCCCCGGTGCTGCGGGTCAGCTGAAGCGTTTTTCTAGTTCCCAAGTCAATCACACGGATATTGAAACCACCATCCTCGGCTGCGCAGTAGGCAATCCGATCGCCCTTGGGCGACCAGCTGGGGGTGGTGTTGTAGCGCCCCTCGAAAGTCAATCTTTCTTCGCGCCCACTGTCTATGTCTTGCATGTGTATTTGGGGGGTTCCGGAGCGGTTGGAGACAAACGCCATCGCCTTGCCGTCCGGGGACCAGACCGGCGAAATGTCTATGCCTTTGCTCACCGTCAACCTTTTAATGATTTTCCCGGCGCCGGTCAAGAGATATATTTCCGGGTCGCCGGAAAAGGAAAGGGTTGCAGCCAGCTCAAATTTATCGGGCACCCAGGCCGGGGTGGCGTTGAGCCCTTGGCGGTCAACGACGCTGCCCCGCCGCTGCGCCAAATTCCGGATATACAGATCCGGTTTGCCTTGCCGGTAGGAGGTGTAAGCCAGCCACTTGCCGTCCGAGGACCAGTCCGGCGAGAGGGTGATGGCCTTGTTGTGGGTCACCTGCTGGGGGCTTTCGCCGTCAAAATCAGCCGTGAAGATTTCCTTGTTGCCGGGGCCGTTTGAGACAAAAGCGATCTGGCTGTCAAAAATGCCGTGGTTGCCGGTGAGCGCAAATATCACCTCGCTGCAGAAGCGGTGGATCATCCGCCGCTGGTCGCCGACCAGGCCCTTGTAGCGTTTTCCGATCAGCAGCTGGGACTTGAACGTGTCGAACAGACGCAGTTCCATCTCCAGGTACTGGTCCTTCAGCGACAGGCCGCCGGTCACGAGCAGCTCGGCCCCGATGGCGGTCCAGTCCTGAAATTTGATGTTGGGTGCAATGATCCCCATCGCTTCGGGCTTGACCAGAAAGGCGCCACGATCCAGCAGCTTGAAATAACCGGTAAATTCCAACGCACCGGCCAGCTGGTCGGCAGCCTGGGCGGCCGCCTGGTGTTCGGCCGGATGGCCGGCCACCGGCCTGAAGGCCGGGACGGCCATGGGAATTTTGCGCAGAAAGGGGTTGGTGATGTCAATATAGTCATAATCGGCATGCCCAAGCCCCGGAAGGGCCAGCAGGCATGCCAGCAGGATCGACGTGAACACTTGAAGACGAAAGAGGGACATAGCGGTAGTCAAACTCCTGAGGGGCTGCATGGGCGTAATGCGTTCAAGCACGGCTGTGTACATTCCTATTGCAGGCCTTCGGGGCCAATACGCAGCCCCATCTCGATGTAGGGGGACCTGAGGCCGGGGGGGTGCGGATCGACCGGGTTGGATTTCACGATGGCCTTGTAGGCCGAATCGTCCAGATGGGCGTTACCCGAGCGTTCGGTGAAAAAGATGTCCCGGATCTCGCCGTTGGGCATCACTTTGAACACCAGCCAAGCCCGGATATTTTTATCGCTGCCGGCCAGCTGGTCCACGAAATTCCATTTTTCCTGGACCCGACTGGCGATTTCGTAGCGATAAATTTTCTCCAGGCTCGATACTTCCTTGCCCCCGCCGCCGCCCGGAGACCCGGTTTTGCCCTGGCCCGCGGTCGATGCGCCGGCGGCGCCGGCTTTCTCGCCGTCCCCTTTGGCGGGACTCTTGTCCACCTGCTGGCGCAAGCGTTCAAAGGCGGCCGCCAGCGGGTCGGGCCGGCTGGTTTCCACCGTTTTTTCGATTTTCGCCAGGGCGCTTTCCAGGACTTTTTCGGATTGAAAGGTTTGCTGCTTGAGCGAGGCCTTGGGCTTAGGTGGTTCCAGGGGTATTGGGGCCTGGACGGGTGCCGGGGGCTGGACGGGCACCGGGGTCTGAACTTCCGGTTTGGGCGCCACCTTGGCCGCGATGGTCTTGGCGGGGGCGCTTTTGACCGTCTCGGGGGCTTTGGGGGCCGGTGCAGCGCTGCTCTCGCTGGCTGCCGGGGCCGCGTCAGCCTCCGCGCCTGGCGGCTCGGCGACGCTCACGAGGTCGACGCTGATCACCGACGGGGAAAACGACTGGCGCGATTTCGGTGCGGGAACGAACACCAGGGCCGCAAACAGAAAAAAATGGCACACCACCGAAAGGACAAGGGGCAGCCTCCAGGCGGGTGGCTCCTCCTGCGCCCCGCCCAGGAAATGACTACGGGAATAGGCCAGATCGTCCATCAACTTCCTTTTACGGGCGCGGGCGCTGCGGCCTTATCGTCCGAAGACATCGGCAAGGTAATCATGCCCAGCTTTTCAACCCCGGCCGCTTTCACCTCGGCCATCACCCGCACAACGATGCCGTAGGCGATATCGCGGTCGGCCTTGAGAAAAACCTGCCGATCCTCACGCCCCTCGAGAATTATGCGCAGTTTTTGCTGCAGGAAGTCTACCTCGACCTGCAGTTCATTGATGAACACCTGCTGGTTTTTGTCCACGGTAATCACCAGGTGCTCCTGATCGGATTGCATGGGCGCCGAGCTGGCCTCGGGCAACGAGACGTCCACCCCCTGGACCATCATCGGTGCGGTTACCATGAAGATGATCAGCAAGACCAGCATGACATCCACGAAAGGCGTCACGTTGATTTCAGACATCAGACCACTGTCGCTGCCGCCGCCGGTCATCCCCGCCTCCTTTCGATGCGCAGGATGTCGCGCTCGACGATATTGAGAAAATCGGCTGCAAAGCTCTGCAGCTCGGACTCGATCGTCCGAATCTTCTGGGTGAAATAGTTGAATCCGATGACCGCCGGAATGGCCACCGCCAGGCCGGCGGCCGTCGCCACGAGAGCCTCGGAGATACCGGGCGCAACGACGGCGAGGCTGGCGGAGCCCCGCAAACCGATGCCGTGAAAGGAGCCCATGATACCCCAGACCGTGCCGAAAAGCCCGATAAAAGGAGTGGTGTTGCCGGCCGTCGCCAGAAACGGTACCAGCTGGCTCATCCGGGTGGTTTCGGTGTTGATCGCGCGCCGCAGGGCGCGATTGACGTTGCTGGTGCCGGCAAACTGCATGGTGATTTGCCCCTGGCCGGTATCCGGATCTGAGGTTTCCCCGGGCTCTGGGCCCGCCGCCTGGCTGAGCTTTTTGAGCTCGACGTAGCCAATCCGAAACACCCGTGCAATCGGGCTGCCGTGCAGGTTCTTGGCCTTCTTGAACGCGTCGGAAAGGTCGCGGCTTTTCCAGAAGAAGTCGATGAACACCGAACTCTGCTGGAAGGCCCGGCGGATATAGCGGTATTTGATCACAATGATGGACCAGGTAGCGATGGAAAAGAAAAGCAGCAGGAGCAGCACAAACTTTACCATCGGGCCGGCATTGCTGACCATATGAAGCAGGTCGAAGTCTTGGGGAATCATCTTAACTCCACTGTCAAAAATAAGGTTGGGGGAAACAACAAACCGCTCGATCGGTTTGCCGGCGGCCGCTGCCGTGCCACCCGCGTCGCGGGGCATCTCGCCGACCGCCGCCGCGGGTGCGCTGCCTGCCGCTTTCGAGGTTTGGATCCAGAGGGGAGCAAGTCGAACAGGAGGCCGGGGCAGCCGGCCGCAAGGCTGTCATGGAATTGACACTGCCGCATTGCGGCGCACCCGCTTTCCAGGTTGCGCCGGATTAGGACTTTCCGATTTATACGACGTTGACGTTGGTGTCAAGGCGTTTGCCGTGTCGCAAGCCCATGCGGCTGTTGCCTAATCGTGCTGTTCCTGATAAAGAATATTTTTTATGTCCCCGAAACCCGCCGGTCATGGGCTTCGCGCTAATGCGTTGCCGACCCGCCTGCGGCCACCCGCCCTTTACCGTGGGAAAAACCACGCTCTCGCCGCATCGAAGGTGTGAGACCCGATGGAACCAATCGCCAACTTCCTGTTTGAGGCCCGCATGCTGAAGGCGCTGCCGCGCTCGGGCTACCAGTTCCTGGGCAACGGCCGCGAAAGCGTTGCCGAACATGTCTACATCACCAGCATGATCGGCTTTGTCATGGCGCAGCTTAACCCTGCGGCCGACAGCCTGCGCCTGATCGGCATGTGCCTGCTGCACGACCTGCCCGAAGCCCGCACCGGCGATCTGAACGCCGTCCAGAAGGGCTACGTCGATGCCCGGGAGCACCAGGCCCTCGCCGACACCGTCGCCGGTCTGTCTTTCGGCCCCGCCATCAGCGCCCTGCAGGCGGAATTCAACGCCAACGAGACCCTTGAGGCCCGGCTGGCCCGCGACGCCGACCAGCTGGCGTTTATCCTGGACCTCAAAGCCCTGGCCGATGTGGGCTACCGCACGCCCACGAAGTGGTTGGCGCACGTCGTTCAGCGGCTGCACACCGATACCGGCAAAGCTTTGGCAGACGAAATTCTGCGAACCGACTGGGACGCCTGGTGGCTCAAAAATTATGTTGACAGCCCCCCATAGACTAATTAAAAATTTTTTTTGCCGTGGTTCCAGAAACCACTTGAAAACCATAAAAAAATGGAGGTCACGATGAATTGGTTGATCAACACGCTTGGATCATCCATCGGGAAAAAACTGTTGATGGCCCTCACCGGCTTGGGCTTCATCAGCTTTTTGGTGGGGCACCTGGCCGGCAATCTCACGATCTACGGCGGCGCGGACGCGTTTAACAGCTATGCCGCTCACCTCCACGCGCTGGGGCCGTTCGTGACCGCCGCCGAGCTGGGGCTGCTGCTGTTTGCGGTGATCCACATCGCAACGGGTGCCATCCTCTTCTACGAGAACCTCAGGGCGCGGCCCGAACGCTACAAGGTCAACAAAACCGGCGGCGGGCGCACCATCGGCTCCGCCACCATGCCGTATACCGGCTTTGTGGTGCTGGCCTTCGTGATCTTTCACCTGCTGAACTTTCATTTCGTGGACAAAACCAACACCACCATTTTCCAGATCGTCTCCGAGGCTTTTGCCAACCCGGTTTATGTCTTAATTTACGTCGCGGCCATGGTGATCGTGGCCCTGCATGTCAGCCACGGGCTCTGGAGCGCCTTTCAGAGCCTCGGCGCCAACCACCCCAAATACATGCCCTTCATCATGGGGGCCAGCATTGCGGTCAGCGTGATTTTCGGGATCGGCTTCGGCTTTCTTCCCGTCTATATTTCGCTTTTTTCATAGAAAGGAAAGATTATGCAGCTTGACGCTAAAGTTCCGGATGGCCCCCTCGCGCAGAAATGGGACCGACACCGTTTTGAACTGAAACTGGTCAACCCCGCCAATAAACGCAAATTCGACATCATTGTCGTCGGCACGGGGCTTGCCGGCGGGTCGGCATCCGCCACGCTGGCGGAGCTGGGCTACAACGTCAAAACCTTCTGCTTTCAGGACAGCCCGCGGCGGGCCCACAGCATCGCCGCCCAGGGCGGCATCAACGCCGCCAAAAACTACCCCAACGACGGCGACAGCATCTGGCGGCTCTTCTACGACACCGTCAAGGGCGGCGACTTCCGCGCCCGTGAGGCCAACGTTTACCGCCTGGCCCAGGTCAGCAACAACATCATCGACCACTGCGTGGCCCAGGGCATCCCGTTTGCCCGGGAATACGGCGGGTTGCTCGCCAACCGCAGTTTCGGCGGCGCCCAGGTTTCACGCACCTTCTACGCCCGCGGCCAGACGGGGCAGCAGCTGCTGCTGGGCGCCTACAGCTCGCTGGCGCGTCAGATCGCGGCCGGCAAGGTGACGATGTTCCCCCGGCGGGAATTGTTGGATGTCGTCATCGTCGACGGCCAGGCACGCGGCATCGTGGTGCGCAACCTGATCAGCGGCGAGCTTGAAACCCACGCCGCGCATGCCGTCGTACTGGCCACCGGCGGCTACGGCAACGTTTTTTTTCTTTCCACCAACGCCATGGGCTCCAATGTCACCGCGGCCTACCGGGCCTACAAGAAGGGGGCCTTCTTCGCCAACCCCTGCTTTACCCAGATCCACCCCACCTGTATCCCGGTCCACGGCACCTACCAGTCCAAACTCACCCTGATGAGCGAAAGCCTGCGCAACGACGGGCGGGTGTGGGTGCCCAAGAAGGCCGGCGACACCCGACGACCCGCGGAAATCCCCGAAGACGAGCGCGACTACTTCCTGGAGCGCAAGTACCCGAGCTTCGGCAACCTCGTCCCCCGGGACGTGGCCTCGCGCAATGCCAAGGAGCAGTGCGATCTGGGCAAGGGCGTCGGCGAAACCCGCCTTGCCGTCTATCTTGATTTTGCCGATGCCATCAGGCGCGACGGCAGGCATGTGATCGAGAAGAAATACGGCAATCTCTTTCAGATGTATGCAAAGATCACTGCCGACAACCCCTACGAAACCCCCATGATGATCTATCCGGCGGTCCATTACACGATGGGCGGCCTGTGGGTGGATTACAACCTGATGAGCACCGTTCCGGGGCTGTTCGTGCTCGGCGAAGCCAACTTTTCGGACCACGGCGCCAACCGCCTCGGGGCCAGCGCCCTGATGCAGGGGCTGGCCGACGGCTACTTCGTCATCCCCTACACCATCGGCGGCTACCTGGCCGGCACCCCCCAGCGGGCGGTGACCACCGCCGACCCGGCCTTCAAAGCGGCCGCCCAGGCGGTGAACAGCCGCATCACCAAGCTCCTGTCCATCAACGGCCACCGCACGGTCGACGATTTCCATCGCGAACTCGGCAGCATCATGTGGGATCACTGCGGCATGGCGCGC
Organism: Desulfobacterales bacterium; assembly: GCA_046481705.1. Classification (GTDB taxonomy): domain Bacteria; phylum Desulfobacterota; class Desulfobacteria; order Desulfobacterales; family JAABRJ01; genus JAABRJ01. The sequence continues at coordinate 21,914 of JAWOJK010000381.1, read as the reverse complement.
ACCAATGCCGGGCTCGAGGTGGCCCGCGGCCTGATCCAGAACCTGCGCGCCGAATTCTGGGAAAACGTCAAAGTTCCCGGTGACACCGGCGAGTTCAACCAGAGCCTCGAGCGGGCCGGACGGGTGGCGGACTTTCTTGAATTCGGCGAACTGATGCTGATCGATGCCCGCGCGCGCCAGGAATCCTGCGGCGGCCACTTCAACGAAGCCTTTCAAACCCCGGAAAACGAAGCCCTGCGCGATGACGAGAACTTTTGCCACGTCGCCGCCTGGGAATTCACGGGCGAAGGCCAGGAGCCGGAATTTCACAAGGAGCCGCTGGTGTTTGAAAACGTCCACCTTACGCAAAGGAGCTACAAGTGACCAAGACCATCAATCTGACCCTCAAGGTCTGGCGTCAGAAGGGACCCCATGTCAAAGGCAAACTCGAAACCTATCACGCCAACAACATCTCCACCGACATGTCCTTCTTGGAGATGATTGACGTTGTCAATGAACAGCTCACCCTGGACGGCAAAGACCCGATTGCATTCGACCACGACTGCCGCGAGGGCATCTGCGGCAGCTGCGGGGCGGTGGTCAACGGCCGCCCGCATGGGCCCGAAAAAGGCACCACCCTCTGCCAGCTCCACATGCGGCATTTTGCAGACGGCGACACCGTGGTGGTCGAGCCCTGGCGCTCGCGGGCGTTTCCGATCATTCGCGATCTGGCCGTCGACCGCGGTGTGCTGGACAAAATCATCCAGGCCGGCGGCTACATCTCGGTGACTGTCGGCGGCGCCCAGGACGCCAACGCCATCCCGATCCCCCAGGAAGTGGCCGACAAGGCCATGGATGCTGCGGCCTGCATCGGCTGCGGCGCCTGCGTGGCGGCCTGCCCCAACGCCTCGGCGATGCTGTTCGTGGGCGCCAAGGTTTCCCAGCTGGCCCTGCTGCCCCAGGGCAAACCCGAAGCCGCGCGACGGGCCATCGCCATGCTCTGCACCGCGGACAAGGCCGGCTTCGGAAACTGCTCCAATGAACGCGAGTGCGAGGCCGAGTGCCCCAAGGAAATCTCGATCACCAATATTGCACGTCTCAACCGAGAGTTTTTCAAAGCCGGTTTCGGCTCCTCGGTCCAGTGAGCCGGCAGCCGGTAAGATGTTACGGTGATCGGTGTGCCACGCGGCCGCCGCAGTCCCAAAAATGCTGGGCCGCAAGAAATCCAATTCCTGAAAGATGTAAAGAAAAGGCAGCCGACGTTTTGCTCGGCTGCCTTTTTTGCTGATCGCCCTGCCCCCATACGAAATCCCGCCGCACCGGCCCCCGGAGCCGCCAGACCCTCAAGCTGCCCTCCCTGCCTGTCGATAGGAAATCCAAACCAGACCCGCGATGACCCCGGACCTGCCGCCACCCCCGCGGTTGGGGTAGTTTTTTCCGTTTGGGTGGAGGGATCGACAAAATGGGCACCAGCGACGTGTTGCAGCCCCCCAAAATCCTCTGTGTCGATGACGACCCGACCACCCTCCTGCTTTACCGCAGGATGCTGGCCGGACAGGCTTTTGTGCTCGAAACCGCGACCACCGCCGAGCAAGGGCTGGCGTTGGCCCGCCGTTTTCTGCCGGACCTGATCGTCAGCGAGGTCTTCCTGAGCGGTGCCAGCGGCCACGAATTCTGCCGCGAGGTCCGCCGCGACGCTTACCTGCGAAACACGATTTTCATCCTGGCCTCGGACATCAAGCGCGACGCCGGCGATGCCGCGGCCGATCCGGTGGGCGGCGCCGACGACTATATTCTCAAACCGGTTCAAAAGCTCGAACTGGTTGCCAAACTGCAGGCCTTGCTGCGCATCAAGCGGCTGCAGGACGACCTGCTGGCCTCCAACCAAAAGCTGGCCAAAGCCTTGAATCACCTCAAACGCTACAAGCGCGAGCTGGAACAAAAGCACCTGGCCCTTCAGAAGGAGAAGACGATCCTGCAAAACTCACTGCAGCAGATCTCCCTGATGGCCCATGAGCGCGAAGAGACCCATCGCCGGCTGAAGCAGCTTTTTGCGGTCCAGGAAGACACCTTCACCCACCTGACCACTCTGCTGGCCGGGATCATCGAGAGCAAGCGCCAGTATCACCGGGGGCACTCCAAGAAGGTCGCCGAAATCGCCACCTTCATCGCCCGCCAGTTCGGCCTCTCCCGCGAGGAGGTCCGCAGCATCCACATAGCGGCGCTGCTGCACGAACTGGGCAAGCTGTCGGTGCCGGATGACCTCGCCCTGAAAAACCCGGCAACCTACACCCAGCAGGAAAAAGACCTCCTGATTCAGCACCCGTTGAAGGGCGCCGCCATGCTGCAAAAATTGGGCGGGTTTGAAAAGATTGCGCGGATCATCCGCCACACCCACGAACACGTCGACGGCTCGGGCGTCCCTGACGGGTTGAAAGGCGACCAGATCCCCATCGGTTCGCGGATCATCGAAGCCGCCGGGATTTACGACAACCTGGTTTACAGGACCCAGGGCATTTGTGCCGCCGATGCCATGGCCCGCATCGAGGATAAAATCGGCACGCGCCTGGACCCCGCGGTGGTTCGGCACCTCACCCAATACGCCGCCCGCCACCCGCCGGATGAAAAGGAGCGCATCCGCGAGGTCAGCCTGTATGAACTCCAGCCGGGGATGATCCTCGCCTGCGGGATCTGCACCTCGCGGGGCATGAAGCTGCTGCCCGCCGCCACCGAGATGACGGCGGCAGCCATCAACCAGCTCACCCACTACCACCAAATCGACCCGATCGAAGAAATCGTCTTCGTACGAGAATAGACCACGATGGATTTAGCGACCATAATCGGCGTGGTATCCGGCATCTCCCTGATCGTTGCCTCCATCCTGATGGGCAGCGGCCTGGGGTTGTTCTTCAATATTCCCTCCATCATGATCGTCGGCGGCGGCACCCTCGCGGCCACCCTGATCGCCTACCCTTTGAATGAATTCCTTTCGGTGATCGGTCTGTTTCTCAAGGTGTTCATCTTCAAGCTCCCCAGGCCGGAAGAACTGATCCGGCAGCTGGTGGAGATCTCCAACAAGGCCCGCAAGGGCGGCCTGCTCTCCATCGAAGGCGAGATTGCCCAAATCAAGGAACCCTTTCTGGCCAAAGCGCTGCAGATGACGGTCGACGGCGTCAGCACGGCGGACATCGCCGCCATCATGCAGAAAGAGATTTCCCTCTTGCAGAAACAGCACAAGGTCGGCTGGGAGATTTTCGGCACCATGGGCGCCTATTCACCGGCCTTCGGGATGGTCGGCACCCTGATCGGCCTCGTCCAGATGCTGGCCACCCTGGACGACCCCTCCAGCATCGGCCCCAAGATGGCGGTCGCGATGATCACCACCTTTTACGGCGCACTGGTCGCCAACCTGTTTTTCCTGCCGATGTCGGCCAAGCTCAAACGCCGCAGCGCAGAGGAAACCCTGAATCTCAACCTGCTGTGCGAAGGGGTCCTTTCCATCCGAGAGGGCGAGCACCCGCGCCTGATGGAGGACAAGTTGACCGTCTACCTGTCGGGCAGCAAGAAAAGCGGCGACAAGGGTGCTGCAAAAAGCGGGGAATTGGCCAAAAGTAAAGGATGACGGCGTGCCCATTTTGGGCGCCACGGAATGCGTGCGCCGCAGCGCGGAGTTTTTTGGAAACCGTCTGAATTCAGGCGGTGCAGATACCCACCCAAGGGCAGGTTATGGCGGAGCAGGACCCACAGAGGGCTTCGGCGCAGGACTGGAAAAACACCGGCCTTGCGCAAGCCGGCAGCGATCGGGACGGGGATGACAACCTTGGCGAGGGCGCCGGTTGGTTGGCGACCTATGCCGACATGGTCACCCTGCTTTTCGCCTTTTTTGTCCTGCTTTTCGCCATGAGCTCGACCCAGCAGGATTCTTTCAAGGAACTCATCCAGTCGCTGCGAAGCGCCTTGGGCGTCCAGATGGTGCCCGAGGCCGGCACCCGCGAAGGGCTGGTCATGCACCAGATCCCGGAGGAGGAGCCCCGCACCCAGGCCGTGGACGAGGCCGGCGGGATGGTGCAAAAAGAGCTTGACGAGATCGTGTCCCAGGTCCACGAACTGATCATGTTCAATCAGCTGGGAGGCAAGGTGCGGGTCGTTGAAAACGCCACCGGGGCCATCATCACCATATCGGATCTCCTGCTCTTTCCGGCGGGCCGCGCCCAGATGAGCGAGGAGGGACTTCGCATGATGAAAAAAATCTACAAGATCCTCTCCCAGTTCTCATACCGCATCAAGATTGCCGGGCACACCGACAACGTCCCCATTCGCACCGAACAATTCGCCTCCAACTGGGAGCTTTCCGCCAACCGCGCCTGCGAAGTGGTGCGCTTCCTGATTGAAAACGGCATCGATCCCCGCCTAATCTCCGCCGAGGGCTTTGCCGAATACCGGCCGGTGGCCTCCAACGACACCCCCGATGGCCGCGCCCAAAACCGCCGCGTGGAAATCATTTACGAGCGCCAGGCCATCCAGGGCAAAATGATGGGCGGCGAGGCCGCCCAGGTCAGCCCACCCGCCGGCCCAGGCGGTTGACGGCGGCGCTGCCCGCAACGAAAACCGCAGCACAGCCGGGGATTGCCCCGGCGCGTACAATCACCGGCGTGCCGGTTTCCGCCGCCCGCCGCCTTTTTCGGGGGCTGAAACCAAAAAAGGCTTGATTTTATCCCACCCGACCGTTAGTTTGAAAATTTTAGTTGCAATATAAGAAGGTGCTGGCATCCGAGACCATCCAGCGCCTATGCAAGGCCCTTTTACGGTCGCCGTGCACCCCTTTATCCAGGGCGGCGCAACCCGTCTTGCGGCGCAATGCCACCGAAGCCGCCATGAAACTGAGCATCGAAAAAGTTGCCGAATACCTGAGCCTGCCCCCGAGCACGGTGGAGCGCTGGGTTCGCCAGGGCCGGATTCCGATTCAAAAAACCGGCGACAGCTGCAGCTTCGATCGTGCCACCCTGAAAAAATGGGCCCAGCAGCGCGACCTTTTTTTTGGCATTCCCAAGGAGCCCACGGCGCACACGGCGGAAACCTGCCGCGAGACCCTCCTGACGGCAATGAAGCGCGGCGGGGTTGTGCACCATCTGCGGGCCGACAGCGCCGCGGCGGCATTGAAGGCAGGGGTCGCGCGCCTGCCGCTGCTCTCGACGGAAAGCAGAGACCTCCTGTTTGAGCGCCTGCTGGAGCGCGAACAGCTCACCTCCACCGGCATCGGCAAGGGGGTGGCCATCCCGCACCCCCGCACCCCCCTGGGCGGCGACGACTACCCGGCCATGGTCGCCACCTGTTTTCTGGAGTCGCCCCTGGAGTTCGATGCCATCGACGATCGCCCCGTTTTCGTGCTCTTCATCATCCTGTGCCCCTCCCTCCAGCAGCACCTGCACATTCTCTCCCGACTGGCATTCTGCCTGCGCGACGCTGAATTCGAGGCCCTGCTGCAATCACGGCCGACGGCGGACAGCCTGCTGGCCAAGGTCCGGGAAATTGAAAAAACGCTCGAGGGCAGCGGCGGGTTTTAAGGGGGCCCGAGGGCATGCGATTCTTGAAATTCTGGCGATATCCCGCCGACTGGCCCGTTTTGCGGATGGGCGACCGCCTGCTGCTGATCCTTGCCGGCGCCATCGTCGGCACCAGCAGCGGCCTGGCGGCCGTGGCATTGAACCGGTCGCTGGTCTGGATGCTTGACAGCCTCCTGGCCTACCGTCAATTTTGGTGGTCGTTTTTGATGCCCGCTGCCGGCGCCGCACTCTCCTCGCTGTTTCTGGAAAAAATCGTCAAGGAAGGCGCCGGCCACGGGGTCCCCGAAGTCATCTACAGCGTATCCCGGCGGGGCGGGCTGCTGCGCTTCCGCTCCAGCTACTCGCGATTGATCTCAAGCTTTCTGACCATCGGCAGCGGCGGCTCGGCCGGGCCCGAAGCGCCGGTGGTGATGAGCGGGGCCGCCATCGGCTCCTCGATTGCCCGTCTTTTCAACCTCAATGAACGCCAGCGCATCACCTTGGTGGGCTGCGGCGCCGCTGGGGCGATATCCTCCATTTTCAACGCCCCGATTGCCGGCTTGGTGTTCACCGTGGAGGTGGTCCTGGGGGAGTGGACAGCCCTCAATATCGTTCCGATTGCCATCGCATCGGTGGCCGGAACCGAAATCAGCCGGATTCTGCAGGGCAACCAGATTGCCTTTGCCCACCACCAGTTCCCGGTGGACTTGCTCGATAGCGTGGCCACTGTCGGGCTTGCCGTTTTCACAGCCGCCGCCTCGATCCTGCTCACCTGGGCGCTGCGACGCTCCCACGGTGTTTCCAGCCGGTTGCCGGTTCCGCTGTGGCTGCGCGCGGCCATCGGCGGGGCGGTGGTGGGCCTGATCGGCTTTTTTTTCCCGGTCGTCATCGGCGAGGGCTACCACTGGATCCAGGAAATGATCGAGGGGGTTTTCGTTTCGGGCTTTGGCCTTGCGCTGCTGCTGGTTTGCGCCAAAATCACGGCCACCGCCTTTACCCTGGGCTGGGGGGGCTCCGGCGGGATTTTCGCCCCCTGCCTGGTGATCGGCAGCCTGGTGGGGTTGACCTACCACCGCCTGCTGCAACTCCTGTGGCCCTCGGCCGGCTGGATCGACGAAGGCTGCTTTGCCCTGCTGGGCATGGCGGGGCTGATCAGCGGAATGCTGCAGGCGCCGCTGACCGGCATCTTTCTGATCACCGAAATTACCGGCGGCTATGGGGTCATCCTGCCGCTGATCATCGTATCGGCGCTTTCCACCACCCTCTGCCACTATCTGGAACCGGCCTCCTTTTACCTGAAGGAGTTGGTGGAACGCGGCCAACTGCTGCGCCCCGGAACGGACGGCCGGGTGCTGACCGATCTGAGTGTCTCGGAGCTGATCGAAAAGGACTGCATCGCGGTTGCACCCAACATGCTATTAGGCGATTTCATCCAAATCGTGCAGAAATCCCACCGCAACTATTTCCCGGTGGAGGATGCGGCCACCGGGGTCTTTCTGGGCATGGTGCAACTGGACGATATCCGCCCCTATCTCTTCAACCCGGGCATGTATCATGCCGTGCTGCTGGGCCAAATCATGAAAACCGGAATCGAAACGGTTCATCCGGACGATGACCTGCCCGAGATTCTCGAGCGCATGGACGCCAGCCACCTTTACAGCATGCCGGTGGTGGCCAACGAGCGTTTTTTGGGGATGATATCAAAGGCCACCCTGCTGGATCGCTACCGCAAGGAGCTCAAGGTGCAAACCGCCCTGCAGTGAGGCAGGCCTGGGGGGCAACGGGTGGCCTTGCTTGGCGGGCATCACCACCGGCAGCGCCAAACGGGGCCGGAAACCTGTTTTTGAAAGGCATTGCGATGGACATCCGCCTGTTTCACATTTTCAGAAACACGCCCCTGGGCCGCGAAACGCTGCTGCAGTCGATCTATTTCTGCAAAACGGTCGGGACGTCGCTGCTGATCTACATTCCGAAGCACACCAAGTTTCTGATGTACTTCGAAAACGACGTGGTCCAGGTGAACCTCGACAGCTCCTACCTGAGCGCACCCCAAAGCGCCCATCGGCATGCCCTGGAACTGGCCGAAGCTGACGGTATCGTGCCGTCCTTTCTCGAGCCCAAGCATTTTACGGCGTCCACCCTGCCGGATATCCCCACCCATTTCGACTTCATGTGCTGTCCCCGCAGCATCAGCGATCTGCATTCCAAAATCGGCCTGGGCTACATCGGCCCGCGGGTGCGTCGGATCGTCAAGTCCGCCCGGTTTCCGGTCCTGATGACCAGCGGCGCCTATAGGCAGTGGCAGCAGATAGCGGTCTTCTTCGGCGGCTCGACCAACGCCGTCAAAGCCCTGCGGCTGGGTCTGCGGATCAGCCGAAAATCGGGCTGCCCGCTGGATGTGTTTACCCAGGTGGAAAAGGGAGGTGAAAAAGCCTATCGCAGCGTCGTCGCAACGGCCGGCCTGGACAGTGCCGTGACCGAAAAAGTTCGCCAGTGGCGTTTTTTCAAGGGCGGCAGTTTCGAAGAAAACCTCTACGAGGTGCCCCATGATGCGTTGCTGATCGTGGGCGCCTTCGGTCACGGGGTGATCCGGGATTTTGTTTTCGGCAGCATGATGGAAAAAATCCAGTCGATCATGCCGAACAACTTCCTGATCGTGGGCCCCAATTACACGGCCGGCAACTGATTTCGGGGCAGTGCCGGTCCAAAACGACCATAGGGGCGCCTCCGGGGGCCTGCTGATCCTGCACCCCGGCGCACTGGGCGATGTGGTCGCCACCTTTCCCGCCATTCTTGAGCTGCGCCGGCGGATGCAACCGGTTTCACTGCTGTGCCAGGGTCACATCGCCGCCCTGGCGGCCCGGCTGGGGGTGATCGATGTGCCCCTGGCGTTTGAGTCGGCCGTTTTCGCCACCCTCTACGGCGCACCCGCCCGCCTCCGGGCCGAGGGGCTGCTGCGCCCCTGCCGTCACATGCTGGTTTTCTCCACCTGCCCCCAGCTGGCCGACAACCTGCGGCACTGTCTGCCCGGCGCAGCCCTGCACCAGATGGCTCCCCGGCCGCCGGTGGATCTGAAAACCCACGTACTGCAACATCTTTACGACCAGCTGGTGGCCTGCGGTCTGCTGGCGCCCGCTGCCCGCCCGGCCCCGGCGACGGGTCCCTTCGTGGCGGGCGCCCGGCAGCCCACACCACCCGGCGCCACAGCGCCCATCCTGCTGCACCCTGGTGCCGGCAGCCCGCGCAAACGCTGGCCGCTGTCCCATTTCCTGGCGGTCGCAGCCGGCCTTGAAGCCCGATGCTTGCAGCCGGCCTTTCTCCTCGGCCCGGCGGAACAGGACCTCGCCGCAAGCCTGCAGGCCCCACAACTCGCAAAACGCCCGCTGCACCGCGTCGCGGATTTGGCACAGCTGCAGCAGCTCCTGGAAACGGCCGGCGGGCTGATCGGAAACGATTCCGGCATCAGCCATCTCAGCGCCTATTTGGGGCTGCCCACGGTGGCGGTCTTCGGGCCGTCGAGCGCCACCCGCTGGGGCCCCAGCGGCCCGGCCGTGGCTGCGCTGCAGCCCGCGATGGACTGCCGGCCCTGCTTTGAAACGGCTCCGGCAAACTGCGAGGGCGCGGCCTGCCTGGACGGCACGCGGCCCGAGGCGGTGCTGGAAACCTTTCTTGGGCTTTACCCTCGCGGGTACGGCAAATAAAAGACAGCGGCGGCAAGTGCGGCGGCGGCGTAAAGCGGGAAACATGCCCCAACCCGGCCGGCGGCACCCGCCGCCGGGGCTATCGGGACAGCGGTTGCAAGAGCAGCTGGGCGGGGTGGAAAAGTCTTGCCGTTTGCGCCACCTGGGGGCTATGGTCGGTCACCACCAGCCGGGGCGGAATCGGTGCGGCCGCTGCGACGGCTTGCGGTTTAAAGGCGCGAATCACCGTTTCGGCCAGTACCGCCGCGGCATCCACCAGGACCACCGACCGACCGAGCTTGTGTTGGATGACCTTGTGCAGCAGCGGCAGGAAAGCGCTTCCCAAAATCAGGGTGTCCAACTGGCGAACTTTCAGCGGGTGGAGGCATTTCTTGGCAATCCGCAATGTTTCCGGCTTTTTCAGCCAGCCGGCGCAGATCAGGCTGGTCAGCAGGGGGCAGGCCCGGGTGTAAACCCGGACGCCGGGTGCAAGCGCCTTCAGCCGCGCCGAGTAACTTTCGGTCGCGACTGTGGCAGGCGACGCCACCACCCCGATGCCCCCCCCGCGAGAGCATGCTAACGCCCGACGGGCCGCCGGTTCCAATGGATCCCAGATGGGAACGCCGGCGCTGTCGCGCAGCTCACGGGGCAGACAACTGGCAATGGTGCTGGAGGCGATGACAATTGCACGGGCGCCGTGGCGCAGGAGGTAATCCAGGCCCTCAGCGGCAAAACGGCCGACCGTCTGCGGGCTTTTATCGCCATACGGGCAGCGCGCCGTGTCCCCCCAAAAAAGCAGCGGCACCCCGGGCAGTCCGTCCCCCAGTGCCCGCACGAGGGCCAACCCGCCGACCCCTGAATCAAGAATTCCGATCATGCCGTCCCTGCCGCTGCGGGCGGGTTGCCGCCCAGAGCGTTCGCGTGGTATAGCGTGCCGTAACCATTCCGATTATCCCACCCCTTCAAGGAGGATCGCATGCCCGCTGCTGCCGAACACCCTTCGATGAACCAGAAAATTTTTGCGTTGGGCTTACCGGTTGAAACGGTTTCCCTCTACCTGCTGTGTTGCGCCCTGGCCGATCAGGGAACGGTCATTTCCGAGGCGAATCTTCAGAAGGTGTGGACCGACTCGCCCCAGCGCCTGACCCGAAGTTTGGCGGAGTTGACCGCCCGCAAGATTATCGAAGCCCTCGCCGCGGACGCCTTTCGCGTGAACCCGCCGGATCGATGGCAGGATTAATCGTGCCTGCCCGCCGCCAGGGTCCTCTGGACGCACGCGGCGATCTGCTGCGGGCTGAAATCGGTGCGCATCCCCGGGCAGGAGGCGGCCATGCTGAACCAGTTCTCCGGATGGCGCGCGACACTCCGGATAAACGGCCACTCGCGGCACATGCGGGGTTTTACCGGGTGAATCGCGCACAGACCGTCGCGCCAGAAAACACAGTAGCCGTTTGGGCCCTGCCCCAACACCCAGCGCGAACCCGATGGCTGGCAGTATCGTGCCGTGAAGCGCCCGGGCGCAGCCTTGAGGTGGCGGGCGATCGCCTGGATATCGCTTTCCGAAACGTAGGTGCCGCCAAAACCCTTGCAGCAATCCCCGCAGCGGCGGCAGGTGAAAAGCACCTCCGGCGTTAGGCGCATCTCAGACACTGTGACGGCCCTCCATGGCCCGTTTGAGGGTCACCTGATCAACGTATTTGAGGTCTCCGCCGACGGGCACACCCGAAGCGATCCGGGTCACCCTGACCCCACCCGGCGCCAGGCGCTGGGCGATATAATCGGCTGTGGCCTCGCCTTCGATGCTGATGCTCGTTGCCAGAATAACCTCGTCGACACGCCCGCCGCCAACCCGCTGCACAAGTTCGTCAATCCGGATTTCCCCCGGGCCGATGCCGTCAATGGGCGACAGGACCCCCTGGAGAATATGGTAAACGCCGTTGAACGCGCCGGATTTCTCAATCGACACCATGTCCGCCTGCTGCTCGACCACGCAGACCTGCCGACTGTCGCGTGCCGGGTTGCTGCAGATGCGACACAGTTCCCCGTCGCTGAGGGCGCCGCAGCGGCGGCAGAGACTGATGCGGTCCTTGATTTCCTCGATGCTGCGGGCCAGCGCAAGGGCCTCACCACGAGGCGCCCGCAAAATGTGCAGGGCCAGCCGCTCGGCGGTTTTTTCGCCAATTCCCGGGAGACGGGCGAAATTTTTGATAAGCGCCAGGATGGCGGCGGGATAGTGGTTCATGTCATACCAGTCCCGGGATCTTCATGCCCCCGGTGAGTTTGCCCATTTCTTCGGAAACCATCTCCTGGGATTTGGCCAGGGCGTCATTGACCGCGGCCAACACCAGATCCTGCAGCATTTCAACGTCCTCGGGGTCAACAACCTCTTTTTCAAACAGAATCGAGACGATCTGCTGCCGCCCGTTGGCGACCACCCTGACCATACCGCCGCCGGCGGTGGCCTCAACGGTTTTCTCCGCCAATTCTTCCTGCATCTTGAGCATTTTGGCCTGGAGTTTCTGGGCCTGCTTCATCATGTTTCCCATATTTTTCATGTTCGCAATCTCCTTGTTGCCGCGTGTCCGGGTGACTGGCGACCGCGTGCGGCGTTTCAGGCCAGGCGACGACGCGGTTTGCGGCGCCGACATCCTGCGGCCAAGACCTTGGTCTATAGAATTTTGACCTCCAGCACCTCGCCTTCGAAGACTTCAATGGCATCGGCCACCAGCGGATGGTGGAGCGCCTCCTGTTTCAAGCGGGCGGCCTCACGCTGCTTTTCGCGCTCATCATCGCGGGCCTGTTCCTTGACCTTGAGAACCAGTTTACGGGGGCCGCCGAAATAATCGCTGCAAACCGCCTCGATGAGCGCAATGCTCTCCTTGCGCCGCACTCTGTCCAGGGAAAAGGCACTGCCCCGCAGTTCGATTTCAACGACCGCCTCATCCACCCGCAGCAGGTCGCTGGTGCCCAGCACCGCTTTGAGGGCGGGATCGCGCCCGGACAATTTCTGCAACAGCCGCTGCCAGCTTTGCGCCAGGCTTTCATTCGGGTCGCAGCCGGCCTCGACCTCCGAGGCGGCGGGCGGCGGCGCAACCAGCGGCGCAACCGGCGCAGCAGCGGGAGGGTCGAGGCCCCCTTGCGGTGTGACGCTTTGCGGGGCGAAGGAGCCGACGGGCATTTCCGCCAACCCCTGGCGCAGCTGATCGATTTTTGCGATCAGGGTCTCGATGGACAGCACGGGCGCTGCCTGGAGCATCCGCACAAAGGCCATTTCAAGCACCAGCTTGGGCTGCGCCGAATATTTCAGTACGCCTTCTTCCCGCAGCAGCAGCTCGAAGACCTGCTCGAGCTGGGCGGCGGACACACGCGCCACCTGGGTCTGCATCTGGGCCAGTTCATGCCCCGGCAGGTCGATCAGACGACCGGCGTTGCGACCGATCTTGGCCACCAGCAGGTTGCGGAAATGTTCGAGCAGATCGCCGTGAAGCTTTTTCATGTCGTGGCCGCGATCGTAAATATCGTCCAGCTGTTCGAGAATCGTCGGAAGGTCCCGGCTCAGGATGGCGGCGGAAAGATCGTGCAGGATCTTGCGGTCGATGACACCCAGGATATCCAGCACCTCCTGCGGGTCGACCCCATCACCGGAATTGGCGCTGGTGATCACCTGGTCCAAGAGGCTCAGCGCGTCGCGCATGCTGCCGCCGGCTTCGCGCGCAATCAGCCACAGGCTTTCGGGTTGAACCGTAACTTCCTGCCGCCGGCAGAGCATTTCAAGGTGGCCCGTAATCGCCGCCAGATCGATGCGCCGCAGGTCGTGGCGTTGGCAGCGGGAGAGGATCGTGATCGGAATTTTGTGGGGCTCGGTCGTCGCAAAGAGAAACATCACATGCGCCGGCGGCTCTTCCAGCGTTTTCAGCAGGGCGTTGAAAGCTGCGATGCTGAGCATGTGAACCTCGTCGATGATGTAGATCTTGTAGGGGCTGCGGGATGGCATGTACTGGAGGTTTTCGCGCAGCTCCCGGACCTGCTCGACGCTGTTGTTGGAGGCCCCGTCGATTTCATGGACGTCGGCCGCATTTCCCGCGGTGATTTCACGACACGAACGGCAGGCGTTGCAGGGAAGCGGCGTGGGGCCTTTTTCGCAGTTCATGGCCTTGGCCAGGATCCGCGCCACCGTTGTTTTCCCAGTTCCGCGCGGCCCCGCAAACAAAATGGCATGGGCCACGCGGCCGCAGCTGATGGCATTCGTCAGGGTGCGGGTGACGTGCGCCTGCTGGACGACTTGATCGAAGGTTTGCGGTCGATATTTGCGCGCAAGGACAAGATAAGACATTGAAACCGTTCCCCGTGTGACCCAAAAGGCTCCCGCAGCTGGCAGCAACACGCGTGTGGTTTCCTGGGGTGAGACTACCGGAGAAGACGAACGGGAGGGGGGGCGAACTGAAAAAATGTGGCGGAGAGAGAGGGATTCGAACCCTCGGTGCCGCTTTTGACAGCACACACGATTTCCAGTCGTGCTCCTTCAGCCAGCTCGGACATCTCTCCGCGAAAAAAATGTGCCAGTTTAAACAGATTGCCACCCGCACCCCAAGGGGACCACCGCGGTGGACTTACAGCCGGAGGCAGGCGACAACCCGAAATGGCCCCCGCAAACCAGAAAATTGTGGCGGAGAGGGTGGGATTCGAACCCACGATCCCGTTTTTGACAGGATACCGCTTTTCGAGAGCGGGGCCTTCAGCCACTCGGCCACCTCTCCTACACCTTGGAAGCTGCCGACCCCACAGAGACGCCACCCGCTTTAACCTTTGCGGCGCATGGTTTCCCAGCGAATGGGGGTGACCGACAACCACGGGATCGGTCAGGCGCAGGTATGTCTCATTATACTTTTTGATATTGACTGTCAATGGTCGAATATCACTTTCTTCTTGAACAACACCTGCCCTTTTAGTATCTGAAGCCTGATTTTAACCCGAGCGCGCAAGGTGGTTTTTAGATGGCGACTATTCTCCCCTTCAAGGGGATTATGTACAATCCCGACAAGCTGGGGGATCTGGCGCAGGTCATGACGCCGCCCTATGACGTCATCTCAAGCGACGAGCAGCAGGCCTATTACGACCGACACCCCCGGAATGTCATTCGCCTGATCCTGGGGAAATCCAGCGGACGGGATACCGCCGCAGACAACCCGCACACCCGAGCGGCCGCGACCTACCGCCGGTGGCTGGCAGATGGCACCCTGCGCCAGGACCCGGCGCCCGCCTTTTACCTGACCAGCATCGAATTCCCGTTCGAGGCCGGCAGACGGACCCGCATGGGCCTGATTGCGCGCGTTGGCTTGGAACCCTTTGAGAAGGGCATCGTCCTGCCGCACGAGCGAACCTATTCCGCGGTCAAAACCGAGCGGCTGGGTCTGATGAAGGCCTGTCACACCAATTTCAGCCCCATTTTTTCGATTTACCCCGACCAGGGCAGCGTGCTGGCATCCCTGCAGCGAACGGTCGCCGAGATCCCCCCGGAGATGGATTTCAGGGATGACCGGGATCATCGCCATCGCCTGTGGCGGATTACCGACCCGGGCCTACACGGAAGGATATCGGCGCATATGCAGGCCCTGCCGATTTTTATCGCCGACGGCCATCACCGCTACGAAACGGCCCTGGCATACCGCGATTGGGCCGCCGCCAACCTGCCCGGATTCACTGCACAGCACCCCGCCAATTTTATCATGATGTATCTCGCCAGCATGGCGGATCCCGGGTTGATCATTTTACCGACGCACCGAATGCTGAACCGCATCAGCCCGATGGCCGCCGCCGCTTTTGGCGAGCGCGCGCGGAAGTTTTTTTGCGTTCGGTTTTTTCCCTTTGACCGGGAAAATTTCGCGGCGGTGCAAACGACTTTTCTAAACGAACTGGGGCATGCGACGGCGCAAAACGGTATCGGCGCCTTGCTGAAAAACCGGGCCGAGTTTCTTCTCCTGACCTTAAAGCCCGGCGTAATGAGGCAATATTTCGGGCAGGAGGCCCCCCCCGAACTCAACGCACTGGATGTAACCGTGCTCACCCGGGTAGTCTTGATCGAACTGCTGGGGTTCGCCCCGGCGGATCTGGACGACAAAGCCCTCATCGGCTATTCCAGCGACGCCCGAGAGGCGCTTGGGGCGGTTTTGAAAGGCAGCTGCGAGGCCGGTTTGATCCTCAACCCCACCCGGATGGCACAGGTTAGAGAAATCGCGGAAAAGGGGCTTGTCATGCCCCACAAATCCACTTTTTTTTACCCCAAAGTCATAACCGGGCAGGTGCTCAACAGCCTGCTGCCGGAGCGCTAGCGCCCGCCGCAAGAACTGCCGAAGCCTGGTTTGCGCAGGTTTTTCAGGGCCGCAGCATGGCCGCCAGGGCGTCGCTGTAGCCGCCATTGGCGGCGTAAACAAAAAGGGGCGCTCCGATGTCCAGTCCCGACCGTCCCCCTTTGAGGCCCTCCAGCACAATCAGCTTGGCCGCCTCTCCCGGGCGCGAATGAATCATCTGCAGCCGTTTGGGCTCCAGCCCCGCCAGGCGCATTTCACAGCAGATATCCGTCAGACGCTCGGCCGCGTAAACCGCTACGAAACGCCCGCCCGTGCGCAGCATCCGTTCGGCGCAGCCCACCACGTCGGAGAGCGTCGCCGCAATTTCGTGGCGCGCCACCGCACGCTGCGCGCCGGGACTGACCCGCCCCGCGTGCGCCTTGCGGTATGGCGGGTTGCTGGCAACGACATCGTAGGGCGCCCTCGCCCTGCCGGGACGAACCTGCCGCAAATCACCCTCCTGAATTTCAATGGCAGCGGTCATGCCGTTGAGCGCCACGTTCTGGCGGGCCAGGTCGGCCAGCCCGGGCTGCAGTTCGAGGCCCGTGACCGTGATACCGGGAAAGCGGAGCACCAGGATGAGCGGCACGATGCCGCAGCCGGTGCCCAGGTCCAGGACCCGGTCACCCGGCCGCGGGCGAACAAAGTTTGCCAGCAGAACCGCATCGATCGAGAATCGGTAGCCATCACGGTGCTGCCGGACCTGGAGACGCCCCCCGAAAAAAGAATCGCAGGTCAGGGGGTCATTGGTTCGGACTGTCACCAACGGCTCCGATCTTGAACTTGATATCGTCGACCCGTGCATCTCCCAGGGCGGCATTCAACCGCGCGATCATCTCGGCTTTCTGAAACCGAAGCTGGTGAAGCCAGGCGGAACTGGAGACGCTCACCAACAGGAGGCGTCCTTTGAAAGCCGTCGGCCGGGCGTTCTGTGAAACCCCTGCGTCAAGGGTCGCGTCCCAGATATCCCAGACGCGGTGAAGCGCCATATCCGGATTTTTACGGCAGGCCCCGAGCACCTGATTCAGCAGCTTGCCGAGATGGTCGAAATCCCGATTTTTGGACCGATTTTTCACTCTTCCCCTCTTCACCGCCACGCGATCCCGCCCCTGCGACGGCCCCTTGAACAGGATTTGTCAAGACGTCCGGCACCCCCGCCCCGGATGGCGGCGTTTTGGGTTCCACACGCTTGCCGAATGCCCGTTTTTACTTGACTTGCAAAGACCGGTACCATATTCTCCAAACTCGTATACACCACTTACGGAAGGGCGCATGGTTTCAATGCGGCAATGGGAAAACACCTTATAACACCGACAGGAAATATCAAGATGAGTTGGGACTGGGAAAAGTTAAAGCAACAGCAGCAGCAACAGCGGGGCGGAACGCCACCCCAGGTGGATGAAATCCTGCAGAAACTCAAAAACATGAAATTCCGGGGCGGACCGTTCGGACCGTTGGTCATACTGGCGCTGATTGCCGTATTCTTCGCCTCCTCCATGTTCTTTACGGTCAAGCAGGACGAGGTGGGCATTGTGCAGCGGTTTGGGCGCTACGTCCGCACGGCCCAACCGGGGCTCGGCTTCAAACTGCCCACCGGGATCGAGCGGGTCACCAAGGTTAACGTCACGCGGGTGGAAACGGCGGAATTCGGTTTTCGCTCCGGCCCCCAAACCAGCCCCTCACGTTTGTCCACCGCGATCACCGCCGACACCCCCGATTCCCTGATGCTGACGGGGGATCTGAACGTCGCCGTGGTCCCCTGGATCGTTCAATACCGGGTCAAGGACCCCTTCAATTTCCTCTTCAAGGTGCAGGACCCGAAGCGCCTGCTGCAGGACATGGCCGAAGCCGCCATGCGACTGGTGGTCGGGGATCGAAGCATCGATGAGGTGATATCAAAGCGTGACGAAATCGCCGTGGAGGCCAAGACCGTTCTGCAAACGGAACTCGATCAGGCCGACAGCGGTATCCACATCGTCACCATCGAATTGCAGCGCACCAATGTCCCCGGCCCGGTGCAACCGTCATTCAACGAAGTCAACCAGGCCACCCAGGAAAAAGAACAGATGATCTACCGCGCCCGGGAGGACTACAACAAGGCCATTCCGGCTGCACGGGGTGAAGCCGAGCGGACCATCCGCGCCGCGGAGGGCTATGCGCTGGACCGCATCAACCGGGCCGAGGGGGATGCCACCCGCTTTACCGCCCAGTTCTCGGAGTACGTCAAGGCCAAGGATGTCACCAAGCGGCGGCTTTACCTGGAAACCATCCGAGAGGTCTTCCCCAAGTTTGGGTCAACCGTCATCATTGATTCGGATCAAAAAAATGTTCTGCCCCTGTTGAACCTGGGCAAAGAAGGCGGTGTCGTAAAATGAAATTAAAAGGAATTGTATTGATCTTGGTTGTGGCGCTGATCTTTCTGGGCTTCGCGTCGGCTTATGTGGTGGATGAAACCGAACAGGTGGTGATCACCCAGTTCGGCCGGATCGTCGGAGAGCCCAAAACCGATCCGGGACTCAAATTCAGGATTCCGTTCCTGCAGAACGCCAATTACTTCCCCAAGAATCTGCTGCAGTGGGATGGCGACCCCGGCCAGATTCCAACCCTCGACAAAACCTACATCTGGGTCGACACCTTTGCCCGCTGGAGAATCGTCGACCCCGTCAAGTTCTTTCAAACCGTCAACAACATCACCAGCGCCCAGTTCCGGTTGAACGATATCATTGATCCGGCAGTGCGCAACCTGATCACCGAAAACCGCCTGATCGAGACCGTCCGGGCCAGCAACCGGCAGCTGGGCGCGGGTTTCGGCGACGACGAGCTGGCCATGGCCAAGCCGCCGCTCTACCTGATCACCACCGGTCGGGCGAAAATAACCGAAGCGATCCTGAAACAGGCCCAGCCCAAACTTACAGCCTTCGGAATCGAGCTGGTGGATGTCAAGATCAAACGGGTCAATTACGTGGAGCAGGTGCAAGAATCGGTTTTCAACCGAATGATCGCCGAACGTCAGCAGATTGCGGAAAAGTTCCGCTCCGAGGGCAAGGGCGAGGCCCAGAAGATCCTGGGTGAAAAAGAACGGGACCTCAAACGGATCACCTCTGAAGCCTATCGAACGGCCCAGGAGCTGAAAGGTACGGCGGACGCCGAGGCGACTGCGGTTTATGCCAGGGCCTACAATGCCGACCCGGACTTTTACTCGTTCATCAAAACACTGGAAATCTACAACGACGCGCTGAGCGATAAAAGCTCGCTGATCCTCTCCACGGATTCAGAATTCCTGAAGTACCTGAAGGACTACCAGACGCAGCCTTAGTGCCAGACATAATAAAAAGCGCCGGTTTTGGTAACTCAGCCGGCGCTTTTTATTTAAGCGTATCAAAAGAGAAGCCTGGCGACGCTACTTACCCTTCCTTCTCTGATGTCTTGTGCGGGCCAACAGCTTTCGATGCTTGTGTTTTCTCATTTTCTTTCTTCGTTTCTTGATGACGCTGCCCAACGGATCACCTCCATTCTTCGTGATTTTTTTTTTGATCCCCGCTTTTAGCACCAACTCAAAAAGGTTGTCCACTCTTTTTTGTGGCTATCCGTTCAAATCCCCGGTTTGGACTTCGCCAAGCCAAACCCGGGCTGTAACCCCTTGACCGCGGGCGATAGGGAATCCTCTCAGCGGGTGGCGTTTCCATACGGCTTGAAAATTAAAATATAATATGCTATTTTTTTCACAAAATCAAGGTGTTCTGAATAATATGCGAAAGACTGTGGACCCGCCCGGGTGGCACCCGTCAGCCGGGCGGCGCACGGCGGCCAGGGGCGCAGCCTTTCGGCACCCTTCGAATAGGGGAAAGCATGCCATCGAAACTCATGCTGCTGCAGGCCAATACCGGTGATGTTCAACCCTGAAGAACTCAGCATCGTCAACAATGCGATTGCCGTGGCCGAAGAGTTGGTCAGCAACCATTTCAAGATGTCCACCAATCAGTGGCTGCGGCTCAAATATGACGTCAAGACGCTGGCATCCCTCAACGCCGGCGAGATCGTGGCGGAACCATTTGCCCAAATCATTCGCTACGAAGGAAAGCGGAAAGGCAAAGAGTTGGGGTCGGCGGCCTATGACTTCTACAAGATCTGCCTGCAGGATCACAACATTTTGAAGGCGCTCGCCAAGGCGCCGGGGCTCACGCTTTTTCCTTTCATCCTCTACATCATTACCCATGAACTGGTTCACGTTGTCCGGTTCAATACCTTTCTACAGCACTTTGACGCCTCCCCGGAAGAGCGCTTGGCCGAGGAAGCCCGCGTCCACGCCATCACCCATCTGATTCTCAACCCCATCCGCAGCACGGACCTGTCACCGGTATTAACCTACTTCAGGGAGTGGCGAAAACCGTTTGAGGGACTGGCCACCCCCTGATGGCCCCCGGCCAAGCCCCGGCCAAGAACATTCGGCCGCAAGCGCGCGGCTGGGGGTGGCAAGGATTGCGGTGCGCTGCGACACGGGACCCGCTGCCAGGACTTATAACTGAACTGCAGGCCGGCGGCTTTAGATTTTTTGGAAATCGTCAGGGCCGACAACCCGAACAATATCCCTTTCGCCCCTCAAAAATTTTGCCTGCCGCCTTGACAACCCCTTTCAACTGAATATATTTAGCCAGGTTTTTCGAGGACAAACTTAAATATAAGGTTTTAAAAGATTTTCTGATTTCCGGAGGTAATCAATGCCCATCTACGAGTTTGAGTGTACCCAATGCGGTCACACCCAAGAAGCTTTTCAGAGGATTTCCGAAAAACCGCTTGAGACGTGCAGTCAATGCTCCGGCAAGCTTCGCAAGCTTATCTCCCACAGCAGCTTTCACCTCAAAGGGACCGGCTGGTACGTTACAGACTATGCCAAATCACCAAAAGGTTCCCCTACCCCGGCCGCCGAAACGAAGTCGGAATCCAAACCGGCTGAAAAGGCTGCGCCAAGCGACAGCACCTCAAAAAAAGATTAACGCGATAATTTTTTTACCCGTTCAGACCCGATTGGGTTACCCAAGACGGCAGGGTTGGCTCCGGGCCGGGGCAAGAGCGGCAAAACGGCCTAAAACGCAATAACCAATTGAAAAAGAATAAAAAAGAGTCCCAACTGGTCAACACGATGACTTTACGAACGGGTGGGGGTGCTTACCGTAAGCTACTATCGCACTCCCCCTGCCACACCCAATTGCCTGTCGGCAAAGATTCAGACTAACGAAAAAAGGAGAAATGAAGCAATGAAACTCAGACCACTGCAGGATCGCATCATTGTCCAACGCGTTGAAGAAGAGAGCAAAACCAAGGGCGGCATCATCATTCCCGACTCTGCCAAAGAGAAACCGGCGGAGGGGATTGTGATCTCGGTCGGCAAGGGAAAGGTGGCCGATGACGGCAAACTCATCCCGATGGAAGTCAAAACCGGGGATCGGATCTTGTTTGGCAAGTACTCGGGCACCGAGGTGAAGGTCGAAGGTGAGGAATATTTGATCATGCGCGAAGACGACGTGCTTGGCATCATCGAATAACGCAATTCATCAAATTAATATAAAGGGAGGAAAGATCGAAATGGCAAAACAGATTAAGTATGACATGAAAGCCCGTGAGGCGATGCTCAAGGGCGTCAAAACGCTTGCAGATGCAGTGGTCGTCACCCTTGGCCCCAAGGGACGCAATGTGGTGATCGACAAGTCCTGGGGGTCTCCCACCGTGACCAAGGACGGCGTCACGGTCGCCAAGGAGATCGAACTGGAAGACAGGTTCGAGAACATGGGCGCCCAGATGGTCAAAGAGGTGGCCAGCAAGACCTCCGACATGGCGGGCGACGGTACCACCACGGCCACGGTTCTCGCGCGCTCCATTTACGAGCAGGGCCAGAAGCTGGTTGCCGCCGGCAACAACCCAATGGCCATCAAACGTGGGATCGAAAAAGCGGTGGAAGTGGCCGTCAAGGAGCTACAGAAAATCAGCAAACCCACCAAGGACCAGCGTGAAATCGCCCAGGTCGGCACCATCTCGGCCAACAACGATGAAACCATCGGCAACATCATCGCCGAGGCCATGAACAAAGTCGGCAAAGAAGGCGTCATCACCGTCGAGGATATCAAGTTTCCCAATAAAGTCGGTGCTTCATTTTCTCCATCATATTCACTTAATTTTTTTGCTGATCTAAATAAGATTTTTTTGTGCTTTTGCAGTAAATTTACACTTCTAACTAGTTCTTCTACCTCCAAATTAACTTCCTGAGCATATTTCTTAACTTCTTCATCATGTTCTTGTTCTGTTTTTTGTTTTTTGGTTAGTTTCTTTTCTTCCACCCTTTTCTCCTTTTAGAATTATTACTTTCTAAC
>JAWOJK010000380.1:0-5081 GCA_046481705.1 Desulfobacterales bacterium | reverse complement strand
CCGCGTTTCAGGGAGTAGACGACGAGCGCCCGGATAGCGCGCGCTCGGCCCTCCCGTTTTCCTTCATAGTGGCGGTGTGCGCTGGG
Organism: Desulfobacterales bacterium; assembly: GCA_046481705.1. Lineage (GTDB taxonomy): Bacteria > Desulfobacterota > Desulfobacteria > Desulfobacterales > JAABRJ01 > JAABRJ01. The sequence continues at coordinate 4,995 of JAWOJK010000380.1, read as the reverse complement.
AGTATCGGACGGGCGCTATGGATTTGATCTTGACGAGTTTGCATCGTCGGAGCTTGAGAGGCGGTTGCGCGGGCGCCTGGGCAAGATGATGACGGCCGAAGGGGTTGACCTGGGGGCTGCGCGCATCGTCCTGCGCCACGGGCCGGCCCCGGAAATCCTGCTGGATTATCTCCGCGAAGTGCAGGCGGACCTTGCGGTGGTGGGCGTTCGAGCCCGCCGACGGGTCAAGCAATTCATCCTCGGGTCGACGACCGAGGCGGCCCTGCGGCATGCCCCGTGTGCCATTCTGACAGTGCCGGGCGCGGCTGCTGCCGAATTGGATATCAAAGCGCTCTGAGGGACGCAGATGGCAGCGAACCCAAAGCCTACCGGGTTGGTTATGGACCCCCGCTTTCTGGCGCATGACACCGGGGAGGCGCATCCCGAAAACGCCGATCGGCTGCGAGGGGTTTACGACATGCTGAGTGGCGGTGATCTTCCGGCCGGTTGCTGCCTTTTGAAGCCGCGTCCCTGCCCCCACACGACTCTTTCCCTGGTTCACACAGCCGGTTACATTCGAAAAATTGCCGCAACCGCGCGCCAGCCTTACTCATCCCTGGCGGCGGATATGCCGGTTTCGGCGAAGTCCTATCTGGCGGCGCGCCTGGCCGTGGGCGGACTCCTTCAGGCGGTTCGCGACGTTTGGGAGGGGCGCCTTGCCAATGCCTTCGCCCTGGTCCGGCCGCCGGGGCATCACGCCGAAGCCGCCCGAGCCATGGGCTACTGCCTGTTCAACAACGTGGCCATCGCGGCCATGTTTGCCCGCCAAGAGTTGAACGCCCGGCGCGTGCTGGTTGTGGACTGGGATGTTCATCACGGCAACGGCACCCAGCACGCCTTTGAGCGTGACCCGAGCGTGCTATTCTTCTCCTCGCACCAGCACCCCCATTTCCCCGGGACGGGTCTCTTTACGGAAACCGGCCTTGGGCCGGGCGAAGGCTACACCGTCAACCTACCGCTCTCCAAAGGTTACGGTGACAGCGAATTCGCGGCCCTGTACCATCACTTGCTGCTGCCAATTGCACTGGAATTTCAGCCGGATCTGATTCTGGTCTCGGCCGGGTTCGACCTCCACCCGCAGGATCCGCTGGGCGGGATGCGCGTCACGCCCGACGGGTTCGCGGCGCTTACGCGGATCCTGATGGAAATTGCCGATCAGTGCTGCCGCGGCAAGTTGGTTCTCGCCCTGGAGGGCGGATACCGCAAGGACGCCCTGCAGGATTCGATCCGGGCGGTGGTGGCCGAATTGTCCGGTCGCCAGCGGACGGATTTTCGTGCGCTGCAGGCGCAGGCCGACCTCAAAAAGGTCAATTATGTCAGACAGCGCTGTACGATGGTTCACAAACGCTTCTGGAAATGCTTTGCAACCTGAACCGCGGGTCAGATACCCACCCTTATCGGTTGAAAGCGCGCTGCGGCTGGAGGAGGTCACATGAACCATATCCGGATCATGGAGTCGTCGGTGGCCAAATGGAATCGGATCATTGCCGGCGAGAAGTCCGACGGCGGGGTGCTGGACTGCCCCCCCTGTCGGATCTACTACATGCTGGTGTGTACCGGCTGCCCCATTGCAACCCACACGGGCTACAAGTTTTGTAGAGGATCGCCTTACCCGGCCTGGTTTCATCACCAGAATGAGGTTCACGGCTTCATGCGGCGCAAGGTTTACTGCGACGAGTGCCGGCGCCTGGCGACGGAGATGCGCGATTTCATGATCGAGATCGTCGAAGATCTGAAAGCCCGCAAAGCCGCGCAAGAGCAGAGACCCGAAGCCTTCCCGGATGATGGTAACGAAGGGTGATGGCGGGTAGGGGGGGTGATCCATGGGTAGCGACGTGATGGGCGCCCTGGCCGCCTTCGGCGGCGTGGCCGAAATCGCCTTTTTCTCTCTGGCCGGTCTGGCGCTTTTTCGACGCTGGGGCTGCACCCTGGCCGAGGCGGCGGCTCTGGCCGCACTGCTGCCGGCCATGCTGGTTTCTTTTCTGCTGCAGGTCGGATTTCTGGCCGGTGCTCTCGATCAGATCCGCTGGGTCCTGGCGCTTGCCGCAGTGGTGTGTTTGGTCTGCACCTGGCGTGAGCGTCGGGTGATTGGGCGTTTGTGGCTGCAGGCGGTGCGCTTCAGCCGGGATCATCCGTTGGCCGTCGGTGGCCTCGTCCTGGCGCTGGGCCTGCTGTTGCTGGCCGCTGTCGCGTCGTCGTCGCCGCCGGCGACCGCGACCGTCGGTGGGGACCTCACCGCAGGGAGTGGCTGGCGCGTTAAATCATCCGGCCCGCTGGGGTCAGCGCCCAGTCAGGACCAGGCGCTGGCGCCGCTCAACGCCCTCATTCTGGACCGGATGTTTGCAGGCCGCGCCGTCGGTCCCGTAACGGGGCTTTTCGCCTGGTCCGCTTACCTATCCATCTGTTTTGCCACCTATGCCTTGTGCCGGCGCTATGCCTGGCCCCCCACGGCGATTAGCGTGACCCTGTTGGTCGTCAGCATGCCCCGCTTGGTCTTTCAGGCGGTTTCGAGCGGTGCTGAAATCATTCCGGCGGCCGCTGCGCTGCTCTTTATTCTGCTGCTCTACCGGACCGTCGAGCGCCCCGATGTCAAAGACCTCCTGATGCTGCTGCTGACCCTATCGTTCAGTATTTCGGGCGACCGGATGTGTCTGGTGTTTCCGGCCGTTGGTCTGGGGCTGGGTGCAGTGGTCCTCTTTCGCCGGCACGGCGGTCGGCTCTGGTGGGACATGCTGCGTCAGGCACCGCTTGCAGGGCTGGCGGCCTTGTTCGCGCTTTTAATTTTCTCACAGGCCTGGCTCTTTGGCTTGAATATCCTGGCCGAGAAAAACTGGGTAGGGTCGCCGCCCGGGGTCGATTGGGCCTATAATGCCGACGGGCCGGCCGGCTTTGCCGGGAATCTTGTGCGCTACGGCTTGCAGGTGCTCGACCTGACGCCGCCCGTGGAGTTTCTGGCGGCCCGGGTGTTCGGCATCGACTGGGGGGCGGGCCTGCAGTGGCTCCACGATCGTCTGTTGCCCGCGGCGCTTGCCGCCCGGGGGCTGGCGGCCCCGTTTGCCGTGCGCGCGCCGCCCCATGCCGACCTGGCCTGGTTCGGTCCTTTTGCCGCTTTTTTGATGCTGCCGGCGCTCGGGTGGGCGTTTGTAAAAGGCGCCCGGCGGTTGAAGGCCCTGGCCCTGGCGTTGGGTGCCTATTTTCTGCTGGTGGCCCTCATTCCCGCCTGGATGCCGGGCAATGCCCGCTATTTCACGGTTTTTTTCGTTTGCGGCGGCTGCACGGTCGCCTTTCTGCTGCCCCCCTGGCGCATGACCCACCGCCGGCGCCGCTTTCTGCAGCTGACGGCGATCGCCTTGCTGGCCTATGCAACCCAAACGGCCCTCCAGGGCGCAGGCTTTTTTTGACGGCGCCCCTTTGGATCGCCTGCACGGCGCGGCCCTGCGTCTCGCGGGCCTTGACGGGAACCGCTTGTCTTTCGCGGGGAAAGCCTTTTTCATGAAACAACGGCTCACGCGTCGTGAAAAAGCAGGTATGGACCGAGTTTGTCGTAGTGCTCGTCGGTATTGAACTGCGCGCCCACGATGTCGCCGTTTATCTTGCGAACGGTCACCTCGCGGGAGATGCTGGTCTGAAATTCATCGTCAAGATTGAAACGCATGGAAAGCCGCTGGCCTATCTGCAGCGGTGGCTGCCGCTGGCCTTCCGCCTGCCTGAAGCGCACGCCGCGCTGGGAAATATCCAACAGGGTGACCGCGGCGCAAAGGGACCTGCCGTCCTGGGTTTCAAACGAATAGGCCCCCGCCAGGTTGACGTTTTTTCGGATGAAACGGCGGCGCTCCAGCATGACGCTGTTGGGGTGGCCGCACGCGCAGGTCCACTTGAGCTGAATTTTGTGATCGAGCGCCGCGAACCGGCTGACATCCTTTACCACCTGCTTCCCGCAGGCCTCGCACAGGAAAGGGGCTTGATGGTTGCTGCTGATGAAGATCTTTTTCATGTCGATAACGTCCGGCCGAGCACCCTTTTTCCGCGATCCGCCGCCGGCGGGAAACCCGGCTGTTCGGCCCCGCGGCTTTTGACCGCGACAAACCGCGCACGGGTTGCGGGGTGTTCGTTAAAAACCGCCGATTTCCTTTCAGGTGAGTTTTAAAGAAGCGGCCTGGTCTTTCACCGCAGCGCCCTCCCGGGGTTCAGCCAAAGAGCTCCAATTCGGGCTCCTCCGCAGCATCCAGCTCGGCCCCGCTGGTCAACCGCGGGCGCAACTCGGTCAGGGCCTGGATCACCTCTTTTTGTTTCAGGCTGAGATGCTCGAAACTGACCCCGATGCCCTTCGGGTCGCAGCGGATCACTTTGCCCTGGACTTTGCAGGAGCGCGTCACGCCGGGCGCGGACAGGCTCAGGGTGAGGCCTGAGCCCAGCAACGCGGGCTGCTCGCTTTCCAGATAGGCGCCGCCAAGGCTGATGTCGCGCAGGCAACTCTGATAGGTCGAGCTGCTGACGTCGTAATCAACGGCCACCAGGCAGTCAAAACGCTCGTGGCGGCGCTTTTCGGGCAGCCCACTGTTTTTTTCATCATCCAGGCGCCCGGCCTCCAGCAACAGGTTCATGAGAGACTCGTCGAACTCCGGTTGCCTCTCCGGTGGGCTGTAGTCAATGTCGATGGTCACATGCTTCCACCCCAGGATGGCCAGTGCCGCCGCCTTGCCTGCAAGCGGCCCCAGGGTGGCGGCAATGGGCTCGCCCTCCGAAAGATAAAGGGAACCGGTCTTTTCCTTGGCGCTGATCTGCAGCGCAGCGCAGCGGCCCTCAAGCTCCATGTCCCAAAGGCCGGAGTGGGGACTTCTGAAGTCGGGGATACCGGAAGGAGTGCTAATGCCGGCCCCGGTCATTGCCACAATATTTTGGGCCTGTTGAATCAATCTGGCGGCCTGTTCAATTTGTTGGGTTAATGCGTCCATG
>JAWOJK010000328.1:0-2724 GCA_046481705.1 Desulfobacterales bacterium | reverse complement strand
CGCATCCTTTCCGGAGGCCGCCGGGCGGGGTGCCAGCAGGCCTTCGCGTCGCAGCATCTCGACTACCTTGGGAAAGCGTTCGGGCAGCGGCGCCAACGGCGCGGTGTCCTTGAAGAGCTGCGCGACCGCCTTTCGGGTGCGGCCCGGCGATTCCGCTTGCAGGTCGAAATCCAGCAGCCGCAGGGTGTAGTCCGATGTCGGGCCGAGGACCTGCCCGCCGGGGATATCCTTGAAGGCCGCTGAAATGCGTCGGATCAGGCGCATCCCGTCGGTGGCGATGGGCTCGGCATATCCCAGACGGGAAAGCGTGGTGCGGTAGGAGCGCAGGATGAAAGCGGCCTCCAGGGTATCGCCGGCCGCCTGTTTGAAGGCCAGGGCCGCCAGATCCGGGGCGTAAAGCGACCCTTCGCTCATGATTCGATCCACCGCAAAATGAAGCTGCTCGCGGATCTGGTCGGGTTTCAGCAGATCGGAAGCGCCGCCGGCGCGGCGCATCAGGCTGAACTGCGCGGCGTTTTCAATGGCGGCGGCCCCGCCTCTGACGGCCACATATCCCATCCCGTCACCTCACCTGGATGCGTGTCGAGCGCGGCAGCCCCATCAGCTCCCCGCCCGGCCGCACAAAAAAGACATCGACCCCCAGCGGGTAGTCGGCATTGACGCTCATCAGTTGCTCGAATTCGGTCAGCGGCACCCCGGGCATCTCCGGCCGGATGCCTCTCGGCCCGGCGATCCCGGGCCCGCAGAGACGGACGCGCAGACGCTGCAATGCAGCCGCCGCTCCGGCATCCAGGCAATAGACCAGGGTCGCGCCTTCCTCGGGGGCTTCCAGCCGGCCGCGTTTGGCGCGGGCTGCCGCCCCCTGGCTTTGGGCCCCGGCGATAAAAAGGAAATCGGCCTTTCCCGGCACCTCGGGGCGCCCCTGGGTGGCCTCGACCAGGGCGGCTTGGAGGGCCCAGGTGCCGGTGCCGCCGATCACACACAGGCTTACCTCATGGTCCAGCAGGCAGTGACCGATGGCCAGGGCCGCGGCAAAAGGCGTTGCGGCCTCGATGCCGCCCAACCGAACCATACGGCCCGGCCGGCTCATGGCCTCGAGCAGGATGCGGTAGTTTTTCTGATTTTTGAAGATCTCAGCATCCATCATGGCCGCTTCTCGGGGTGTTCTCCCAGCGAGCCAAAGTCCACAGTCTCTTTTTTCATGGACGTGAACCGCACTTGGGTGGCCGCGGCCAGTCTGGATGTCCGCGCCGCCTGTTCGCCCTTGGGTTTCTCGAGGCGGCCGATGAGGTCCCATACGCACGCCAGGATCGATGCCTCGCCATGCAACGCTGCCGCCTCAACCGCCGCCAGCAGCAGTGCCCGTTGCGGCTCGTCGCCGCAGATCACGCCGCAGCCCACCTGCCCGTCGCAAACCACCTGCGCTTCGCTGACCAGCACTTCCCCCAAATGGAAGGGGGTGTCGAACGGATCGCGCACGCTGGCCATCACCAGCCCGCTGCGCGGTTCGCGCCGGATGCGGAAGCGCCCCGAAGCCCAGAGCCTGTCGAGCAGCGCTTCGACCTGATCTGTCTCGGCCGCCGCGATGACGTTGAGCAGGCGCGTTTTTATCCCCGCAACGGCTTCCGGCAGCTTGCGGGGACCTTCAGCCGCAGGCCCTGCGGCAGATGGATCAGGCGAAGGCTTCAAGAAAATTCTCCAGGTTTGAAAAATGGTCAAAGCGCTGCTCCAGGGTGGCGCGGTCCCAGTCCCACCAGGCGATGCGCATCAGTTTATCCACGATATCCGGGCTGAAGCGCATCCGCAGGGCGCGGGCCGGCACCCCGGCCACCACCTGGTAGGGCGCCACATCCCGGGTCACCACCGCGCCGGCAGCCACCACGGCGCCGCTGCCGATTGTGACGCCGGCCATCACCTGGGCTCCGGCGCCGATCCAGACATCATGGCCGATGCGGCAGCAATGCGTGCGGCGCCATTGGAAAACCGTATCGTCATCGGTCGGCGCAAATCCATACCGCCGTCGGCGGTAGGTACAGTGGTGCTGCGTCACCCGGTGCATGGGATGATTGCCGGGGTTGATGAAAACGTGGGAGGCAATCGAGCAGAATCGGCCTATTTCGGTGTAAATGACCACACCGTCGGAGCCGGCCAGGTAGCTGTAATCTCCCAGCCGGGAGGCCAGCACCGTCCAGTTGGGGCCGATGTCGGTATAGCGGCCGATGATGGACCCCCGCACATGGGCTGCGGCGTGCACCTGCGGCGCCGGATTGGCCGTCGCAACTTCGATCTCGCCAAGGTCTTCTGCTGCTTCCATCCTCATTCCTCGTTAAATGGCATTGATGTGCAACTATCCATGGGAAAGGTTTGGAGGGGATTAGGGTTCGGTTAGAAATGTGGTCAGGCCCAACAGCCGCAAAATAAAAGACGACACGCCCGAATTTGACGCACCATGGGAACAAAGGCCCTCAAAAGCGGCTGCGGCGGACGTCCCCACCCCGGGGCCCGCGTCAAAGGGGGGCTTGAAAAAAAATCCGATGGGGGCTAAAAAGGCCTTCGGTGGTGGGCCGGCGCCATGGCAACGGATCATCCCGCCGATAGGGGTGCCGGCCGCTCCCCGCTTTGCCTGCCATCCCGCTTTCAGAAAGGAGCCTCTGCCGTGCGCATCTGGAAGGTGCCCGGTCCCATCGATCTGGCCGCGCTCAACCGCTTTTCCCACAACACCCT
>JAWOJK010000324.1:0-13732 GCA_046481705.1 Desulfobacterales bacterium | reverse complement strand
AGAACTTCACCATAAGCTAACTTTTGTTCAAGAAGTTCAGCACTGATTTTAACGAAGGTAACAATTTCCTGAACAGGTGGTTTTTTCTCAAAGTCAAGAAGCTTTTCCAGCGCGCCGTGCCTTTGGCGTCGGCCGAAGGCCATCGACCCCCATATATGCATATCAGCATCTTATATGCAACAGCGCATTTTTGGGCGTCCTGCCGCCTGCCCGCTCTCGTTGAGGGTGGCGCCCCGCAAAATTTCTAATGCAAATGAAAAGAGTGAAATATCATGTGGTTTGCAGGTCTTTCGGCGACAGCGGAGACGGTGCGGCGAGCTGGCACGATCCTTGTTTTCACCGTCACTGGGGCACCCACCCCCAGCGCGCCGTGCCTTTGGCGTCGGCCGAAGCCCATCGACACCCGCAAAGCCCGGATTCAAAAGGTTTTATCGAAAGCGTGAGGCCGCGGCGCTCCGGCAAATAAATGGCCCGCCGCTGACACAGGCCGTCGCGACCCCGGGATGCGGTCGTGCCAGGCGATTCGGGTGCTTTACGCAACCGCCCCTTTCAATTAACCCCTGTTTTTACCCGCACAAGGAGGAACAGACATGGCAACCCCATATGACGACCTGTTGCAAAAGCGTAAACAGCATGTCCCGCAAGGCCCTTTCAACATTACCCCGGCCTTTGTCCGAGAGGCCAGGGGGGCGGTTATGATCGATGTCAACGGCCGCGAGTTGATCGATTTCGCCGGTGGTATCGGTGTGCTCAACGTAGGCCATTGTCATCCAAAGGTGGTCGCCGCCATCAAGGACCAGGCCGAAAAATACATTCACACCTGTTTTCACGTGGTCATGTACGACCCCTATGTCGAGTTGGCCAGCCGGCTCAATGAACTGGCACCGGGTGACTTTCCCAAAATGACGATGTTCGCCAACAGTGGGGCGGAGGCGGTTGAAAACGCCGTCAAGGCCGCGCGCTATGCCAAGAAACGGCCGGCTGTCATCGCCTTTGAAAACGCCTTCCATGGCCGGACCCTGCTGACCATGACCCTGACCAGCAAGGTCAAGCCCTACAAACTGGGGTTCGGGCCCTTTGCACCCGAAATCTACCGCATGCCCTACGCCTATTGCTACCGCTGTCCGTTCGGTCTCAAGTACCCGGCCTGCGAGGTGGCCTGCGCCGACTACCTCGAGGATTTCTTCATCAGCAACGTTGCCGCCGAAAGCACCGCGGCCGTGATCGTCGAGCCGATTCAGGGGGAGGGCGGGTTTATCACCCCGCCGCCCGAATACTTCGGCAAGCTGCAGAAAATCTGTCAGAAATACGACATCGCCCTGATCGCTGACGAGGTGCAGTCCGGCGCCGGCCGGACCGGCAAGTTTTTTGCCATCGAGCACTGGGGGATCGCACCGGACCTGATCACCTGCGCCAAGAGCTTGGCATCGGGGATGCCCCTCAGCGCGGTCATCGGTCGCCAGGAAATCATCAACGCACCGCATGTCGGCGGGCTTGGCGGCACTTACGCCGGCAACCCGATTTCCTGCCGGGCGGCGCTGGCCGTGCTGGAAATCCTGCTCGAGGACGGGCTGATCGAACGTGCCCGGCGTCTCGGGGATATCCTGCAGGCCCGTTTTGCCGACCTGCGGCAAAGGCACGAAATTATCGGTGATGTGCGCGGCAAGGGGCCCATGCTGGCCCTGGAGCTGGTGAAGGACCGCGAAACCAAAAAGCCCGCCACCGACGAGGCCAAAAAACTGGTGCAGCTCTGTTTTGACAAGGGGCTGGTGCTGCTTTCGTGCGGCAACTTCAGCAACGTCATCCGGACCCTGATGCCCTTTGTGATCACCGATGATCAGCTGGAGCGCGGGTTGGCGATTCTGGAGGAGTCGCTATACGAAATCGAGAAGGCCTGAGTCGGGCCGGTAAATGACAGGAGGCACCGCCATGAAAGGATTTTTTCAGCGTATCTTGCTGGTTGACCTGACAAGCCGTTCAAGCCGGGAGGAAGCCCTGGATGAGGCGGTGCTGAGCCGCTATCTGGGTGGCAAGGGGCTTGCCACCCAGTTGCTGCTCGCGAAAAACCCCGCCGGGGTGGACCCCTTTGCCCCGGAAAACCATATCGTGCTGGCGCTGGGGCCGGCCTCCGACACCCCGCTCTACGGCTCGTGCCGACACGGCATTTTTTCCAAGTCGCCCCTGACCGGGCTGTATGCCGAGTCCTATTCCGGTGGCAGCCTGGCGATCCCCATGAGCCGCACGGGCTATGACGCCATCGTCATCGCCGGCGCCGCCGACCGACCGCTGTGGCTCGAAATCTCCGATGCGGCCGTGACGTTTCACGATGCCACCGATCTCTGGGGGCGCGATACGTTTGAGACCGAGGCCGAGATCCGCAGGCGTGTGGCGGCCGAAAAATCGGGCACCATGGTGATCGGCCCGGCCGGTGAAAACCGCGTGCGCATCGCGGTGGTCAAAAACGACGGCTGGCGCGTGGCCGGGCGCGGCGGCATGGGGGCCGTCTTCGGATCCAAGAACCTCAAGGCCGTCGCCTTTCACGGCAGCCGCAGCCGGCCGGTTGCGGAACCCGCGGCACTCAAACAGCATGCCCGGGATATGCTGGCGCGGCTCAAGGACCATGCGGCCACCCAGGCCTACCGCAATCTCGGCACCCCCATGATGGTCAACATCCTCAACAAGGCCGGCGCCTTTCCCACCCGCTACTGGTCCGAGGGGCGCTACGCGCAGTTCGAAAAAATAAATGCCGACAGCATGCAGGCCCAGCTCAAGGTCAGCCCCAAGGCCTGCCGCACCTGCTTTATGGCCTGCGGCAAGCGCATCGAAGTCCGGGAGGGGCGTCACCGGGGCTTGCGGCTGGAGGGCCCGGAGTACGAAACGATCTATTCCTTCGGCGGGCTTTGCCTGATCGACCGCATCGATGAGATCGCCTATCTCAATGATCTCTGCGACCGGCTGGGCGTGGACACCATTTCGGCCGGCAACCTGGCGGCCTTTGCGATCGAAGCGTCCCGCCGCGGGCGGATTTCAGATAACCTGAACTACGGGGATCCGGAGGCCGTGGCGGAACTGGTGCGCAAGATGGTCAAGCGCGAGGGGCTCGGCGGCCTGCTGGCCGAGGGGATCAAGTCGGCCAGCGAGGAGCTGGGCCTGGAGGACCTGGCCGTGCACGTCAAGGGGATGGAGCCGGCCGGCTACGACCCCCGGGTCCTCAAGGGGATGGGGCTGGCCTATGCCGTCAGCGACCGCGGGGCCTGTCACCTGCGCAGCACGTTCTACAAGCCGGAGTTGACCGGCGTCATCCCGCCCGGGCAGATCAGCGGCAAGGCCGAACTGTTTCTCGACTTTGAAGACCGCTGCACCCTGTTCGACTGCCTGATTCTCTGCCGCTTCTACCGCGATTTTTACCTCTGGGAGGCCCTCTCCGAGGCGATCGCGCTGACCACCGGCCTTCACCTGGATCAGGGCGGGCTGAAGGCCGTGGCCGCGCGGGTCACCAACAACACCCGGCGCTTCAACCTGCGGGAAGGACTGACCGCGGCCGACGATCGTCTGCCCCGGCGGCTGGTGACCGACAAGCTCGCCTCCGGCGACGGGATCACGGCCGAGGAGTTGGACCGCCTGGTTCAAGACTACTATCGCCTGCGGGGCTGGAGCCCCGAGGGCCGACCGCCCGAGACCGATTGAAGGGGGGGCCAAGCGCCTGCAGGACGGTCTGTCAGTCACCATCTTCCAGGGCTGTTCCCCAGTCGAGGCGGTTTTTGATGAGTTCCAGGTGGAAGGCCGTATCGGTGCGGACGACCCCGTCGATCTTGTTGATCTTGTCGTAAATCAAGACCCTGAGATCCCGCATCGATTTGGCGTGGAACTCGACATCGAGGTCGGAAACCCCGGTCATCAAGGCGATATACCACAGCGCATCGAGCTTTTTGAGTTCGCTGATGACGTGATCGGCCTTTTCAAAGCGGATGGTGATCTTGATGTTGCCGGCGATTTCGAATCCGAGCTTGAACGGGTCGCTGACCGCCACAATCTGGATGATGTCATCCTCGATCAGGCGGTTGATACGGTTTCTGACGGTCGCCTCGGTGATGCCCACGCGTTTGGCGACTTCGGTATTGGCCATCCGGCCGTCCTTCTGCAGCAGACAGATAATTTTGGAATCGATTTTATCAATCGATCGCGGCATGCGATCCTCCTGTGGGCTTTTCTTTCGACTTCCGCGTCTTGGGGTCTTTGGGTTGGATTTGGTCTTTTCCAGTCCTGCGCGTAAGATTTAACTGGCCGCGTGACCGGTCGTCACCGAGAGGGTGTTGACATTCGAAAAAGGCTATAATACTTTTTTCGAAAAATAAAAAATTATTTGGATTAAAATTTTATTTTTCGTTTTCCGCGCTGCCGAGGCCGACCTGAGTCAGGCACCCGCGGCGGCGAATGTCGACCAGTTGCCGGGGATGTTGTTTTTCCCCGTGCGCTGCAACTCCAGAAGGCCTGGAGGGACCCCTACGAGGAGCAATAAAATGGCGCGCGATACCCGCTATGCAATGCAAGAAGCCCAACGCATGGTTGAGCTCATCACCACGCCCCACGAGAACGTCTGTCGGGAGGACTGCCAGCGGGTTGCCCGGGAAACGCGCGAAAACTTCGCCAACCACATCAACAAGGGGTTTCTTGAATACCGCAAATCGGTGACCGAGGCCAATGATTTCGCGGTGACCGAATGGGTCTGCGAAGGCTCGACCCTGCGGGACGTCCTGGGGCGCGAGTACATCGATATCCTGGGCGGCTTCGGCATTTACTCCCCCGGTATCCGGCACCCCAAGATCGTGGCAGCCGTCAAGGCCCAGTTGGACCGCAGCCCCCAGTACAGCCAGGAGATGCTCGATCCCCTGCGGGCGCACCTCGCCAAAGTGCTGGCCTTTCTGACCCCCGGGGATATTCAGTACGGCTTTTTTGCCAACAGCGGCACCGAGGCGGTCGAAGGTGCCATGAAACTGGCCAAGCTGTATACCGGCAAAAACGGTTTCATCGCCATGCTCAAGGGGTTTCACGGAAAAACCCTGGGCGCCCTCTCGCTGATGGGCAAATCCGTTTTCCGCGAACCCCTCCTGCCGTTGCTGGATGGCGTTCGGCATGTGCCCTTCGGTGATGCCGATGCCGTTGAACAGCAGTTGGCGGCCGCCAAAGCCGTAGGCGACAAAATCGCCGCCGTCGTGGCCGAGCCGATCCAGGGGGAGGCCGGGGCGATTGTGCCGCCCGACGATTTCTGGCCCCGCCTGCGCGCGATATGCGACCACTACGCGGTGCTGCTGATTGCCGATGAAGTGCAGACCGGCCTGGGCCGCACGGGCAAGGTCTTCGGCGTGGACCACTGGGACGTCGCGCCGGACATCATGTGTCTCGGGAAAGCCTTGGGCGGGGGGGTGGTGCCCATGTCGGCGTTTCTCTCGACGCCCAAGATCTGGTCTTGCCTGGAGCCCAACCCGTTTATGCACACCACCACCACAGGCGGCAATCCGCTGGCCTGCGCTGCGGCCCTGGCGCACATCGGGGTCATGCTGGAAGAGGACCTGCCGCGCCAGGCGGCCGAAAAGGGCGCGTACGTGCTGGCAAAGCTCCGGGAACTGCAGGAGCGCTACCCCCACATCCTCCAGCAGGTGCGCGGCAAGGGGCTGTTGATCGGGATGGAATTTCCCACCGATCAAACCGGTTACCGGGTGGCTTCGGGGCTTTTCAGCCGCAAGGTCATCACCGCCGGGACCCTGACGAATGCCAAGAACATCCGGATTGAACCGGCCTTGAACATACCATATAAAACCCTGGATGAGGTGCTCAACCGGTTGGAGGACACCTTCCAGAGCATCTCCTGAAAAACACCCCAGCCGCTTTTTCCCTTTTCAACCCCTTTGCCCCATAAGGAGGCCGCGATGAAGGTTATCCGAGTTGACATGACTACCAAAACGATCGCCGAAGAGGCCCTGCCGGCCGAATACGCCGGTCTGGGCGGCCGCGGATTGACCTCCACCCTGATCAACGCCGAGGTGCCGGCCGTCTGCGATCCCCTGGGGCCGGAGAACAAGCTGGTTTTCGCCCCCGGCTACCTCAGCGGGACGCCGTTGATCAACACCAGCCGGTTTTCGGTGGGCGCCAAGAGTCCGTTGACCGGCGGCATCAAGGAGAGCAACGTCGGCGGGACGGTGGCCGCCGATCTGGCCAGGTTGGGGATCACGGCAGTGGTCGTTGAAGGCCAGGCCCCGGCCGGGGAGTGCTACCTGCTGAAGATCGACGCGGCCGCAAAAGCGCAGTTGATCGACGCCGCCGCCTACAAGGGTATGCGCACCTACGGTCTGGTAAAGGAACTCAAGGTGATCTACGGGGAGAAAAACAGCGTGACCTGTATCGGACCCGCCGGCGAGTTCCAGATGGCGATCGCCTCCATCCAAACCTCGGATTTTGACGGGCGCCCCTGTCGCGCCGCCGGCCGCGGCGGGTTGGGGGCGGTCATGGGCTCAAAGGGCCTCAAAGCCCTGGTGGTGGATCAGGGCGGCAAAACCCCGGACCGGCTGGTGGACCCCGAGGCGTTCAAGGCCTCCGCCAAGGCTTACGCCCAGGCGGTCAAGGCCGACGAGTTCAGCGGCGAGATCCTGCCCGCGCTGGGAACGGCGGTGCTGGTGGGCCCCATCAACGAGGCCGGCGCCCTGCCCACCTGCAACGCCACCCAGGGCCAGTTTGCGGGCGCCGACAAGATCAGCGGCGAAACCCTGGCACGCACCATCAAGGCCCGGGGCGGCAAGACCACCCACAAGGGCTGCGCCAACTGCATCATCAACTGTTCCAACGAATTTGTGGACCAAGACGGCGGCTACGTGACCTCCTCGCTGGAATACGAGACCATCTGGTCCATGGGGGCCATGATCGGCAACGACGATCTCGACGCCATCGCCCGGCTGGATTTCCTCTGTGACGACATCGGGCTGGACACCATCAGCACCGGTGTGGCCATCGGTGTGGCCATGGATGCCGGCTACCGGCCTTTCGGCGACGCCCAGAGCGCACTGGCGATGGTCGCGGAGATCGGCCGGGGGACTGAATTCGGCAATGTGCTCGGCGGCGGCCCGGCGGCGGTCGGCAAACATTTCAACCACCACCGCGTTCCCGTCATGAAAAACCAGAGCATGGCGGCCTACGACCCGCGCGCCCTGCAGGGAATGGCGGTCACCTACGCCACCAGCCCGATGGGCGGTGACCACACCGCCGGATGGGTCGTCGACAAGAACCTGGAGGCCTTCGGCGGCACCCTGGACCGCTTTTCCGCCGAGGGGCAGGTGGAAGCCTCGCGTGACGCCCAGATCCACATGGCCGCGGTCGACACCATGGGGCTCTGTGATTTCGCCCAATCCGGCCTGGCGGCCAAGGGGGGATTCGATCATTTTCTGACGATGATCAGCGCCAAGCTTGGGCAGCCGTTTACCAAGGCCGACTGGCGGGACCTGGGCCGTCGGGTGCTCAAGGCCGAGCGGGATTTCAACCGCAGGGCCGGCTTTACCAACCTGGACGACCGTCTGCCGAAAATGTTTTACGCGGAGCCGCTGCCGCCCCACAACAAGGTCGTGGTGGTCAGCGACGAGCAGATGGACCAGACCTTTGATTTCTGATTGCGGGTGATGGGCGAGATCCTGATCCGGGTCAAGCTGTATGGGACCCTGCACAAGCACCTGCCGGCCTATGACGCCCAAAACGGCCTGAGCCTCGTGCTCCGGGAGGGGGACGGGGTGCACGCACTGGTCGCCCGCCTGGGGCTCGACGGGGTCCGTCTGGGGTTTGTTTCCATCGATGGCCGGCTGGTCACGGGCGACGCCCCGCTGCACGACGGGGCCCGGGTCCGCATCTTTCAGCCGATTTTTGGAGGGTGAGGCCCGTCAGCATCGGACCGTGTTGGGTAAAACCCTTGTTTTTTGAACGCGTCGCAACCGGTGGACGCGGGCAACCCATACCCTAACCGACAAGGAGCAAGGCCACATGAGCGAATCTTTGAATCCCTTCACCATCGCCCAGCAGCATCTCGACAGCGCCGCCGAGAAACTCGGCCTGGATGCGGCCACCCATGAGCTGCTGCGCTGGCCGATGCAGGAGCTGAAGGTGACCATGCCGGTCAAAATGGACGACGGGTCGACCCGGATTTTTCACGGTTTCAGGGTGGCCCACAACACGGCCCGCGGGCCGGCCAAGGGCGGCCTGCGCTGGCATCCGGACGAGACCATCGACACCGTTCGTGCCTTGGCGACCTGGATGACCTGGAAAACCGCGGTGGTGGATCTGCCCCTGGGCGGCGGCAAGGGCGGCGTGATCTGCAACCCCAAGGCGCTTTCGACGGCCGAAAAAGAACGCCTGGCGCGGGCTTACGTGCGGGCCGTGGCCCGGGCGCTGGGCAGCGCGCGGGACGTGCCGGCGCCCGACGTCTACACCACCCCCCAGATCATGGCCTGGATGCTGGACGAGTATGAAACCCTCACGGGGGCAAAACAGCCCGGGGTTATCACCGGCAAGCCGCTGGCGCTGGGCGGCTCGCCCGGGCGGGAAGATGCCACCGGCCGCGGCGGGGTCTATGTTCTGCGGGAGGCCGCCAAGGCCTTCAACATCGATCTGAACGGCGCCACCATGGCGATCCAGGGGCTTGGCAACGTGGGCAAGTTTGGCGCGCTGCTGGCCGAATCGATCCTGGGGCTGAAAATCATCGCCGCCGCCGATGAAACCGGCGGGGTTTACAACGCCAAAGGCCTCAGCGCCCGCAAACTGATGACGTACGTCGCGATCCACGGGGGCGTGGCCGGCTTTGCGGACGGCGATGCGCTCACCAACGAGGAGCTTTTCGCGGTGGAGGCCACCGTGCTGGTACCCGCAGCACTTGAAAATGTGATAACGGAAAAAAATGCGGACACGCTCAGGTGCAAGCTCTGCCTTGAGCTGGCAAACGGGCCGAGCACCCCGGAGGCGGATCAGATCCTCGAGGAAAAGGGCATCGCCGTCATCCCCGACTTTTTAGCGAATGCCGGCGGGGTCACCGTTTCGTATTTCGAGCAGGTACAGAACGCCTACAACTTTTACTGGACGCTGAAGGAAGTCCAGAGTCGTCTGGACGAGCAGATGACCCAGGCGTTTAGAGGGGTCTTCGAGATGCACCAGCGGGAGAGGGTCAACATGCGCAAGGCCGCCTACCTGGTGTCGGTCGCCCGCGTGGCCGAAGCCTGCAAGCTGCGCGGCTGGGTGTGAGGCGGCGCTCCGGCGCGCAGGCAAGTGGCGTTAATTGCGGCGGCAGCCGGCCGGCCGCCGCCCGCTAAAGGGGGAGGGAACCCGATCGTGCCCACCGCACCCATCAGCATGCTGCCGGTCTACCGGTTGCTGCGCAGAATCATGCGCTATCCCGATCTGGTCGAGGCCATGCGCGGGATCTTTCTCAAGGCGCTTGCGGCCAAGGGAATCGCAGCCCCCGAAGGCCTGCGGCAGGAGGCGTGCGCCCGGCTTGCCGCCGAAGGCTTTGAACCCACCGAGGCCAACATCCGGGAATACACCGATCTGCTGATCTGCACCGCCTTTGCCCAGGCGTTCAACGAGCAGGAAATCGAAGACTACATCAACCTCGCCCGCAAGCAGGACCGGTTTCAAAACCTCAACAAGGTCGTCAACATGGAGGGCACCACGACCCGCAAAATCAAAAAGGCGCTCAAGGAATTCTGCGAAATTCCCATGGGCGATCTCTACATCTCGCCCAGCGAGGCCGAGGGGGTGCGGGTCGCCCTGATCAACCATTTCATCTCCAACCAGCTGCCCTTTATCGGCATCGCCAAACACCACATCACCATTCGGGATATAGAGGAACTGGCGGATCGCATCATCTGGAACCGGCGCCGGCCCGGGAAAATCGGCGGCAAGTCGGCGGGGATGTTTCTGGCCTATAAGATTCTCGTTCCCAAGCTGACCCCAAGCGACCCGGAGATCGAAAAACACGTCCGGATCCCCGAGAGCTACTACATCAATACGGGCAATTTCAGCGACTTCATCGACTCCAACGAACTCTACCAGTTCCACACCCAGAAGTACAAATCCCGCGAAGAACTCGAAGAGGGCTGTCAGCAGATCGCGGCTCTTTTCAAAAACGCCCAGTTTTCCCCCGATGTGGTCGCGGACTTTCGCGAACTGCTCCAGGAAATCGGCGAGCATCCCCTGATCCTGCGGTCCTCCAGCCTGCTGGAGGACAACTTCGGCTACGCCTTTTCGGGCAAGTACGATTCGGTCTTCATCACCAATCAGGGTGACATCGAGACGCGCCTGAAGCAATTCATCTGGGGCCTCAAGCATGTCCACATGAGCACTTACGGCCCCGCGCCGATCGTCTACCGCCGGGACAACAACCTGCTCGATTTCGACGAAAAGATGAGCGTCCTGGTGCAGAAGGTTGTAGGCCGCCGCTTCGGGGATTATTTCTTCCCGTTTGCCGCCGGCGTGGCCTTTTCCTTCGGCGCCTACAGCTGGTCACCGCGGATTCGCAAGGAGGACGGCATGATCCGCCTGGTCCACGGCCTGGCCACCCAGGCCGTGGACCGGGTGGGGGGCGGCTACCCCCGCATGGTGCATCTCAGCCACCCCCAGCTGCGGCCCGAGGTGGAGGCATCCCAGATCCTCAAGTATTCTCAGAAAATCGTGGATGTCCTCAACCTTAAAACCGGCCGGCTGGAATCGGTTCCCTTTCAACAGCTGGCCCGGGAGGTCACCCACCCGGAGCTTTTTTTCGCGGTTTCCATCAACCAGGAGGGGCACATGGCAGCCCCGATGTTCAAGGGGCAGGCGGTCCCTCCGGAGCAGGCGTGTCTGACCTTCGACAATCTCCTGGCCAAAACGGCGTTCTGCCCGCTGATGCGCAAGGTTCTGCGCAAGCTCCAGGAGGCCTACGGCCGCCCCGTGGATGTCGAATTCGTTTGGGACGACGGGCTGCTGTATATCGTCCAGTGCCGGTCGCTGGCGCTGCACAAGGAAATGGGCGTGGTGGCGCTGCCCCAGGATCTTCCGCCGGACCAGGTGCTCTTCACCAACGACCGGGTCATGTACAGCGGGGTCGCCGCCAATATCGAGTATATTGTCTACGTCGACCCCAAGGCCTACGCTCACCTTGCCAGCCACTCGGAGAAGCTCGCCATCGGCCGGGTGGTCAGCCGTCTCAACCGTCTCCTGCAGGGCGCGCGTTTTGCCCTTTTCGGCCCGGGCCGCTGGGGCAGTAACGACATCAACCTCGGGGTGCGCGTGGGCTACGGGGACATCAACCACACCCTGGTGCTGGGTGAGGTCGCTTTCGCCGAAAACGGCAGCACCCCGGAGGTGTCCTACGGCACCCATTTCTTCAATGACCTGGTGGAGGCCGGAATTCTTTCGATCGCCATTTTTCCGGACCAGAAAGGGACGGTTTTCAATGAACCGTTGCTGCACCATGCCCCCAACCGGCTCAAAGCGCTGGCCCCGGAGCTTGCGGCCTGCGAGGCTGTTGTGCACGTCATTCACGTGCCGGAGGTCACCGGGGGGTGTTATCTGCAGGTCTTCCAGGACGACGCCGGCCAGAAAGGGATAGGGTGTTTTCAGCCCAGGTCCGGGTGATGGGGCGCACGATCGGGGTGGTAGCGGTGATCACCGCGATGGCCGATTTCTGGCTGACACGCTGCGCCTGGCCCTGCCGGGCGGGCCGACCTGCACCGTCATCCTTTTTTTCCCGGGGGGGCTGATGCAGCGGGTGAACTGGGTTGACAAGCGCATCGCGGCGGCAGCGGGCGCCCGGCTGCAAACCCGACCGCATACCCTCCCCAAAAAACCGCCGCCCCGTCGACACCTCAAGGAGCCTCGCATGACCCACCGACTGATCCTCAGCGGCGCCAATTTCATCACCATGGCGGCCGACCAGGCCCGCGCCGAGGCCCTCGCGATCGAGGGCGGGCGCATCCTCCGGGTAGGTGCCCGGGACGCCGTGGCGGACCTCATCCAGCAGGGCTGGCCGGTGCTGGATCTTCAAAACCGGACCGTTCTGCCGGGTTTTATCGATACCCATCAGCACCTGATGCTGACCGGCCTGCTGGCAACTGCGATTGCGCTGGATGACGTCGCCTCGCTGGATGAGCTCCTGGAGCGGGTGGCCGCCGGCAGCCGGGAGGCGCCTCCGGGGGCCTGGGTGCGCGCCGGCCGCCTCAACGAGCGGCGGCTGCGCGAAAAACGGATGCCCACCCGGCAGGAGCTCGACCGCGCGTGTCCCGATCGACCGGTTTTTGTGCTGCACACCACCGCCCACATGTGCGCATTCAATACCCGCGGCATCGAATTGCTGCAGCTCCCCATTGACCTGCAGGGCGTGGACCGCGAAGGCGGTCGGCCCACCGGCGTTGTGCGCGACCCGGGGATCCTGTCCTACGTGCATCCGGTCATGGCCGGGATGATCCCCGAGGCCGTCAAGGTGGCGGCCATGGAAGTGGCGGGCCGCATGGCCCTTGAAAAAGGCATCACCACCCTGCACGCCCTGGACGGCGGGCACCTCGGGCCGGGGGAGACCCAAATCATCATGGCCCACCGCGAGCGGCTCCCGGTGCGCGTCGTGTGTTACAACCAAAACATGGATCTTGGGGAAGTCCGCCGGCTGGGACTGCCGCGGGTCGGCGGCTGCATTTGCGCCGACGGCGCCTTCGAGGCGCACACGGCGGCGCTTTTCGAGCCCTACACTGACGAGCCCGGCAATTACGGCGCCCTGACCTACAGCCAGGAGGTCATGGACCGCTTTGTGCTCGCGGCCCACCGCGAAGGCCTGCAGATCGCGGTCCACTGTGAATCGGAGCGCGCCATCGAACAGGTCCTGGCGGCGATGGAAAAGGCGCTGCGCGCCCATCCGCGTTCGGACCACCGCCACCGCATCGAGCACCTCGAGCTGCCCACCTTCAACCAGATCGCGCGTATGGCCGCCGCCGGCATCATGGCGGCCATGCAGCCGGCATTCATCCCGGCCTTTATCGGCTGCGAGGGCATGCAGGGCTACGCCCCTCTGCTGGGGGCGACCCGGCTTCGGCGCTTGCATCCCTACCGGACCCTGCGCGACCACGGCATCCCGGTCTGCGGCGGTTCCGACAGCCCGGTGACGCCCTACGATCCCCTTGCAGGTGTCCAGGCGGCGGTCCTGCACCCCAACCCCGAAGAGCGCGTTTCGCTGCGCGAGGCGCTGGAAATGTTCACCGTCACGGCTGCCTGGAGCGCCTTTGAGGAAGAGCAAAAGGGATCCCTGACGCCGGGGAAGCTGGCCGACCTGGTGGTCCTGGATCGGGATCCCTTCGCGGTACCGACCGATAAAATCGCGGCGATCCGCACCGAACGCGTGTTTGTGGGCGGGCGGGAATATGAATTTTAAAGGGACAGGCGAGATGCCGCCACAGCGTTGGGTCCGACCCACCATCGCAGCGCTGGTTTTCGGCAGGACATTGCGGCGGTGTCCGCCAAGCCGCGCGAAACGCTTTTCGGCGGGGCCCAAGAAGATCCCAAGGCGCCGTCGCATCCCGTGTTGCCGGTGGCAGACGGTGGAAAACGGCCGGATAAGCGTTGATTAATTACCGGACTTGGTGTAAAAAAGAGGGTGACAACACCAGTTAAACTTTCTGCCCTCACGGCCGGGGGTTCGGGGCTGAGGGCTAACGGCGAACCCGGTGTTCGATGGCCC
>JAWOJK010000238.1:0-9066 GCA_046481705.1 Desulfobacterales bacterium | reverse complement strand
CGGTGCAGCCGGGGCCGCACTGCCACTTGTGGCCGGCCCCGGCATAGAAGTCGCAGCCCATGTCGTGAAAATCCAGCTTGAGCATGCCGGGTGCATGCGCCCCGTCCACAATTGAGATCAAGCCGTTTTCCCTGGCAAACCGGCAGAGTTCCTTGGCCGGCAGCCGGGTGCCGGTTTTGTAGGTGATATGGGAGAAGACGATGGCCTTGGTGCGCCCGGAAATTTTACGGGCAAAAGGCTCGATGAACTGGCGGGCGCTGCGAACGTCCAGCACCGGTATTTCCACCTCGGTGAGCACCACCCCGTAACGATCCTGGAGAACGTTGAGCGGCGAGAGGGCCCCGATGTGCTCGTGGTGGGTCAGCAGAATTTCATCGCCGGCATTGAATTCCAGGCCGTTGAGGATGGCGTCCATGCCATCGGTGGTATTGCGCGAAAGGCAGATTTCATCGGCGTTGCAACCGAACTGGGCGGCCAGTTGCGCCCGCTGGTCCGGCAGGCCGAAGGTGGCACCGAGCTCGCTTTCAAAAGTGCGTGGACGCGACGCCGCCAATTGGTTATACTGCGCGTAATTCTCCAACACCCTGCGGGGCATGGCCCCGGTGGTGCCGATGTTCATATAGACCACGTCCGGATCGAGGATGAATTCCTGCCGGACCCTTTCCCAGAATTGGTTTTCCGGCGGAAGAGCCGGTTTCGCACGATCTTTTTTTGCGGCCGAGGCGATGTCGGGAAGCGCGAGCGCTGCCGCCCCCCCGAAGGCGGCGCAGCCCGCCAGTTTGATAAAACCTCGCCGCGTGACGCCGTCACCGGGTGTTGAACCGCTGTTGATTTCAGTCACGTTTCCTCCTTTTTCAAGGTCCAACGGCCCTGATCGAATGAATAAAATATGGGTTCGGGGCTTCAAATTTTGATGGACCGGTAAAAAGTAAAAATTTGAGTTGCGGCGCGAAGGGGTTGCAGGGCCGTCCCTATGGGGGGTTTAGTTTTCCTTGAATTTCATCGTCCGGTGGGATCGAAGACTGTAGGTGGGCCGGAAATTTTTTGGTCAATTCCAGTTGATACCGTCTTTTAGGCCGCTACCCAACTGAGCAGGACGGTCTCTCATGCAATGCCCGAAATGCCAGAGCACCTGTTCCGATGACGCCCATTTCTGCAGCCACTGCGGGGCCCGCCTCGCAGGCGGCCCCCATCGAGACGGCATCCGGTGGGGGCTGATCGGCGGGGTCGTTTTATGCGCCGGCATAGCGGCGCTGATCCTCTGGGCCCTTTCGGGGATGGGTCTTTTTCCCTCTCCCACCCCCCCTCCCGATGATGGCATGCCCGGTTTTTCGTCCCCCGCCCCCTCTTCCGACGCGACCAGCCGCCGGCCGACGCGGCCACCTGAAACGGCCCGGGCGGCCGACGGCTTCAAGCCCTTTTACGGCCGGGTGGTCCTGCGGGATATTACCGGCGCGATGCTGCTCCAGACACCGGTGTTGATTGTTGCCGGCGGCTGGGTGGCGCTGCCGGCCGCCGCTGTGGCCGGCGCCCACGACTGGGTCCTGTGGCTTGATGATGAGACCGCTTTCCCGATCGAAGGCGGTGTCCTGTTCGACAGTGACGACATCGGTTTGTGGCGCATCAGCGGCGATTTCAGCATCCCCGGCAGCCGGCTGGCCGCCTGGCAGGCGGACCAACCGGTGGCGTGGCGGCCGCTCGCGGGCGGCGCCGGCCAGACTGCGGCACTGCAGACAGCGGGGTGTGTGCGCCAGGGCCACTTTTTGAAATGCGCCCTGGGCGACGTGCAAAACCAGGCGGGGATTTTGGTGCAGGCCGGCCGGATTGTCGGCTGGACTTTCGAGGAGGGTGGCAACCACGCCTATCTCTGGTACGGTCTGGACAGCGAGTTGCTGCAACCTGAGTTTCAGGTGGCCGATCATTACCGTCTGACGTTCGCCGGCAGCCGGGAGGAGAGCTTTCTGAGGGCGCTGGCGCTCGAAAACAAAAGCCACCCCGCGACCGAGTTGGCCGAATGGGCTGACGGCTTTACCCGCAAAGCGGTTTTAGCGACGCTCCAAACGCCGCAAAGCATCCGCCCGGAGCGGGTGATCGGCCGCATGCGCACCCTGACAGCCGACCTGATGCAAACGGGGGCTGCGGCCGAGGTGGCCAAAGTCTGCGGGCCTCACATACTCCGTGAGGCGGGCAGTCTCGATCTGCTCCTGGCGGTGGCGGACGCCACGTTCGAGGCTTACGGTTACATTGCCGCGGTCCAGTTGGTGATGGCGGTGACCGACGACGGCCTGCCCGATGCCGATCGGGGCCGGGCCCAGCTCACGGCCTGGCACCGCCAGATTTATGACCGCCAACTGGCGGATGCCCTCCAACCGGGAAGACTTGCGCAAGCCTGGGATTCCTACTTTTTGGCGGCCCGATTTATGCCGGAGGACCCCGCGGTTCACCTCTCGGCGGTCCATCTGGCCCTGGCCGCGGGCGACTGGCGGCAGGCTGAAACCCTGCTGGATATGCGGTCCTATCCGGGTCCGTTCCGCCAGCAGGCCGCACGCCTGGCAGACCAGATCGCGGATTTGAAAGCCATGGCCGGCAAGATCACGATTCGCTTCACCCCCGGCGCCCGCAGCATCCCGGTCACCGCCGGCCTCGGGGGCGGCGTGCGCCAGCAGTTCATCATCGACACCGGGGCCACGCTGGTGACCGTCCCGGGGGCCGCCGCGGCAGCACTGGGGATTGCGGTCGATGGCGGCAGAGCCCGCCGACGGGTCGTCACCGCCGGCGGCGTCCGATTCGCCCCGGAAATCGTCCTGCCCCAGGTTGAAATCGATGGCTGGGTAGTGCGCAATGTCCGCGCGCTGGTGCTGGATTTGCCCGAACGACCCGGCTGGGGGCTGCTCGGGTTGAACTACCTTCAGGGCTTTGACGCCGAGCTGCAGTCGGAAAAAGGCCTGCTCCTGCTGGCGCCCCGCTGACAGCCGGGTGCCGGCGGCGTGCGGATGCACGACCGACCGCGCCCGATGGCCTTCGCTGCCCGCAGCGCCGGCGGGCAATTTTATCCGGAACGGACCGCGAATTGTTTGCGGCGTTTGTCTTTGAGCGTGTTGCCCGCCCCGGGGCAGGCCGCGGCCGCCCGGTTTTGGAAATCACCCGCTGGCCGATGCCTGGGCCGGTGCCAGCCTGAGCAGACGGCCTTGGGTGCCGAAGCGGCCGTCTTCCAGCAGCCAGATCAGGCCGTCCGGACCTTCCTCCACCTCGCGGATGCGGGTGCCCATGTCAAACCGCTCGGCCTCACGTGCGCGCTCGCCGTCGAAGGCGATGCGCACCAGCGCGCGCGAGGACAGGCCGCCCATCAAGCCGCTGCCCTGCCAGTCGGGAAACCGCTTGCCGCTGTAAATAATGAAGCCGGCCGGGGAGATCACCGGGGTCCAGGAAATCACCGGGGCGCGGAATTCCGGCCGGGTGTGGTGGTCGGGGATGGGGCGGCCGCTGTAATGGTCGCCGTCGGAAACGATCGGGTAGCCGTAGTTGGCGCCTTTTTCGATCAGGTTCAGCTCGTCGCCGCCCTTGGGCCCCATCTCATGCACCCACAGGCGGCCGTCCGCGTCGAACACGATGCCCAGCGGGTTGCGGTGCCCCAGGGACCAGATCTGCGCGCTGACGCCGCCGCGCGCCGCAAACGGGTTGTCGGCCGGCACCCGGCCGTCGTCCTTGAGACGGATGATCTTGCCGAGGGTGGTCTGCAGATCCTGGGCCGGATCGAACTTCTGCCGCTCGCCGGAGGTGATCCACAGCATCCCGTCGCGATCAAATGCGATGCGGTGGCCGTAATGCCCCTCTCCGGATACCTTCGGCTCCTGGCGCCAGACGACTTGCAGGTCTTCGAGCCTGCCGCCGCCGGTCGGCTCCAACACCAGTCGGGCACGCGCCACGGCGGCACCGGCGCCGCCTGCGCCGGCCTCTGCGTAGCTGAGGTAGAGAAGATCATTTGCCGCGAAGCGCGGATGCAGCACCACATCGCCCAGACCGCCCTGGCCGCCATAGGCGACCTCCGGAACGCCGGATATCGCGCCGCTCGCCCGCTTGTCGAAATCATACAGCTTGAGCTTGCCCGGCTTCTCGGTCACCAGCAGGCGCCCATCGGGCAGAAAGGTCATCGCCCAGGGCTGGTCGAAGCGCGCGACTTCCTGCACTTCGAAGGGTTTGCCCCCAGCCGCGGCGACTGCGCGGGTTCCTTCGGCGGCAATCCCGCCGCCGGAACAAACACCGAAGACGACCGCCGCACACGCGGCGCCAAGCAGATGGTTGACCATGATGCGCTCCTTTCAATAGATTTAGGATAGGGTTGATGGCCCCCAGGCGGCAGAGGGCGTGACCGCACGGCACTGCCACTGGGTCGCAGGTTTCCGACAACCCTGAAGGCCGGACATCGTCTCGCAGACTGACGCTTAACACTACTCGGGCAATTTGCCGAAATCAAACGTTTTGACCCGAAAAATATCCTGATTTTACAAAAAACGGCCCCATGGGCGTGCGACAGCCGTTGGCTGTCTCCGGATCGGCACATTTGGCAGACAGCCGGGGCCAGGGCGGGGGTCCCGGCGGTGGGCCTGCACCCTACCGCCCCACAGCAGAAATTCCTGTTGACTGCCCCGGGGCTGAAAGGTAGATTTGCCAAAACCGTTCAGGCGCTGCGCGGAGTCCACAGGGGACCCCGGGTGAATCGGGAACGGAGCCGCAGCAGATCCAACCCGGGGTTTTTTTTGTCGATGCGATCCGTTTTGCAAGTCATTATCGGGGCCATTCTGGCCCTCACGACCCTCCAAGCGGCCACCGCTGCGACGGTCATCGACCAGATGGGCCGCAGCGTCAACGTCCCGGCAGACCCCCGGCGGGTTGTGGCGCTGGCGCCGAGCATTACCGAGATTGTCTATGCATTGGGGTGCGAAGACCGATTGGTGGGGGCGACCCGGTTCAGTAATTTTCCCCCCGCGGCCAAGCGCCTGCCCCGGGTGGGCTCCTACGTCCACCTGGATCTGGAACGGATCGTCGCCTTGGCGCCGGATTTATGCATCGCTGTCAAGGACGGCAACCCCAAGGCCGTCATCCAGCGTCTGGAAGCACTGCAGATCCCGGTCTATGCCGTCAATCCCGTCAATTTGGGGGCCATCGGCGACACCATCCTGGAAGTGGGCGAACTCTTGAACGCCCGCCAACCGGCGGAGCGCCTGGTGGCCGAAATGAACGCCCGCATCGAGGCCGTCAAATCCCGGGTGGCCGGCAGCCGCAGCCGTCCGCGGGTCTTTTTCCAGATCGGGATTGCCCCGATTGTTTCCGTCGGCAGCCAGACCTTCATTCATGAGCTGATCGTCGCGGCCGGCGGCACCAACGTGACCGCCGGCGCGGTCGCCTACCCGCGCTTCAGCCGGGAGGAAACCTTCGCCCTGGCGCCGGAAATTCTGATCATCACCTCCATGGACCGCAACGAGAGCGCTCTCAAGGCCAAGGTCGACTGGCAGCAGTGGCCCGAGATTCCCGCCGTCCGCGACCAGCGCATACACCTGGTGGATTCCGACCTCTTTGACCGCGCCTCGCCGCGGCTGGTGGACGGCCTGGAGCTGCTGGTAGGGCTGATCCATCCGCAACTGACGCAAGCGGCCCCATGAGCCCCGACCCCCGACCGGTTTTAAGACGTTTGGCGCTCGTGTCACTGCCACTGCTGCTGGCCTTGCTGGCGGCCATCTTTCTCGGGCTGGGGTTCGGCGTCACCGGCAGCGGGTTGCGGGCCATCTGGGAGGCGCTGCTGGCCCAGGATGCCTCCAGCATCGTACAGCAGACCATTGTCTGGCGCATTCGCCTGCCGCGCGTTCTGCTGGCCGCAGAGGTCGGGGCGACCTTGTCGCTGGGCGGCCTGGTTTTTCAGGCGCTTTTGCGCAACCCCCTGGCGGAGCCTTACATCCTGGGAATTTCGGGGGGTTCAGCGGTCGGCGCGATCAGCGGGATCCTGCTGGGTCTGCCGCGTTTTCCGGGGGTCAGCGCCACCGCCTTCGCGGGCAGCATGGCCACCCTGGCGCTGGTGCTGATGCTCTCCTCGGGCCGCCACATCCTCAAAAAAGACACCCTTCTTCTGGCCGGCGTGATGGTCAACGCGTTTTGTTCGGCCATGATCCTTTTTCTGATCTCACTGACCCAGGATTCCCGCCTGCACAACATCATCTTCTGGCTGATGGGCGACCTCTCGCTCTCGGACATGGGGCAGGTCCAGCTTCTGGCGCTGCTCCTGGCCCCGTGCTTCATCCTGGCGTTTCTGCTGTCACACGCCATGAACCTCCTGCTGATGGGCAAGGAGACCGCCATGGTGCTGGGGGTCAACATCAAGGGGGTCACGCTGACGTTGCTGGTGGCCACCTCGTTTATGATCAGCGCCACGGTCGCCCAGTGCGGCCTGCTGGGCTTCGTGGGGCTCGTCATTCCGCATCTGCTGCGGCTGGTGCTGGGGCCGGATCACCGCATCCTGGTTCCGGCCTGCATTCTGGGCGGCGCCACCTACATGGTGGGCTGCGACCTTCTGGCGCGGATCGTGCCGCGCCACGGTGAGCTGCCGGTGGGCGTGATCACCGCGATGATCGGTGCGCCGCTGTTTATCTTTCTGCTGCGAAGGTCCGGGAAATGACCCCCGCCGTCGTCGCCCGGGACCTGCGGCACGCCTACGGCCCCGAAACGGTCTTGCGGGGCCTTTCGTTCGAGGTCAAAAAGGGGGAGTTTTTCATCATCATCGGCCCCAACGGCTCGGGCAAGACCACCCTGCTGAAGATTCTGGCCGGAATCGACCGCTCCTTCCAGGGCAGCGTCGCGCTGTTGCAGCGCCCGCTGCAATCCTACACCCGCCGCGAACTGGCCCGGCAGCTGGCGCTGGTGCCGCAGCTGGCAGCGGAAGCGTTTCCCTTCAGCGTCCAGGAGGTGCTGCTGATGGGGCGCACGCCTCACATGGGCCTGCTGGGGCTGGAAACGGAAAATGACCGCCGCATCGCCGAACAGGCCATGCGCTTCACCGGGGTGTCCCACCTCGGCCGCCGCAAGCTCGACCAGCTCAGCGGCGGGGAACGCCAGCGGGTGTTCCTGGCCCGCGCGGTGTGTCAGGAGCCGGCCGTCATCCTGCTGGACGAACCCACCGCCGCACTGGATCTCGCCCACCAGATCCGCGTCATGGACCTGATGGCCCGCCTGCAGCAGGAAAAGGGGGTCACCATCCTCATGGTTTCACATGACATCAACCTTGCGGCCATGTATGCCGACCGCCTGATGCTGCTGAAAGACGGCGCCAGGGTGGCGATCGGCCCCCCCCAGGAAATCGTCACCTACCAAAATATCGAGCGCACCTACGGGTGCCGCGTGCTGGTGGGGACCAACCCGCTGGGCGGCTATCCCCAGATCACCCCGGTTCCGGGGAGATTTCTGCAAGGCACCAGCGGCCCGGCCGATCCAGACCTTTCCGGGAAATAACCGGTTCGCCGGCCCAGGCCGATAACCCGCCATCTGGCCGCCCCGGCCCGCCGACACCAGCCGCGGAAACGATACGCCCCTGCCCCTCAATAACCAATTGACTTCAGGCCCTTCTTGGAATAAGCAGATAAAAAATAGGTTCAGGTGCTGCTGTCAGCTTAATAGGGAACCCCGTGTGAATCGGGGACGGGCCCGCCGCTGTTACCCAGCCGGTCTTGCATGCCAGGACGGGAACCTTTTCGGCAGGTGCATGCCACTGTCCCGCGAGAGCGGGGTGGGAAGGCGGCCGGAAAGGCTGGGAAGTCAGAAGACCTGCCTGAGCCGCTGGGCCATACCTTCGTGGACAGAGGGTGCCTGAGGATTCTGAGGATAAAACGGGAAATCCCGGATCGAAATCGTTTCGATCCGGTTTTTTTTTGCCATCGGCCCCTCTGCCACACCACCACCCGAGGAGGAAGGACAATGAAACGGTTGGCAGTCATTTTGGCAGTTTGGGCGCTGGCGGCATTTGGCGGCTCGGTACCAGCCGCGGCGCAGGACCGGCCGGCGACCATGGCGGAAGTCGTGGTGACCGCGACCCGCACCGAAACAGCTCTCGACAAGGTCGGCGGCAGCGCGGTGTCCGTGGTCACGACGGCGGATATCGAAGCCGCCAAGCAGACGCGCGTCGCGGAAGCGCTCAAGGGGATACCCGGAATCGACATCGTGGCAAGCGGCGGTCCGGGTTCAGCCACCACGATCTTCATCCGCGGCGGAGACTCCAAAAACACCCTGGTGCTGGTGGACGGGATCATGTTCAACGACCCTTCCTCGCCCAACCGTTCCGCTGACCTCGCCAACCTGACGCTCGACAATATCGAACGCATCGAGGTCGTCCGCGGCCCCCTCAGCGCCCTGTATGGCAGCAACGCCACCGCCGGTGTGATCAATATCATCACCAAGAAAGGCAGCGGCCAGCCGACGGCCCATGTCGGCGCGGAATACGGCTCCTACGACACCTGGAAAGTCTTCGGTGACGCCTCCGGTCAGCTGAGAAAGTTCAATTTTTCGCTGGCGGCCGCCAGAACCGAAACCGACGGCTTTTCGGCGGCCAACGACCGCAACTCGGATATCCCGCGGGGCGGCAATACAGCCGAGGACGACGGCTGGAAGAATACCACCTTGTCGGGAAAATTCGGCCTCGACATCACCGACAACTTTGACATCAACGCCGTTGTCCGCTACATCGATTCAACCGCCGATATCGACGATTTCAACGGTTTTGCCGCCGACCGCTGGAATTTCAACACCTTCCCGGCGGCGCTCGAACCGGACGGCTCCAAAAGTCAGGAAACGGAAAACGACCAGCTTTTCTACCAGTTCAACGTGCACAATCATTTTTTCGACCGCCGGGTGGAATCCACGCTTTTCTACAAGGGCGCCGACCAGGACAATCAAACGTATGACGCCGACGACAACCGCATCAACGATTTGGAGGGCCGCATTGCCGAAGCCGGTTGGGGCCACTGCTGCACGATGGCGAGTACAACCTCTGGGTTGCTTTGGCCATCTTGCTCGCAGGCTGGCTGG
>JAWOJK010000247.1:0-9631 GCA_046481705.1 Desulfobacterales bacterium | reverse complement strand
ATTGAACTGATCGGGCTGGCGCCTTCCACCGTATCCAAGCACCTGTCCATTCTGCGCGGGGCCCGCCTGATCGAAGGACGTAAAAACGGCCGATGGATGTACTACCGGCTGACCGACGAGCGGGCGCCAACGGCGGCCAAAACGGCGTTGGAATGGCTCCTTGCGGCCTTAAAGGACAGACCCCGAATTTTGGAGGACCGCCGACGCTTGGCGCAAGTGATGAAAACGGTGCCCGAGGAATTGTGCCGCCGCTAACCCTGAAACGGCAGTGGCGACCGGGATGACCGGTTCAAGTGCAGTTCAGGGTTGGAATCAATCATGCGGCAGGGGTGTTCGAATAGGTTTCGAATCACACACTCACAAGGAGGAGGAGACGCATACTTACGAAAATACTTCAGGAAGACTACTCGATGGTTGTCATGGGTACCCAAGGACGCGGATTTTTCGGCAAGCTTCTGATGGGCAGCGTCGCTAATTTCGTCGCCCGCAACACGAAGGTTCCCATACTGTTCGGGCCGCCCTCAAAATGAGTTGGCTTATAGATAGTGAATTTCCAAAAATCCTCCAGGAACAAGGAGTCAAAGTCACATGCACACCGATGCCAATCCAACTGAAGACCGCAAAATGACCAACGTATTCGAGCGCTACCTGACGCTCTGGGTTTTGCTCTGCATCATCGCCGGCATCCTGCTGGGAAAGATCGCCCCGGGGTTTGCCCGGCACCTGGACGGCATGGCGATTTATGTGAAGGGCGCACCGGTGGTATCGATACCCATCGCGGTCTGTCTGTTTTTCATGATGTATCCGATTATGGTGAAGATCGATTTCGGCACCGTCATCAAAGCCGGCAAAAGCGGCAAGCCGGTTTTTTTGACCCTGTTCGTCAACTGGTGCATCAAACCCTTCACCATGTACGGCATCGCCCTTTTTTTCCTGGGGACCCTCTTTCTGGGGTTCATCGGTCCCGAAGCCACGGATTATGTCAAGATGCCCTTCGGGCTGGACCTCCCGGTGGGGGCGACCCACGGCGCGGGAACGGTGCTGCTGGTGGACGGGGTCAAAATGATGGAAATACCCCTGTGGCGCAGCTACCTGGCCGGCTGCATCCTGCTGGGCATCGCCCCGTGCACGGCCATGGTGCTGGTCTGGGGGTATCTGTCCCGGGGAAACGACGGCCTGACCCTGGTGATGGTGGCCATCAATTCACTGACCATGCTGGTGCTCTACGGGCTTCTCGGGGGCTTCCTGCTGGGCGTGGGGCGGCTGCCGGTGCCTTGGCAGGCGTTGCTGCTTTCGATTCTGATCTACGTGGCGCTGCCACTGGCGGCGGGTTATCTTTCGCGGAAGTGGATTATTGCCGCAAAAGGGGCCGTGTGGTTTCAGGAGAAATTCCTGCATGTGCTCACCCCGGTCACGATCATCGCCCTTTTGATCACCCTGGTGCTGCTGTTTTCCTTCAAGGGTGAGATCATCGTCGCAAACCCGCTGACCATCCTGTGGATCGCCATTCCGCTCTTCCTCCAGACCGTGCTGATTTTCGCCCTTGGTTACTGGTTGGCCAGGAAGCTAAAGCTTTCCTACGCGGATGCCGCCCCGGCCGCCATGATCGGTGCATCGAACCACTTCGAGGTGGCCATCGCCACGGCGACCATGCTGTTCGGGCTATCTTCCGGCGCCGCCCTGGCCACGGTGGTGGGGGTGCTGATCGAGGTGCCGGTGATGCTGATGCTGGTCAAGGTCTGTACCAGCACCCAGCACTGGTTTAAGGACTTCCTCAACGGCATGACCGTGCCCGAGGCGCTGGCTGATATCATGAACCGCCTGAACACGCTGCAGCAGCAAGTCAACCAGCTGGCGGGTCAGGACCGAACGGGAAATCCGAAGATGAAATGACTATCGAGCGGGGCGCAACAACCGGTGACGGCTCCGGGCGCCTCCAAGAGATTTGTGCCGGTAGGTTTCAAAACACACCATCGGGTTTGAGACTTGCCCGTCTGATCGGCAGGCAAACCAGCGATAAGGAAGGAGACACGCGAAGAAACCATGAAAAAGAGCCTGAAGATTTTGTTTCTTTGCACGGGCAATTCCTGCCGCAGCCAGATGGCCGAGGGCTGGGCAAGGCATCTGAAGGCGCGCGAGATCGAGGCTTATTCGGCCGGCATCGA
Organism: Desulfobacterales bacterium; assembly: GCA_046481705.1. GTDB lineage: Bacteria > Desulfobacterota > Desulfobacteria > Desulfobacterales > JAABRJ01 > JAABRJ01. Next base: position 7,466 of record JAWOJK010000247.1, on the reverse strand, counting down.
AAAACACGGCCTCAACCCTTTGGCGGTCAGAGTGATGGCCGAAGCCGGCGTGGATATTGGCGATCACGCGTCCAAAACAGTCGACGAATTGCCAGTGCGAAATTTTGATTATGTGATTACCCTGTGCGGGCACGCCAATGAAACCTGCCCTGTTTTCCCGGGAGGCGCCAAAAAAGTCCATGTCGGTTTCGACGACCCGCCCGCACTGGCCAAAGACGCACCCTCCGAAGAAGACGCCCTGGTTCACTATCGCCGGGTTCGGGATGAAATTCGGGCATTCATCGCGGGTTTACCCAAAGCGGTCTCGGCATGAGATCACGCCGAATCCTTGTCCAGGCAGAACCTCGATGACCAATTCAACCATCAAGCACGTGAGCTTTCCGGGGCCGTTTTCTCACGCTGCGGGTCTTTTTGGCCATGGCAGTTCGACCGTCGAGGTGGCCATCAGGCAGATTGACGAAAGCGGTTCCATTTACCTGGGTATCCCGTTTCTCGCAGGTGTGATCACCCGCATCATCGGGTTAAAGACCAAGGGGGAGGGGAGTGCGATCAGGAGCGCTAATTGGGGAGCAACTCTTGGGCCGGTCAGGGTAGAAACGGGCATCGTCAACAGGGCGGAGAGAGCTACCATCAGAAGAGTTGGAAAACTCCTCCTGGCAATCACGGCGGGTGGGAAAGGGGCAGCGGAAATCCTCACAAGCCCGTTTACCGGCATCAACCTGCATGCCATCACAGGCATCACCACCAGAGGCCAGTCGTGGTTGAAAAGCATGTCTATCATTACTACCAAAGCAGAGATCGCCACGCTGACGGAAGCTTCAGGATTGCTGCTTCGCTGATCGACCATGCCTTCGGCATCTCCGTCGCAGTGAGCGGAGCGCGCTAAACCTGATGACAGGCAGCATCCGATCTTGAGTCACCCCGGGGGGGCGAATCACCCCCCCCCGGTACCCATCCGCGCTGGCATGACATGCCTGCTATGCCTATCCCGCACACGCAATTTTTTGTTATTCCACGTGGTGTGTGTGCGGGTCCGATCATTTTACCCTCGGAACCATACCCAAATGGTGCCGGCCCGGTGCTCACCCTTCGGCCACCCGTCAAGAGGTGCTTGGGGAAAGTGCCACCGGTTCGCGCCCGGGAGCCGAAATCCCGCGCCGTTCGAGGAGCGACCCGTCCCGGCGGTAGAGATCGATGAGGGCCTTGAGGTAGTTGGCCAGGGCCCGCACCTCGGCAATGCGGCTGACCAGCAGGTCCCGCTGGGCCTGTGCCACGAGAAAACTGGTGGATTTACCCACCCGCAGTTTTTCCGTTTCGGTGCGCAGCTTTTCCTCGTCGAACTGCCGGGTGACGGTTGTGGCGGCAATCTGCTGCCGGGTGCGGTGTACCTCGATGTGGGCGGTGCGGACGTCCACCTCCACAAGCTGGGAAAGGTTGTCGAGCGCTTTCTGCGCCTGCTCCCGCGTCAGCAGGGCTCGCCGGTGAAGGGCCTGGGCATCGCGATTGAAAAAGGGGTAGCGGAACCTGACCCCCGTCAGCGTGTCGTAGCTGCCGTCGTCGATACGGTCAACGGAGCGGCCAAAGGAGTCGGCATACCCGCTTTGGCCGAGCGTGATAAAGAGCTCCATCAGGGGCAGCAGGCCGTTGCGGGTTTTGACGAGCTCCAGATCGCCGCGCTGGATCTGCAGGCGGGCCTCGTTCAACTCCGGCCGCATGCGCTGCGACACGGACACATATCGTTCCACTGCTTCCAGGGTGAGCTCGGGCAATGCCGCCGGATGCACTAATTCGATCTCCCGCTGCCACAGGCCGGGCCCCGGCGGGTTGAGCAACCGCAGCAGTTGCAGGCGGGTCGTTTCCTCGCCGGAGCGGGCATCGATGAGGGCCTGGTCCTGGGCCGCGACCTCGGCTTGGACCGCCGCCAGTTCGGCTCTTGCCAGCCGCCCCACGGCAATCAGCTGCTCTGTCTCGTCAAGCTGTTGACGGGCGACTTTCAGGGACTCTTCGACGATTTCGATCTGGCGCCGGGCCAGGGCGTAATCCCAGCAGGTGCGTTCCACCTCCGCCACCAGGGACTCGCTAAAGCCCCGCAGCTCGAAGGCCGACAGGTGGGTATCCAGGCGGGCCTGGCGCAGCCCCGACAGGTGGGTATCCAGGCGGGCCTGGCGCAGCCGGACCAGGTTTACTTCCGGGCCGAATCCCTGCAGCAGGGCCTGGGTCACCGTCATTCCCAGGCGGCTGGCATAAAAGGGGTCTTCGTAAAGGTCGGAGTCGGACATGTCCGATCCGGCTTCCAGGAGCACGGCCGTGCCGGTCGGGAAATACTGCTCCAGGAAAATAATCCCGTCCGCCGTATCGCTGCGGAAATCCTCCGTTTGCGACCCGGAGCGGGCCTGGCGCTGCCCTTTGATGCGACCCGCGGCGACTTCCGCCGCGATGGCCGGGTCGAACAGCGCCCGCTCCTGGTCCTCGAAGGTTTGTTCGATTGAAGGGCTCAACCGTTCCGTCTCCAGGGCGCGGTTGTTTTCAAGGCTCAGCAAAATGGCTTCGGTAATGGTGATTTTCAGCGGACCCGGCGGCAGGGCAGGTTCCGGGGTTGCCCGGGATGGTCCGGGGTCTTCCGTGGGCGGTACGATCCCGGTATCGGCGGGCATCGTCGGCCCGCCCGCCAACCGGTCGATCCGCTTGGCGATGGGTGTGCAAGACGCCGACGCCAGCACCAGTCCGACCAGGACGGTCAGCGCCGTCAGACGGCGACAGCCGCTCACAGATATCACAGTGGAATCCTCACGAATGAGCTCCGTCTGGAGGTTTTCATCTCGCGTTGCATGATAAAAATGGATGACAATGCCGACGAAACTATAATGGGTTTTGGCCTGTGATGCCATTTTAAAATGTCTGAGGTGCTTCCCATCCACCCTTTTCCCGTTGCAAAATCAATCGAAAAGCACAATTTTTGGGCCTTAACTCAAAAAACACGTGAGTTGGGAAAGGAATGTGATGAGGGTCTTTCAAAAAGGACGCCTGCCATGAAAGCGGTTGCGCCCAAGCGCGTCGTTTTGACGGTTGTTCTGGCCGGGGCGGCAGTGTTCGGCTGGATGCTCTACGCTGCATTGCAGGATCGCGGCGAAACCGGCGGAAGTGGTCAGGCGTTGCGCCCGGCACCGGTCGAAGTGGCACCCATCGCCCGCGGACCGGTGGCGCTGAAACGGACCTTCAGCGGAGAACTGGAGGCCTTGGCGGAATTCCTGGTTGCGCCCAAAGTCGGCGGGCGTGTCAAACGCATGCTGGTCAACATCGCCGATGCGGTCGAGCCCGGGCGGGTCGTGGCCGAGCTGGACGACGACGAGTACGTACAGGCGGTCGCCCAGGCCCAGGCCGATCTCGCCGTGGCGCGCGCCAACCTTGCCGAGGCCGAAAGCGTGCTGGAAATCGCCGATCGCGAGTTTAAGCGCACCGAATCGTTGCGCAAGCGCGGCATTTCCTCCGATTCCGAATTCGACGCTGCCCGGCAGACGCTGCTGGCCAGACAGGCGCAGCTGAAAGTGGCCGAAGCCCAGGTCGCAAAGGTCGCATCAGCGTTGGAGACCGCCCATATCCGCCTCGGCTACACCAAGGTCACGGCAGGCTGGACCGGCGACGATCAGCGCGTCGTGGCCGAGCGTTATGTGGACGAGGGGCAGACCGTCGCCGCCAATACGCCGCTGCTCATGATCGTCGATCTGGACCCGATCGTCGGCATCGTTTTCGTCACCGAAAGAGACTATGCGTACCTGAAGCCCGGCCAGACGGTCGCGTTGACGACGGATGCCTACCCGGAGGAATCGTTCAGGGGGCATATCGCCCGGATCGCCCCCGTATTCCGCACGGCCAGCCGGCAGGCACGCATCGAGCTGACCATCGAAAACCCCGGCAATCGCCTCAAACCCGGCATGTTCATCCAGGCCACGGTGGAGCTGTCCCGTGTGGCGGATGCCACCCTTGTTCCCGAACAGGCGCTGACCCGGCGCCGCGATCGGAATGGCGTCTTCATTGTCAGCGACGATGGGCGATCGGTGGTCTGGCGCGAGGTTGAAGTGGGCATCCGCGAAGGCGGCCGGGTGCAGGTGGAAGGCCCGGGGCTGACCGGTCGTGTCGTCACCCTCGGACAACAGTTGGTGGAGGACGGCTCCCCGATCACGATTCCAGGCGATCAGGAAACCCCCGAGAGCCGCGTTGAGGCTGACACACGATGACGCTGCCGCGCTTCAGCGTTCAACGGCCGATTTTCACCACCATGGTGACCCTGATTCTGGTGATCCTCGGGTTGGTCTCGCTCAGCCGGCTGCAGATCGATATGCTGCCCAATATCGAACTGCCGACCCTGACCATCCGGACGGACTACGAAGGTGCCAGTCCCGAGGTCATGGAGCGTCTGGTAACCCAGATCGTCGAGGAGATCGTGGCCACCGTGCCGGGGGTGGAGGAACTCACATCGACCTCCTCGGAGGGCCGCAGCACGGTCCGCGTCAGCTTTGTCTGGGGAACCGACATCAACACTGCGGCGATCGACGTGCAAAGCAAAATCGAAGACGAGATCAACGAGCTTCCGGACGATATCGTCCGGCCGCGCGTCAGCAAATTCGACATCGCCAGCTTTCCCGTCGTCATTCTGGGCATTTCCAGCAACCTCGATCCCGTGGAACTGACGGAGCTCATCGAAACCCAGATCCGCTACCGCTTTGCCCGCATCCCGGGGGTCGCCCAGGTCGACCTTTTCGGGGGCTTCAACCGCGAAGTCCGGATCGAACTGGATCCCGAGCGGATCAAGGCCGCCGGTCTGGCGCTCGACCGGGTCATTGACGCCATCGACGATGCCAACCTCGATCTGCCGGCCGGCAAGCTCGAACAGGGACGCTATGAGGTCAGCCTGCGCGCCCCGGCCGAGTTCACCGACCTGGACCAGATCCGGGATACGGTCATCGTGCAGCGGGACGGCGCCGCCGTGAGGCTGGGCCAGATCGCGGCGGTCAACGACACCTACGAGAAGCTCACCCGCATCGTGCGCGTCAACGGCAATCGCGGTCTGCGGGTGGGAATCCGAAAGCAGGCCAATGCCAACACCGTCGATGTATCCCGCCGCATCCTCTCCGAAATCGAAGCCGTCAACCGGGCCTTCCCCCAGATCGCCATCGTCCCGGTCATCGACCAGGGCAACCTGATCGAGCGGTCCATCGCCAACGTGGCCCGCTCGGTGCTCTATGGTGGGGGGCTGGCCGTCTTGGTGCTGCTGTTCTTCCTGCGCAGCATCCGCAGCACGCTGGTGATTTCCGTATCGATTCCGATTTCGATCGTGGCAACCTTTGCACTCATCTTCTTCGGGGGCTTCACCCTCAACCTGATGACCCTGGGCGGGCTGGCCCTGGGGGTCGGCATGATGGTCGACAGCTCCATCGTCGTGCTCGAAAACATCTACCGCCGCCACCACGAAAACGGCGAAACCCCCGAAGAAGCCTCGGTGGAGGGAGCTCTGGAAGTCGGACCGGCCATCATCGCCAGCACCCTTACGACGCTGGTCATTTTCCTGCCATTGATCTTCGTGCGCGGCGTCACGGGTATTCTCTTCAAGGAAATGGCCTATGTGATCATCTTCGCCCTGGTCTGTTCCCTGACCCTGTCCCTCAGCCTGGTGCCCATGCTGGCGTCCAGGCTCCTGTCCCTGGGGGCACAAACTTCCGGGAAGACGCCCGCCCCCCTGAATCGCTGGGCGGCCATGGCCCGCGCGCTCTTCGAGGGTCTCGAAAATGCCTATCTGGATCTGCTGCGCTGGGCCCTGGGCCACCGCCTGGCCACCGTCTTGACGACGGCGGGTGTGCTGGGCGCCAGCCTGTTGCTGCTGCCCCTGATCGGCACCGAGTTCCTGCCCCCCAGCGACGAGGGCGAGGTCCGCGTGACCGGCAGGATGGAAATCGGCACCCGGCTCGACCTGGTCGACCGGCAGACCCGCATCATGGAGCAGATCATTGCGCCGGCCGTGCCCGAAGCGGTGGCCGCAGTGGCCAGCGTGGGCGCCACCGGCTGGCGGGCGGACGCCGGAGCGGAAGGCGAAATCCGGATCTCCCTGCTGCCGGCTGCCCGGCGCGAGCGCTCCAACGTGGAAGTCGCCCAGGATCTGCGGAACCGTCTGGCGGGCCGCGTGCCCGGCATGGAAATCCGTGTCCTGGCACCCCAGGGGCAGTTCATTCTGGACCGGATCCTGGGCGGCGAGGAGGGCCTCACCGTCGAGATCCGCGGCTACGAACTGGCCACCCTCGACGCACTGGCGCAGCAGGCCGCGGAGTTGGTCCTGGAGGTGCCGGGCGTCATGGATCTCGAGACCAGTCTCGAAGCCGGCATTCCCCAGCAGGCCATCCGCGTGAACCGCAACAAGGTGGCCGATCTCGGCCTGAGCATCCGCGACGTGACAGAACTGCTGCAAACCGCAGTGGCGGGTTCCAGGGCCGGCGAATTCCGCCGGGAGGGCAATTCCTATCGCATCCTGGTCCAGCTCAAGGATGCCGAAAGGCGCTCCCTGGACGAAATCCTCGACCTTACGCTGACGACGGACTCCGGTGAAACGGTGGCGCTGCGGAACATCGTCGCAACCGAAGCAGGCCGCGGGCCGATTCTGATCGACCGCAAGGACCAGCAGCGCCGGGTGACGGTCAATGCCAACATCGCCGGGCGCGACCTGGGCTCGGTAGCCTCCGACGCCCAGACCCTGCTGGATGGGATCCCACGCCCGGTGGGCTACGACCTGATCGTTGCCGGCAACTTCGAGGAGCAGCAAAAAGCCTTCCGGGAATTGGTCATATCACTGGTTCTGGCCTTGGTCCTGGTTTACATGGTGCTGGCCTGCCAATACGAATCGCTGCGGGACCCGCTGGTTGTCATGTTTTCCGTGCCCCTGGCCGTGGTCGGCGTCCTGGTGACGCTGTTTGCGACCGGAACGACGCTGAACGTGCAGTCCTACATCGGCTGCATCATGCTGGGGGGCATCGTGGTCAACAACGCGATCCTCCTGGTGGATCAGGCCGGCCGGCAGATCCGCGACGGGATGGTCATTCATCAGGCCCTTGTCGAGGCCGGCCGCCGCCGGCTGCGCCCGATCCTGATGACGACCCTGACCACCATTCTCGGCCTGCTGCCGCTGGCTCTGGGCTTCGGAGAAGGATCGGACGCCCAGGCCCCGCTGGCGCGTGTGGTCGTGGGAGGCCTGATCGGGTCGACACTGATCACCCTGGTCCTCATCCCGGTGGTCTATTCCTTGTTTCATCAGCGCACGACGCCGCGCGCCGGCTGACCCGGGACAACGACCCCGGCCTCCTGCGGCCCCCCCGGATCCCATTGGCACCGCCACTAATGCCGCGGCGGCCCTTTTTCGAAACTGTCTGTTTTTTGACTTTTTGCCGCTTCATCAAATTATTGCAAAAACCTTGTTTGACGGT
>JAWOJK010000209.1:0-8456 GCA_046481705.1 Desulfobacterales bacterium | reverse complement strand
AAAAATGGAAAAATAGACCCTGGATTATCCATGTTTGCATCACAATATTTGGATTGCATGGAAACCTTAAAAAAATCCATATTCAAACCGGAAATAAGAATTGGTTGCTGAATCAGTTTTGGAAGGTGCTACGGCATCGTCGTTATGCCTATCACACCAAGCAAGCCTATTGCAATTGGATCATACGATTTGTTGACCCACGCCGGTGGTGGTCGACCCCCGGGGCCAGGACCAGATCAAGGGCCTGAAGTATGAGGCGTCGATGAAAAGCTTTGATGCCGATTTCAACATGCCGTACGCCGGGCGTAATGAAATCCTGGTTATCATAAAGGCTGGAGAGGTGAAAAGGACAGCCGGAATTTACTATGAGTTGCCATAGGGCGCCGGCATTTGGTAAGGATAGAGAAGGCTTCTTTAATCGAAGGTTATGGGTTTTCTTCGCAGCCGTGATTGACTGCCCACTCCCGATTCGCCGCCACCCGCTGGAAGAACAGGAGATAGCGCCATGCAAAAAAGAAAGATCGCTGAAAAGGTTCACTGGCTGGGCGCCGTGGATTGGGACCGGCGCCTTTTCGATTCCCTCATTCCGCTTCCCGACGGCACCACCTACAATGCCTATCTGATCACGGGCCGCGACAAGACCGTCCTGCTGGACACGGTCGATCCGCCCATGGCCGCAACTTTGATGGCGCAGCTCGAGGGGGTGCCCAAAATCGACTTTGTGGTGTCCCAGCATGCCGAGCAGGACCATTCCGGCACCACCCCCCAGGTGCTGCAAAAATACCCCGAGGCCAAGGTCGTCTGCACGCCCAAGGCCAAGGGCATGCTGGTCGATCTGCTCAAACTCCCCGAAGACCTCATCGTGACCGTGGCCGACGGCGAAACCCTGTCCCTCGGCGACAAGACCCTCAGGTTCATTCACACTCCCTGGGTGCACTGGCCGGAGACCATGACAACCTACCTCGAAGAGGATCAGATCCTTTTCAGCTGCGATTTCTATGGGTCCCATATCGCCACCACCGACCTTTTCGTGACCGATCAGGGGCGTGTGTACGAGGCGGCCAAACGCTACTTTGCCGAAATCATGATGCCCTTTCGGAACGTGATCGAAAAGAACATCGAGAAACTCAAGGATGTCCCCATTCAGATGATCGCCCCGAGCCACGGGCAGATCTATGACCGGCCATCCTGGATCATGGCCGCCTACCGCGAATGGGTGCTCGGGCCGCCCCGCAACCTGGTCGTTCTGCCGTATGTTTCGATGCACGAGAGTACGCGCCAGATGGTCGATCATCTTGTTTCGGCGCTGGTGGACAACGGGGTGCGGGTGGAGCCGTTCAATCTGGTGGTGACCGATATCGGCAAGCTGGCCATGGCCCTGGTGGATGCCGCCACGCTGGTCGTGGGCACCCCCACGGTTCTGGCCGGGCCGCATCCGCTGGCCGCCCACGCTGCCTTTTTGGCCAATGCCCTGCGTCCCAAGGCGAAGTTCCTCTCGATTGTCGGCTCCTACGGGTGGGGTGGCAGGACCGTGGAAACCCTTGCGGGGATGATCCCCAATCTCAAGGTGGAGGTGCTGGCGCCCGTCCTGTGCAAAGGGCTGCCGCAGGTCGAGACCCTGGCGGCCTTGCGCGCCCTGGCCGCCACGATCGCCGCAAAGCACGGGGAACAGGGGTTTGCCTAAACCGCTTGGTCGGCTAGACCCGCGGGGCGTTGAAGCCTGGCGTGGTGAAGCCGGCGCTGGGTTGATGGTGTCGGTTTGAAAGGGAGATGCAGGATCACGCCCGTTAACCGCCCAACCGAAAGGAGATCGCCATGTCGCATCCCCCTGGGCGCCGGTTGGGCGTTTTTTACTCCTGACTTTACCCCTGGCAGCTGGTATAATTTAAACAGGAGTTACCGATATGCGCGCGCCAGCCGGCGCGCCGAGCAGTCCGTCATATCGGCTGTCACCCAGGATACCCCCTAAACGGATGCGGGCGTTTCATGATACTTGCGTTTCTCGCGCTTTTTTTCGGTCTGGCGCTTCTCGTCTGGAGCGCCGATCTTTTTGTGGGCGGCTCGGCCGCCAGCGCCCGCCATTTTGGGATGCCGCCGCTGCTGATCGGGATGGTGATCATCGGCTTCGGGACATCCGCGCCCGAAATGGTGGTTTCAGCGTTCGCGGCTTCCCAGGGCAATCCGGGCATCGCGGTCGGCAATGCCTACGGTTCCAACATCGCCAACATCGCCCTGATCCTGGGGCTGACGGCCGTGATCTGTCCCATTGCGGTCCATTCGCAGGTGCTGCGCCAGGAATTGCCGATCCTCACGGCCGTTATGGCCCTGGCCGCCTATCAGATCTGGGACGGCACCGTCACCCGGATCGATTCCCTGGTGCTGCTGGGGGTATTCGGCGGCCTGATGGCCTGGACCATCTGGAAAGGACTGCGTCAGGGTCCGGATGCGCTGGGCAGCGATATGACGCAGGAATTGGAAGCCCACGCCCTGCCGTTCGGCCGGGCGATCGTGCGGCTGTTCGTCGGGTTGGCACTGCTGCTCGCAAGCTCCCGCCTCCTGGTCTGGGGGGCGGTCGAGATCGCCCACGGTTTTGGGGTCAGCGACCTGATTATCGGTCTGACCGTCGTGGCCTTGGGCACATCGCTGCCGGAGCTGGCTTCGTCGGCCGTTGCCACCCGCAAAGGCGAGCACGACATCGCCCTGGGCAATGTGCTCGGCTCCAACCTGTTCAACACCCTGGCGGTGGTGGGCATCGCGGGGGTCATTCACCCCATAACCCTGGAGCCGGAGGTGTTCTCCCGCGACATGCTGGTCATGGCAGCTCTCACGGTTTCGCTCTTTCTTATCGGCTATGGGTTCCGCGGGCGGCCCGGACGCATCAACCGCTTCGGCGGTGCGGGCTTGCTGGCATGCTACGTCGGCTACAACGCCTACCTGGCGGCCGGTCTTTTCGGCAGCTGACGGTTGCCCGGTTCGAGTCGGCCTCCGTAAACCGGGCCGGCCGCCACACCTCACCGCTAAGGGCGGGGGGGATTCAAAATTCAAATCCTATCTGATTTGAAAACGAATCGGCACCTTGACCCACATCGCGACCGCCTCATCACCGCTTTTCGCGGGTTCAAAAAGCCACTGAGCGACGGCGTCCAGTGCGGCCTCGTCCAGCAGGCGGTAACCGCTGGAGGCCGCCACCGCAGCCTCCACCACCCGGCCGTCCCGGCCGACCAGGACGTTCAGCAGGGTTCGGCCCTGGTAGCCCCTGGCCTTTGCGATGCGGGGGTAGGGCGGCGGCGGATTGCGGCGGTAGAGCGGCGTCGCCGGCTTAAGAATGTGTTCGGCGGCGGCGGGCGACCCGGCTTGGATGCCGTCCTGGGAAGGGGCTGGTTTCCCCGCTTTGGCTGGCGCCGCGGGGCCTGCCGGCGGTCTGGTGGGCGTTGCAGCGGCTTGACGCGCGGCTTCGGGTTGCGCAGCAGCAATTGCCGGCGGTTCGGTTTTCACCGCCGGCTGGGGCGCGCTTGCGGCGGGTGGTGGGGGTATGCGCGGCGGGGTCTTTTTGGCAGGGGCCGCCTTTTCAACCGCCGCTGCCGGCTGCGGTGGTTTGGGTTTCGGTTCAGACTTCGGCTGTGGCGGCGGCACGTTTCTTTCGCTGACCGCGGTCGTTGTCGGCTCGGCCGCGCTGGCCGCCTTTTTTTCTGCACCCGTGTCGGCCAGCGACACCGCGATCGGCGCCCGGGAGCCGCTCAGGGCCGGCGGCTGCCAGTGCACCCCGGGGGTACACCAGAGCACCGCGGCGTGCACGGCTGCCGACAGAAGTGCGGCCCAGAACAGGGGCTTCATTGAACCGGTTCCGCTTCGGCCTGTAGTGAAATGCGGTCGATGCCGGCCAGCCGGATATGGTCCAGCACTTGAAAAAGGCTCTGGTAGGGCAGGCTGCGGTCGCCAAACACCAGAACCCCGGGGGGCTCCCCGGGCTGCATTCTTTCCTTCAACCGCTGGGAAAGATCGGCGAGCGCGACGGGGCTCTGATCGATGAACAGGCTGCCGTCGGCCTTGACGGTCACCGACAGCGCGCTTTCTTTGTCCAGCGCCGCTGTGGCGGAGGCCGGGAGCTTGACCGGCATGCTGTGGTGCACCGCCATGGAGAGCATGGCGTAGATAAAGAAGACGAGCAGCAGAAACACAATGTCGATCAGCGGCAGCATCTCGATGCGCGCTTTGGGTTGCTTAAGATGCAGTTTCATGGGGGCCATCTGCTGCCGGCAAATGACCGCCGGCGCCGCCGGTGCCCAGCCTTTCGAACACGACTTCCAGGCTGGTGGCGTATTTCTCGACGGTCAGGGCTGCCGCCTCGACCCGCGAGTTGAAGTAGTTGAAGGGAAAGACCGTCAGAATGGCGATCCCCAGCCCGGCGGCGGTGGTGATTAGCGCCTGGGCGATTCCGGTGGTGACCGTTTGCGGGTGTTCGATACCCGCGGCACCCAGCATTTCGAAGGAGGCGATGATCCCCAGCACCGTCCCGAAGATCCCCAGCAGCGGCGCTACGGTGATCATCGTGTCCATGACGCGCATGAAGCGCCGCATGCCCTCGATTTCCTCCATTGCCGCCGACTCCATCGCCTTGGCCAGGGAAAATTCGCGGTGAACGATGCCCGTGACCAGAATTTTGACGACGTAGTCTTTCGAACCCGCCACCCGCTCGCGGATGGTGTCCCAATCCGCCCGCCGGCTCAACTCCAAAATCTCGTCCACAAGGCGCGGATTGCGGCGCATGCCGAGTCTGATCCAGAAAAAAGTCCGTTCGAAAATAACGGTCAGCACGATGATCGAACAGGCCAGCAGCGGATACATGACCGGCCCACCGCTGACAAAGATTTTCCACATGTCTGAAACGCTCCTTTTGGCGTAAAAAAAGAAAACCGAAAGCCGCTCATGGCCCCTGATCGGGTTGGGTCGACAACCCCTGCACCACGCCGTTGACCACCGCATTGGCGCATAGCCGCATGACCGTCGGTATTTCGCGGGCGGCAATCAGCTCCGCCATGGGATCGATCCGCCCACCGGCAATCTCCTCGGCCGTTTGGCGGCACCACTGGCGAAAGGCGCCCAGATCCGGGATCAGGCCGGTTTCATAGGCATCGCTGATCGCCAGGGCCGCTGATACAAAGGCGCCATAGCGCGGGTTTAACAATACGTGCTCCAGCGCCGCTAAAATCCGTTCAGCCTCCAGGCCGCTGGGACCCGATGCCGCTGCGGCCAGATTGTAGGGGCTGAGATGCCGCTCGGCCAGGCGCTGAAAGATATCCCGCCCGCTGTACAGCCCGTTTTGGCTGCCGATGGCCTCCTGAACCCCGCGGTAGACGGCTGCGGCGATCAGCTCGCCCATCTTGCTGTGCCCCCCGGCATTGTCGATCCGGCCGCCCGTGCCCTGGACGACGATCACGTTGTCGGTGCCGGTGCCGGTGGCGCCGTGGCGGCCGGGGCTCGCGTTGCTGCGGATGTCCATGTCCTGCAGGGCGGCGGTCTTGGCCTCGGTGGCGCTGATGATGGCGCGCGCCATGGCCCGCGGTGTGAGGGCCATGTTGGGCAGCAGGATGATGTTGATGGTGCCCGGTTCATAGAAAGCGCCCGGGTCTCTGGAGGCGCGCAGGGCGTTGGCGCACACCCCGGCGGTGACCAGCGCCTGGATTTCCATATCTCGGAATCGCGCGTGCTGGACCGCCAGGTTGTCCATATCCGCACCGGTAAACAGACAGCTGGTGCTCTCCGCCGGGCGATGGAGCAGCGGGTAGATGGCGGCGCGCAGCGTGGCCAGGTCGGTGCTGTGCTCCAGCTCCCAGCCGGCCGGCGGGATGAAGTGGTTGCCCACCGTCAGGAGGCCCTCACGCGGGCCCTCGAGGGTCGAGAGGACCCGCAGCGGGCGATTGAAATCCACCAGCAGGGTTTTGTTCTCGAAATCGGCGATCTGGCTGTAGACAATTTCGGCGGATTTGACGTAATCCAGCCCAAGGTCCAGGCGCCGGGTGCCCAGGACCGCGTTTGCCATCACCTGGTGATCCGCGCGGGCGAAGGCTTCCGAATAGATCCGGGCGGCCAGCCAGGAGACGAAATCGCCGGTGCGGGTGGCGTTGCGGCAGATCAAGTCGCAGGGAAAGAAATAGACCCGGCGGTTTCGGACGGCATCCACGTCCCGCCAGCCGGGTCGGTCCAAGAGCGCTGCCACGGTGCTGCGGTGATCGAAGCAGCCGGTGACGACCTGCGGGTCGAATGCGCGCCACTCCTGCTCCGTGATGCCGGTCAGGGGGCCATTGCGGCCCAAAGTGGGCGGAATTCCCCCGGCCGCCCGGATCATCTCGTTTTGAAAGGCGTCATCGCCGGGCACCCGGAGCGTATCGGGTCCCAGCAGACAGACCACCCGCCGGCGCGCCTGGGGGGCAATGGTCGCGACCTTGCGGGCCATCAGGTCCAGTTGCGCATGGTTGCGCTCCCAGACGGCGCGGGCGGCATCGCTGCGGTTGAAAATCTCGCCCAGGATGCGCAGCGTCTCGCAGCTCTCCGCGATCGTGGTGGGCTCCAGGTTGACCAGGCGGCAGGCGCTGCCGGCAAATCGCGCCGGCACTTCGGTTTGCAGAGCGGCATAGAAAATGAGGTCCGGGGCGAGCGCCGCGATCCGCTCCACCGACGGGGCCGCAACCCCCCCGACAACGGGCTTGGCCGCCAGCTCCGGTATGCCGCCGGCGTGATAGGTCACGGCCGCCAGAGAACCCCCGGCTCCGATGGCGACGATCATTTCCGTGATCGCGGGCACCAGCGAGACGACGGTCTGCGGCACTTCCTGAATGCGGATCGGCGTGCCACGGTGGTCGACAAAAGAGATCGCTGCGCCCCGGGCCGGGGGGCAGCAAAGCCCAACGCTGAAAATGAAAAGTAAAAAAAGGGAAAGATCGTAACGCTTTGCGTGCATGCCTTTTCCGCTCAAACAGGCCTAAGGGCCCCGGAAAAAAACAAATCAACATCCGACTGGTCTTTTTTCCCGTCTTCGGCGTTATATCCACCGGCGCATATCTCGATATGCACCGGCGAATGTGCCGTGTAGGCGTAAAAAAATCCGGCACCATCTTGTGGATTTATTTATACCCGTGACCCTTAAAACGTAAATTTTACGCCGGTGTGGCCTGATAATCCCGGCGTGGCGTAGCTCCATGCTTGCTCGTAATATTCATCAAAAAGGTTGTCGATTCTGCCATACAGCTGCACATGGTCGTTTATATCATAGGCCGCCGCAAGATTGACCAGATAGTAGGCGTCCAGGTCTTCGACACGGTTTCCATCGGCATCGACTGCCGCAGCAATGGTTTTGCGGTCGTCGACCCAGTAGGCGTCCAGATTGAGCGTCAGCCGCTGGAGACAGCGGTATCTGGCGTTGAAATAGACCCTGTTTTGCGGCCGCCGCACCAGTTCCTCCCCGTCCGGGTCTTCGGTGTCGGTGTAGGTGTAGTTGAGCAGCAGTGAAAGCGTCTCGATTGGCGACCACTCCGCAAAGGTTTCGACGCCCTGGGTTTTGGTGGTGCCATCCAGGTTTTCATAGGTGGAGGTGAAGGCTGCCGGATCATAGACGAACTCGATCTTGTCCCGGTAACGCGTGGCAAAATAGGTGCCCCCGAATTTGACCTTGCCCGCCAACAGGCGCTGCTCGAAGCCGGCATCCCAGCCGCGGCTTTTCTCGGCGTCAAGGTCCTCGTTTCCGCCCAGAAACCCGAAGGATAGGATGGGTTCGGCGAAAAGCTCGTACAGGGAAGGCGCGCGAAAGCCTGTGCCGTAGCTGGCCTTGATGGTGGTGTCGGTCTTTTTGATCAGGTAGGAGGGGGCCACCTGCCAGGTGGTCTCGGTTCCGAAACGGCTGTGGTCGTCAATTCGGACACCGCCCACGACCACCAGCCGGTCGTCCAGCAGAAAGAGTTGATCGCTGACCCAGTAGCTGTTGATATCGGCCTTTTTTTGGTCGCTGTCGTTCTCCTCCAGCTTTTCCTCAAAATAGGTGTAGCCCAAGGACAGCGTGTTGATTTCGGTAAACATCAGGCTGCCCTGCCAACCGGCTTCGGCAATGCGGCCCTCCAAATCGTTGATGCGGTCGTCGTCGGCGTCATACGTTTGATTGTCCTGGTCGGCGCCCTTGTAGAAAAGCGTGGATTCCACCCGGCGGTCGAAAAAATAATTGTGCACGTTGAACTGGTAGAAAAGCTGGTCGTTTTCCGTTCCCTGACTTTTGGAGCCGTCCGGTTCGAGCGCCGCCGGGAAGGTGTTGAAATTCCAGGGGTCGGCGGCAAAACCGTTGAAATCGTCGATATCGGCGGTTGAATCGATGTAGGGGACAACGGCGTTGACGTCAAAGTTGTCGGTGATGTCGAGGCCGAAATTTCCCGACAAGGTGGTATTCTCCCAGCCGTCGTCCTCGGCTGTAT
>JAWOJK010000089.1:0-24556 GCA_046481705.1 Desulfobacterales bacterium | reverse complement strand
GTGTGGGATTTCCTGACGGCGCTGCTCGCCGCGTTCGCCTCTGACGCCAAATAGGCCGGCCCGAGCGGAACGCCTGGACGGATTTTGGATATTTTAAAGAGGCAGCGCGCTTGGCGCCGGGGAAAGGGAAAAGGGCCGGGCGTGCCGACCCCGTAAGACGGCGCAAGGCGCCGCAAGGGCTGCCGCCGGGTCAGATCCGGGAGAGTTCGTTGAGGGCGGCACGCACCTCACGGGCGCCGCGGTCGAACACCTTGCGAACGGCACTGTGCTCCTGCCGGACGGTGCCCAGGGAGTAGTTGCCGCCGGTTTTTTTGAGAAAAGCATTGACCAGCTCGCGCACCGCCTGCCAGTTGTCGCGCCGGGTCTGGTTTTCCAGGGGGGTCAACTGATCGAGGGTTTGCATGGTCCGGCGGTGGAATCGGCGGACAAAAACCTTTCTCAGGAGGGTCATCCAGAGGACGAACAAAAACGCGCCGATTGCCCCAGCGACTGCCAGATTCAAATACGGATCCCCGGCGAGCACCCCGTAGACGGCCATAAGGCCGCTGAGACCTGCGCCCCCCATCAGACAGATCATCAGCCCGAGCAGCGCGTTTTTGACCTGAAAACCGATAAACTTGCGCCGGTAGGCCACCAGGGCCTCCAACAGGTGGGATAGCCGTTCACCGTGGGTTTCGATGAAGGTGGCCAGGTTGTCCAGCCGGTGCCGGGGCGCCTCGGCGATGGCCTTTTTGAGTTCCTCCCGCTGATTGCCGAGCTCTTTGAGATAGACGCTGTGGTAGGTCCCGCGTTCCCCTCCGCCGGTCGCGGCGCGCGGTGAGTAGGTCAGGTGGATCATGGGGATGTCCTTGCGGCCGGTGATCTGGGAGAGGTTCCAGCACAGCGTGCCGTAGACCCGCAACAGGTCGCTGAGGGAGGTGCACTCGTCGATCCGGTTGAGAACATACAGCACCCGGTCGTCGAAGGTCCGCGTGGGCAGCGTGTCCCGCAGGCTGATATGGGCTTCCCGGACGGTCCCGGCCTTGTGGGGGTCGAACATCACCAGCACCAGGTCGGCGATCTGGGCCAGATCCCCGATGACGTCCTGGTAGTTGTAGCCCCGGTCGCGCTCGGTGATGCTGTCCAGCATCCCCGGGGTGTCGATCAGGGCCAGGTTTTTCAGAAAGGGGGAATTGACCTTTTTGAGACGAAAGTGGGTGGCAAAGCGTTGACCGTGCTTTTTCAAGGCTTCGAACGGAAATTCAGGGTCATTGAGCAGAAACCGGCCGTCGCGTTCTTCGGTGACCTTGACGGGGCCGTCGCAGGGGACTGTTTCGTCGAAGGTGATCACGGTGAAGGAATCGTCGGTGGGCGCCTGGCCGGTGCGCTGGATGTTCCCCCCCAGAAACTCGTTGATCAGGGTGGATTTGCCCGAAGAGTAGTTGCCCAGCACCAGCACCTGGGGGCGCCATTTGATGTTGCTCTCGAGGGGCACTTCACTGTAGCCGTAGCGCATGGCCACCGGTGTGAGTTCTTTTTCGACCAGTTCCAACAGCTCCGCGCGGAGCGCATTCATGTAGTTTTCCCGGTACATGGGGGTGTCACCAGGAGGCGATTCCGTTTTTGTCATATGCGGCACTCCTATTCCGGCAAGGCGGCGTTGGCCCGTCGGGTGGACAGGCATGAGAAATCTGCGTCCGCCTCCGGGTCGCCGGCAGGCCGCAGGGGTGTTTCAAATATTGAAACTTAGCAAAATGCCCTCTGCGAGTCAATCACGAGTCTGAGCCCGGGGCCGCCCGGCCGGCGTAAAAATCTGCTTGACACCCCATCTCGCACCCCCTATGGGGGAATGCGGCTGCGCGCCGGACGGCCGGCCACACCCGCACCGCACCCCGGCCGCGCCGTTGCCCCGGACAGCACCGCGATCAGCCCGAAAGGATGCCGCCATGAAATATCACCCCATCGACCCGTCGCTTTTCATCCGCAACCGTCGCCGCCTGGCCAACGCCCTGGCCCCCGGGGCGGTCGCGGTCTTCAACGCCAACGACGTCATGCCCACCAGCGCCGACGGCATCCGGTCTTTTGTGCAAAACACCGACCTGTTTTACCTCTGCGGGATCGATCAGGAGGAAACCATCCTGCTGCTCTGCCCGCAGGCCGAGGAGCAAAAGCACCGCGAAATCCTGTTCCTGAAGGAAAGCAACCCGGAGATCGTCACCTGGGAAGGCCGCAAACTCTCCAAGGCCGAGGCCACAGCGCTTTCAGGCGTGCAAACGGTTTACTGGCTCGCAGAATTCGAGCGCGTCTTGCGCCCTCTGGTGTTCGCCGCGGAGCGCATCTACCTCAACACCAACGAGCACCTGCGGGCGGATGTGACGGTCGAAACCCGGGATCAACGGTTTCTCAGGTGGTGCCGGGCGGCGTTTCCACTGCACCGCTACTGCCGGCTGGCGCCCATCATGCAGGACCTGCGGGTGGTCAAGGCGCCCGCCGAGGTGACCTTGATCCGCCAGGCCTGCCAGATCACCGAAAAGGCCTTTCGCCGCCTGCTGGCATTCATCCGCCCCGGGGTGTGGGAATTCGAGATCGAGGCCGAGATGCTGCACGAGTTTCTCAAAAACCGCGCGCGCCGACCGGCCTTCGCGCCCATCGTGGCCTCCGGCGCCGACAGCTGTGTGCTGCATTACACCCAAAACGACAAACAGTGCCGCGACGGGGACCTGGTGCTGATGGATTTTGGGGCCGAGTACGCCAACTACGCCGCGGACCTGACCCGCACGGTGCCCGTCAACGGCCGCTTCAGCCCTCGCCAGCGGGCGGTCTACGAGGCCGTGCTGCGCATTCAGCGGGCGGCCATCGACCGTCTGCGGCCCGGCAACACCCTGGCGGCATACCAGCGCGCGGTGGGCGAGGTGGCCGAAAAGGAGATGATCGGCCTGGGGCTGCTGGACGCCCGGGCGGTCGCCGCGCAGCCGGTCGATGCGCCCCTCTACAAAACCTACTTCATGCACGGCACCTCCCACCACCTGGGACTCGACGTCCACGATGTGGGCAGTCGCGAACGCAAGTTCGAAGCCGGGATGGTGCTGACCTGTGAACCGGGAATCTACATTCGGGAGGAGGGCATCGGCGTGCGGATCGAAAACGACATCCTGATCACCACGGATGATCCGGTTGACCTGACGGCGTCGATACCGATAACGCCCGAAGAGATCGAGGCCTTGATGGCCGGATGACCGCGGTCTGCCACGGGCAGAAAAAATATTGAATTCAAGCGGTTGAAAACAGAAGTTGAAAGGGTGGGTTTAAGTCAACCCACCCTTTCAACTTGTGTTTGGCCCGCAACCCAATCGGTCATTTTTTGCTGGAGGCGTACCCATCGGCGTACCACCCGCCGCCTTTGAGTTTGAACGAACACTGGGACATGATCTTGGTGGCTTTCTGCTGGCACTTGGGGCAATCGATCTCCTCGGTGTCCATCCGTACAAGGCGTTCGGTGATGGTTCCGTCGGGGCATTTGAATTCATAGACCGGCATGGCGCATCCCTTTCGAATGGTTTGTTGCAAGCGTTATAAATATATCGGTTTGACGGTCGGCGTCAAGGGGCTTGCCGTTTTTTTCGGATGAAAAAAGGCCGCGTCATGCGGCGATGGTCTCGGGGGGACCGAAACGCACGCTGAAGGTGCTGCCCGCGCCGGGCGCGCTCGCCACTGCGATGTCGGTGCCGTGGGCGCGGGCGATGGCCCGCGCCAGGCTGAGCCCCAACCCGGCCCCCGAGCGGCTGCGGCTCTGGTCGCAGCGATAAAATCGCTCAAACACATGCGGCAGGTCCAGCGGCTGAATGCCGATCCCGGTGTCCTGGACGCTCAGGCGGCATCCAGCGCCGGGTGCGGCGGTCACCGTTACCGTGACCCGCCCGCCCGCCGGCGTGTACTTCAGGGCGTTGTCCAACAGGTTGGCCAGCAGGCGTTGGATCATGCGGTTGTCGCCCTGAATCCGACAGGCCTGGGGCGCCGCAACGGTCAGGGCAACGCCGGTGTCCTCGGCGATCGGACGGAACAGCTCACAGGCGTCACGGGCCACCCCGGCCAGGTCCAGAACCACAAACCGCGGCTGGTCGACGCCGGCCTCGGTCCGCGAAATAGTCAGCATGGTGGTGATCATGTCCAGCAGCCGGTCACACTCTTCGATGGTGCTGGCGGCCATGGCCTGGTAATCGGACAGGCTGCGGCCGGTGGTCAGCGCGATCTCGGCGGCCCCCCGGATGCGGGTCACCGGGCTTTTGAGATCATGGGCGATGTTGTCGTTCATTTCCTTGGTGCCCGTCACCAGCGTTTGGATGCGGTCCAGCATCCCGTTGAAGGTCAGTGCCAGCTGGTCGATCTCATCCCCCCGGGACCCGAGCGGCACCCGCTCCGCCAGGCTGCCGGCGGATATGCGGCGCGCCGTACGGGTGACGTTTTCCACCCCGATGAGGGCCCGGCGGGCCAGAAACCACCCCACCAGGGCCGCTGCCAGGATCAAAAGCGAGAGGGTGCCGAAAAAAACCCGGCGGAACGTCTGGATAAACCCGAAGTAGTGTTCCATGGACTGACCGATCTGCAACACGACACCGGGTCCGATCAACCCGTAGATGATGCGCACCGGGATCCGGCGGGCCTCTACCCGAGCGGTTTCCAGCACCGGGGGGGCGCCGGCAATCAGGGTGCTGAGGGCATGGCGATTGATCCCGATATTTTCCCAGTAGGATATGTTGGAGGAGGAAAAGGCCACCCCGCTGGGGTAGAGCAGACGGATAAAGATTTTTTTCTCCCCGGCCGCCTGGGCCTCGAGGATCGCCACCCGCCGGACCCCTTCGACTCCGCCGCTGCGCATCACGCGGCTAAAATCCGCCAGCTGCCTTTGAAGGTCCCGATCGATGGCGCCGCGCAGGGTGGTGGTGATCAGAAAATAGAAGAACAGGAAGGCCACCCCGCTGGAGAGCGCGAAAATCCCCGCGTACCAGAGGGTCAGGCGAAAAGCCAGGGTGTAGCGGCGCCTACCCGTCCGCTTTGAGGACATAGCCCACCCCGCGAACGGTGTGAATCAGTTTGGGCTCGAAGCCCTTGTCGATCTTGTCCCGCAGCCGGCAGATGCGGGCTTCGACCACATTGGTCTGGGGATCGAAGTTGTAGTCCCAGACATGCTCCATGATCATGGTTTTCGAGACCACCCGCCCGACATTGCGCAGCAGGTATTCCAGCAGCGAGAACTCCAGGGGCTGAAGATCGATCTTGCGCCCGGCCCGCAGCACGTCGCGGCTGATGAGGTCCAGCGAGAGATCGGCGGCCGCCAGCCGGGTGGGCTCGGATAGGCCGCCGGCACGCCGGATCAGGGCCTGCACGCGGGCCAGCAGCTCCGAGAAGGCAAAGGGTTTGGTCAGATAATCGTCTCCGCCGATCTGAAGGCCGCGGACACGGTCGTCGATGGCGCCTTTGGCGCTCAGGATGATCAGCGGGGTACGGACCCGCTCCCGGCGCAGCCGCTGGATCAGGGTCAACCCGTCCATCCGCGGCAACATGAGGTCCACGATCAGCGCGTCATAGGGCTCGGTGGCCGCCAGCGCCAGGCCGCTTTCGCCGTCGGCGGCATGGTCCACCGCAAACCCGGCGGCCTTGAAGCCCGCGATGATAAACGAGGCGATTTTGGCGTCGTCTTCAACCAGCAGCAGCCGCATGGCGGGTGTCCTCCTCCAGTCAAAATTGATGAACCGGTAAAAAGCATTTTACCCCACCGTGCGGCGTTTGTCAGAAAGGAACTTTGGCGGGCACCTTGGGAATGGACCGGATTTAGCACTCCCATTGGTCTATGTTCATTTTCTTGTGCGGACAAGAAAACGAACCAAAAGAAGCCGCCCTCATCCCGGGGCCCTTCGGGCTGCCCTGCGCTTCTCGCAGCCGGCGGGCCCTGTGGAACTCGCTTGCGCTCAGACAGCCACAGGGCCTTTATCGCCGGCTGCTGCGATGCTCGGCCCGGGACAACGGGACATAAAACGCCGGCTGCATCAGGCTATTTAAATCCGGCGGCCCGGGCGGCCGAATCATCCGCGGCCGCCGTCCCAAATAACGCACGCGACGGCCCCCAGGACCAGCAGACTGCCGACATAACCACCCAGGCTGAAATATTCCCCCCACCACAGAAAGGCCACCACGCCGGCGATGACCGGCTCCAGGCTGGCGACGATGGCCGCCCGGGTGGGCTCGAGGTAATGCAGCCCCTCATAGTAGCAGAGGTAGGCGCCGTAAGTGGACACCACCGCCAGGGTGCCCAGCGCCAGCCAGGCGAGTGGGGTTTTGGCGCCAAAGGTGACCCAGGGCAGCAGCCCCAGCGCCCCCACCGGCAGCATGTAGACGAACAGGTTGGGGGAGCTGTAGCGGCCGGAAAAGTATTTGCCGAAGATAAAGTAGAGCGCATAGCAGAACCCCGCCACCAGCCCCGCGGAAACGGCGATCAGGGGGTTTCCGCCGTGGGTGCCGAGGCTGACCCCACCCGCCCCCAGCGACACCACCGCCACACCGACCAGGGTGAGCATCAGCGCCAGGAGTTTCGCGCGGCCCATAGCCTCCTTGAAAATGACCCGCGCCAGCACCGCCACCCAGGCGGGCGCGGTGTAGAGCAGCACCGCCGCCAGGGCCGCGCCGCCCTCCCGGATGGCGATCTGGTAGGACCCGTAAAAGAGCGTCACCCCGGAGACGGCAAATGCCAGCAGCGGCGCGATGTCGCGGCGCTGGAGGCGCACCTCGCCCTTGAGCAGGGCGTGCAGTCCGAAACAGGCCCAGGCCAGCAGCGCACGCCAAAAAGCGGCCTCCAGGGGGGCCACGCCTTCCTGAAACGCCAGCCGCGAAAAGGGGCCGATCATCCCCCACAGCGCCGCCGCCAGCAGGATAAAGCCATATCCCTTGAGTTTGATGCCGCAGCCTCCCGGTGATTATGAAATTGCAAGCGGCCGCACAAGCGGGTTACACCCGGCGGGCCGCCCGTCGATGCAGACCAATCCCGCCTGAGCGCTCAGCTGCCGGCGGCCGGAAGGGCGCCGGCCCGTTTTCTGCGGAAGACAAACGCGTGCAGCTGGGAGAGCAGCATGCCGGCCAGCATCAGGCCGCACCCCGTTAGACCGCGGGTGGAGAGCAGCTCACCCAGCAGCAGCCAGCCGCCCAGGGCCGCAAAGACGGACTCCAGGCTGAGGATGATGGCGGCGTGGGCGGGGCGGGCATCCCGCTGGGCCACCACCTGCAGCGTATAGGCCACCCCCACCGACAGCAGGCCCCCGTAGAGAATCGGCAGCGCGGCGTCCATCAGGCCCTGAAGGGTCGTGGTTTCAAGCGCCGCGGCGGTGATCAGGCTGAGCAGCGCACAGACCGCAAACTGGATGCAGGCCAGTAAAATCGATTCGATGCGGGGCGACAGCCAGCCGATGATCAGCACGTGGACCGCCCAGAAAAACGCGCCGACCAGCACCAGAAGATCGCCGAAGGCGATCCTGAAGGTCGCCGTCACGCTCAGCAGGTAGAGCCCGGCGGCGGCCAGCACGGCCCCGATCCAGGTTCCCAGATCGGGGCGCTGCCGCCACAACAACCCCAGGATCGGCACGATCACCACGTACAGGCCGGTGATGAAGCCGGCGTTGCCCGCAGTGGTGTAAACCAGCCCGACCTGCTGCAGCGAGGCCCCCATGAAAAGCGCGCACCCGGCCAGGGCGCCGCCTAAGACAACGGTTTTGCGATCGGCCGGGGGCACGAGCAGCGCCACCGCCGACGGGTTTTTGCGCTTGAGCAGCATCAGCGGGACCAGCGACAGGCTCCCGAGTGCGAAGCGCACGCCGTTGAAGGTGAAGGGCCCGACATGCTCCATCCCCACGCGCTGGGCGACAAAGGCAAACCCCCAGATGGTGGCGGTCAACATCAGGAGGGCGTCTGATTTCAAGGTTCGCAGCATCGGGGTCGGCGCTCCGCTCGGGTCACAGCAAGGGCAGTTGTTGGGGCACTATGACCTCCAGGCGATCCACCTTTTGGAAACCCCGCGGCAGCGCCCGGCCCCGGCGCCCGCGCTCGCCCTCGAAATCGACGATGTTTCCGGGCTTCAGCGTGAAATGCTGCCGGCCGGCGTGCACCACCAGGTGGCTGCCGGCCGGCAAGACCGTCAGGTGGGCCAGCAGCTCCTCGCGGGCGGCCGCCTTTTTAGCGGGGATGTGGATGATCTTGCTGCCTTTGCCGCGCGCCAGGGCGGGCAGCTGATCGACTGCAAAGACCAGCATGCGCCCCTCGGAGCTGACCGCCGCCAGCAGATCGCTGTT
Source organism: Desulfobacterales bacterium (assembly GCA_046481705.1). Taxonomy (GTDB): domain Bacteria; phylum Desulfobacterota; class Desulfobacteria; order Desulfobacterales; family JAABRJ01; genus JAABRJ01. The sequence goes on along the minus strand of JAWOJK010000089.1, from coordinate 16,244 downwards.
CTTGTCCGTCAAGCGGCAGGGGATCAGCGGGCGGGCCCCGCTGGGCAGGCTCAGCACGGCCTTGCCGGCGCGGTTGCGGCTGATGAGCTCCTCCAGCCGGGTCACGAAGCCGTAGCCGGCATCGCTGGCCAAGAGCAGGCGCTGGCCGGGCTCTTCCAGCAGCACAGTGGTAAACTCCGCCCCGGCCGGCAGGCTCAAGCGCCCGCTGAGGGGCTCCCCCTGGCCGCGCGCCGAGGGCAGGCTGTGGGCCGGCAGGGCGTAGCTGCGGCCGGTTGAATCCAGGAAGACCGCCAGCTGGTTGCTGCGCCCGAGGGCGGCGGCCCGAAACCCGTCGCCGGCCTTGTAGCTCAGCCGCTCGGGTTCGACCTCGTGCCCCTTGGCCGCCCGCACCCAGCCGTTGGCCGAGAGCACGACCGTCATCGGCTCAGCGGGAAGGATGTCGGCTTCCGAAAGGGCCTGGGCCTCAGCCCGGGCGACGATCGGTGAGCGCCGCGCGTCCCCGTATTTTTCGGCGTCGGCGGTAATTTCAGCGGCCACCAGGTCCTTCAGGCGCGCTTCGCTGCCCAGCACACCCGCCAGCTGGTCGCGTTCGGCCGCCAGGTCGGCCTGCTCGCCCCGGATGCGGGTTTCCTCGAGCCTGGCCAGGTGCCGCAGCTTGAGCTCCAGGATGGCCTCGGCCTGAATCTCGGTCAGCCCGAAGCGCGCCATCAGGACCGGTTTGGGGTGGTCCTCGGAGCGGATAATGGCGATCACCGTGTCGATATCGAGGAAAGCGACCAGCAGCCCGTCGAGGACGTGCAGGCGCGCCAGAACCTTGTCCAGGCGGTGCTGCAGCCGCCGCCGGACCGTGGCCAGGCGGAAGGCCAGCCATTCATTCAGCAGTTCCACAAGGCCCTTGACCCGGGGGCGGCCGTCGCGCCCGATCATGTTCAGGTTGACGCGGTAGGTGCGCTCCATGTCGGTGGTGGCAAACAGGTGGGCCATCAGCTTGTCGACGTCCACGCGGTTGGAGCGCGGCACGATCACCAGGCGGGTGGGGTCCTCGTGGTCGGACTCGTCGCGCAGGTCGGCCACCAGGGGCAGCTTCTTGGCGGCCATCTGGGCCGCGATCTGTTCGAGGACCTTGGCCCCGGAGACCTGGTGCGGCAGGGCGGTGATGACGATATCGCCGTTTTCGCGGTAGTAGGTCGCGCGCATCCGCAGCGAGCCGCTGCCGCTGCGGTAGATGCTGCGCAGCTCCTCGGGCGGGGTGATGAGTTCGGCCTCGGTGGGAAAATCGGGCCCCTGGATGAAGGTGCAGAGGACCTCCAGGTCGGCATCGGGGTGCTGCAGCAGGTGCACCAGCGCCCGGGCGACCTCTCCCAGGTTGTGGGGCGGGATGTCGGTGGCCATCCCCACCGCGATGCCGGTGGCGCCGTTGAGCAGTACATTGGGCAGCCGCGCCGGCAGCAGCAGCGGCTCCAGCAGGGTGCCGTCGAAGTTGGGCCCCCAATCCACCGTGCCCTGCGCCAGCTCCCCCAGCAGGACCTCGGCGTAGGGCGAGAGCCGCGCCTCGGTGTAGCGCATGGCGGCAAAGGATTTGGGGTCGTCGGCCGCGCCCCAGTTGCCCTGGCCTTCGATCAGCGGGTAGCGGTAGGAAAACCCCTGGGCCATCAGCACCATGGCCTCGTAGCAGGCCGCATCGCCGTGGGGGTGGAACTTGCCCAGCACGTCGCCGACGGTGCGCGCCGATTTCTTGAACTTGGCGCTGGACTTCAGCCCCAGTTCGGACATGGCGTAGACGATGCGCCGCTGGACCGGTTTGAGCCCGTCGCCGATGTGCGGCAGTGCGCGGTCCAGGATCACGTACATGGCGTACTCGAGGTAGGCTTTCTCCGTAAAGGTCTCGAAGGGCAGCTGCTCGACGCCGTCCAGGCTCAGTTGGGAGGAGTCAGGCATGAGGGTTCGGTCGTCCTTTTTTTATGTGGCGCCGGGCGCCTCGGGTGAACCCGCCGGGCCGAGCTGTCCCTGGCTTTCCAGCCAGCCGCGGCGGTCGGCGGACCGCCGCTTGGCGAGCAGCATGTCCATCAGGCCGAGGGCCTTGTCGCCGGAGGCGAGGGTCAGCTGGACCAGCCGCCGGGTGTCGGGGGCCATCGTGGTTTCCCGCAGCTGCAGCGGGTTCATCTCCCCCAGGCCCTTGAAGCGCTGCACGTTGACGCGCGCGTTTTTCTTTTTGGCCTCGATCCGGGCCAGCACATCCTGTTTTTCGGACTCGTCCAGGGCGTAGCTGACCTCCTGGCCCACGTCGATGCGGTACAGCGGCGGCATGGCGACGTAGACGTGGCCGGCTTCGATCAGCGGCCGGAAGTGCTGCAGAAAAAGGGCGCACAACAGGGTCGCGATGTGCAGGCCGTCGGAGTCGGCATCGGCCAGAATACAGATTTTAGCATAGCGCAGCCCGTCCAGATCGCCGGATCCGGGGTCCACCCCGATGGCGACCGCAATGTCGTGAATCTCCTTGGAGCCCAGCACCTCGGCCGAATCCACCTCCCAGGTGTTGAGGATCTTGCCGCGCAGCGGCATGACCGCCTGGAACTGGCGGTCGCGCGCCTGCTTGGCCGACCCGCCGGCGGAGTCGCCCTCCACCAGAAACAGCTCGCTGCGAAGCGGGTCCTGAACCACACAGTCGGCCAGTTTGCCGGGCAGGGCCGGCCCGCTGGCGACCCTTTTGCGGGCCACCTTCTTCCCGGCCCGCAGCCGCCGCTGGGCATTGGTCAGCGCCATCTGGGCCAGCTGTTCGCCGACCTCGGCATGCTGGTTGAGCCACAGGCTGAAGGCGTCGCGGACGACCCCGGAGACAAGGGCCGCGCAGTGGCGCGAGGAGAGCCGCTCCTTGGTCTGCCCCGAAAACTGGGGGTTCTGCATCTTGACCGACAGCACGTAGCTGCAGCGCTCCCAGATATCGTCGGGCGCCAGCTTGACCCCCCGCGGAACCAATTTGCGGAAGTCGCAGAATTCCCGGATGGACGCCAGCAGCCCGCTGCGAAAGCCGTTGACGTGGGTGCCGCCCTGGGAGGTGGGGATCAGGTTGACATAGCTTTCGGTGACCAGCTCGCCCCCCTCGGGCAGCCAGGCAACGGCCCAGTTGACGGCCTCGGCGCTTCCCTCGAATTCGCCCACCAGCGGCGCCTCGGGCAGCAGCTCGTAGTTGCAGAGGCTGTCGTCGAGGTAGTCCTTGAGCCCGTCCGCATAGCGCCACTCCTCGCTTTCACCGGTGAGCTCGTTGGTGAAGCTGACAGCCAGACCGGGGCACAGCACCGCCTTGGCCCGCAGCACGTGCTTCAGGCGCCGAACCGAAAAGCGCGGGACTTCGAAGTAGGCCGGGTCCGGCCAGAACCGCAGGCTGGTGCCGGTGTTGCGCTGCCCCACGGCGCCGACGTCGGCCAGCTCGCCGCATTTCTCGCCGCCGGCAAAGGCGATCTCGTAGCGCCGGCCGCCGCGCTTGATGGCCACCTCGAGGCGCAGGGAAAGCGCGTTGACCACCGAGACCCCCACCCCGTGCAGGCCGCCGGAGAAGGTGTAGTCCTTGTTGGAGAATTTGGCCCCGGCGTGCAGGCGGGTCAAAATCAGCTCCACCCCGCTGATCCCCTCCTCCGGGTGGATATCCACCGGCATGCCGCGGCCGTTGTCGCCGACCTCCAGCGAGCCGTCGGCATGCAGGCGCACCTCGATGCGGTCGGCAAACCCGGCGATGGCCTCATCGATGCTGTTGTCGATGACCTCCTGGCCGAGGTGGTTGGGGCGCTCCGTGTCGGTGTACATCCCCGGCCGCCGCTTGACCGGCGCCAGGCCCCGCAGGACCTCGATCGATTCTGCCGTGTAGGTTTCCTTGCGCATGTGTCCTTATAGCCGCTGCTGGGCCCGGCGCTCGCCGTGATCCAGCGACCGCCGAGGGCGGCAATCAAAATCGGTATGACGGGATCGGGCATCATACCGATTTTTGTTTTTTATGCAATTCTATTTGCGGCCGCAAGCGGGAAGTCCGTGCAAGATACCCGCCTTCAGACCGGCACCGAAGGATGTGACCGCACCACCCGACCGCTTTGCTCGACGACAGCCCGGCCGCGGGAGGCTCAGGGGGCCACTTCGGCGGCAATCCAGTCGAGAAAGGGCGGGTTTCCGGCCGCAACCGGAAGCGCCAGGACACAGCAGCAGGCATAGCTGTGAAGGGCCTTGACGCGCGCCACCAGCGGGCCGACCTGGGACGCGACGGTCTTGGCGATCAGCACCACCTCCGCGCCCTCCTGCACCTCGCCTTCCCAGCGATAGACGGCGCGCATGCCGTCGATGATGTTGACGCATGCGGCCAGGCGCTCTTCCACCAGGGCCCGGCCGATGCGCCGGGCCTCGTCCAGATCGCCGGCCGTCATGTAGACTATGTGGGCTTGCATGATAAATCCTCCTTGCTGGTTGGCGGCAGCCGGCATCGCCCGCAGCCGGGTGAGGTTCAGCCCGGTCGCTTCCGCGGGCGGCCGTGGGCCGTGGCCGCGCCGTATCCGCCCCGGTGCTTTTTTGCATTTGCAGCGCGACCGTGGTAAGAACCCTGCAGTCAGTAAAGGCGCCAACGACGGGGGTGTTTTAGCCACCCCCCCAGGGTCCCGGCGATGGGGAGATGACACGCGCGCATGAAGAAAATCGTGACGATCGGCGGCGGCAGCGGCCAATTCGCCCTGCTGTCCGGGCTGCGGGATGAACGCGACCTCCATCTGACGGCCGTGGTGTCGATGGTGGACAGCGGGGGCAGCACCGGGCGCCTGCGCGACGAACTGGGAATTCTGCCGCCGGGCGACGTGCTCAAGTGCATCCTGGCGCTCTCGCCGTTTCAGGAGACCGCGCGCAACCTGCTGCTCAAGCGGTTTCGGCAGGACAAGCGCCTGCGGGGGCACAATGCCGGCAACATGCTCCTGACGATGCTGTCGCGCTACACCGGCAGCTTTCCTTCGGGGATTCAGGCCCTGGCCGAAATTCTGGACGTCACGGGCGCCATCCTGCCGGTGACCATCGACAAGGCCACCCTGGTGGCCCGTCTCACCAACGGCAGCCACGTCTACGGGGAGAGCGCCATCGACGTGCCGCGGGGCAACCAGCGGGAGAAAATCCAGGAGGTTTTCCTGGTGCCCCACCACAGCGACGCCATCTCGGTCTACCCCCCGGTGATCACCGCGCTGTACGAGGCCGACCACGTCATCATCGGCCCCGGAGACCTTTTTACCAGCATCTTCTCCAACCTGGTGGTCCCCGGGGTGTGCCAGGCCCTGCGGGAAACCCGCGCCAAGCTGCTCTACGTGGTCAACATCATGACCAAGTTCGGTGAAACCCACAACTTCATGGGCCGCGACTTTGTCAGCACCCTGGAAACGTGCCTGGAGCGCCGGGTCGACGGGGTGGTGATCAACACCCGCCGGCCGGACGCGGACCTCCTGGGGAAGTATTCCAACCAGAAGGCCGAGTTCGTGACGTGCGACTTCCAGGATCCCAGCTGGTTCGGCCGGGCCTACTACACCGCCGATCTGCTGGAAACCTCGGGGGACATCGTGCGCCACGACGCCAAAAAACTGGCGGCGCTGATCATGCGCATCGTTTCCGGCGAACAGGAGGCCGACGCATGCGCCGCCGGCTGATCGTGGGGGTCATGGGCGGCGGCGCAGCCGACCAGCGCACCACCGAGCTGGCCTACCGGCTGGGGCGCCTGATTGCCGCCGCGGATTGGATCCTGCTAAACGGCGGCCGCAACTGCGGGGTGATGGCCGCCTCGGCGCGGGGCGCCCAGGAGCGCGGCGGGCTGACGATCGGCATTCTGCCGGACGCGGACCGCCGCCAGGCCGCCCCCTGGATCGACGTTGCGATCGTCACCGGCATGGGCAGCGCCCGCAATGCCATCAATGTCCTCTCCAGCGACGTGGTGGTGGCCTGCGCCGGCGGGACCGGCACACTGTCGGAGATCGCTCTGGCCCTCAAGGCCGGCAGAACGGTGATCCTGCTGGATTTCGACGTCCGCGGCGCATTTGCCGGGCAGGCGGCCGCCGGCCGACTGCTCCTGGCCGCCACACCCGAGGAGGCCGTCGCCCAGATCCGGCGCCTGCACCCCGCGACGCCTCAGAGCCACCCGGCCTGAAGCAGGGCCTCGGCCAGCAGCAGGTCTTCGGCCGTGGTGATCTTCAAATTGGCACGGCTGCCGGCGACGACGTGCACGGGCGCCCCCAGGCGCTCCACCAGCTGGGCGTCGTCGGTTGCGACAACCCCCTCGCGCCGCGCCCGTTCGTGGGCCCTGCGAATCAGGGCGGTTCGAAACGCCTGGGGCGTTTGCGCCAGCCAGATGTTGCAACGATCGAGGGTGGCTTCTATCCCGCCGTCGGGGCTGACGCGCTTCAGGGTGTCGACCGCCGGCACCGCCAGGATGCTGCCCCCCCAGCGGCGCGCGCCCTCCACGCAGGCCGCCAGGTGACGGGCCGCCAGCAAGGGGCGCACGGCATCGTGGATCACCACCAGGTCCTCTTCGCCCTGGGGGCAGCGGCACAGTCCGTGGTAGACCGACTCCTGGCGCTCCCGGCCGCCGGGCACCATTTCAACCGGTTTGCGCAGCGCCGCCAGGTAGTTTTCCCGGCAGAAATCAAAATCCGCTTCGGGCACCACCAGCAGCAGGTTGTCCACCACCGGGCTTGCCTCGAAGATAGCCAGGGTGCGCGCCAGCACCGCGCGCCCGGCCAGCGGCCGGTACTGTTTGCGCAGCGCGCCCGGCAGGCGGGCGCCGCTGCCGCCGGCGACGATGATGGCTGAGATCACTGTAAGGCACCTCGTCGGAAACTCTCGATGGGGGTCAACCCGGGCGCCGGCTGGTGCCCACGCGCGAGGCGCCGCCGGCGGCTGCCGTCAACGCAGATAGCGAAGCTCCTTGGGCAGGGGCACCCCCTTGCCCATGGTGTCCTCCCCGTAGTTCACGCCCGCAAGGATTGCGATGTCCTGCAGCGCGCGGGTGTCGCCTTCAAAGACCACCTCGCTGATGCCCTCTTTCTGAATCTTGCCGCCCGCCCACTGGATGTCGAGGACGCTGCTGGCGTCGAAGCGATCGTTGCCCACGCAGAGCTCCACCTGACCGCCGTAGTGCTGTACGATTTTGGCCACCATCAGGCTGGGGCGGCTGTGGAAGCCTAGTTTGACGGGGATACCGACTTTCAGCGAATCCCGCTCGATGTTCTCGTTGAGGATTTCCTGGGCCAGCTTGCGGCCGGCGGTCAGGTAGTGGCAGACATAGAAAAGACCGTAATTGACCGTGCGGTCCAGGAGTTTTCGCGGGTCGATGATCTCGGAAAGCCGTTCGTTGACCTTCTGGTAGATGTTTTTGTAGCCGGCTTCATGCAGGTGGCGCTCGTAGAAATGCAGCAGGCGGCCCATGATCTGCAGCAGGTGAAAAACGCAGGAAAAGTGCCCGCGCAGCTGCCGCAGCTTTTTGTTGCTGCCGAAGCGGAAACCGCCCTGGATGACATAGGTGTCGAACGAGGACTGGAGGTTGTGGACCAGCATCTCGTAGCGCCGGATCTCGACCTCGTTGACCTTGCTTGGCACGATCTCGTGGATTTCCGACAGGCTGCAGGGCTCATAGAAGCGCAGCAGGTCGAAGCTTTTGGAGATGCTCAAAAATTCACTGGCTATTTTGACGATGTTTTTTTTCTGCTGGGTGCGGTCCTCGTCATCAATATCGTGGGGCAGGATTTCACAGGTGGTCACGCCGGGAAAATCGGCCGCTGAAAAGCCTTCCCGGGGCATGGGGATGCCCAGCCGGCGGGCCTCCTCGATGATCACCGGCGCGATCTTGATCAGGCATTGGGTGAGAAATTCCTGGGTTTTGTCGCCTTCCCGCTCGAAGTCCGCCGTGTCCCCCAGGTCATAGAACGCCAGGCGGTTGGAGATGTGCTTTTGGGAGTAGCCGCCTAAACTCAAGTGCCGCACGGCGGCGGACAATTCCCGGTAGAAATACCAGTCGGTACTGTTCTTGGCGCCGTGAAAATCCAACAGGTCCTCCAGCACCTGGGAGGTGGCGATCAGGGTGGAGTATAGTTTCTTGGTGAAGCGATATCGGGAGAGGTCCGCGGTGGTGATGAAGATGCAGCTCTTGAGGTAATCATGCGAAAAAATACGGGCTTTTTCCGCAAAGGGAATATCGCAGGTGTCGGTGTCGGTGCCCATGGAATGCTCGGAAATTGGGTTTTTTACGGAACTGTCAAAAAAAACGGTTGAAGCCGCCCGTAAGCCGAATTCTGTTCCCACAGGCGGTTACCCGGCTGCGGGCTACGATCATTCATCTTTGGGCAGCGGTTGCCCGCTGCCTCCAGCGACCTACCCGGGAGCTCGGACGGGCCATCCTCAGGCACTCCCCTATTTGGTCTTGCACCGGGTGGGGTTTACAAAGCATTCCCGGTCACCCGGGAACCTGGTGCGCTCTTACCGCACCTTTTCACCCTTACCGACCGCAGCGGGAAGCCTTCCCCCTGCGGCAGGCGGTATGCTTTCTGTTGCACTTTCCTTCGCGTTGCCGCGACTCCACGTTATGGAGCACCCTGCCCTGCGGTGTTCGGACTTTCCTCCAGGCCGATCCTCCGGCCCAGCGATCGTATGGGCGACTTCAACCGCACACTGTGTTACGCTTTTTCCTCCTCCTGGCAGAAGATTATCCTGCGGCAGTGGGGGCAAAAGGTCAATTCGTCAAATCGGTGCAGCTCATTGAACAACTGCCATGGAATGTTGAGGTGGCAGCCCTGGCAGACCGCATCGATCACGGGGGCCACGGCCCCCTGTTTGACCTGCTCCTGAACCCGTCTGAAGCGTTCCAGCAGAACCGGGTCAACGGCCTGGGCCGCTTCCCGGCCGGCCTGCGCCAGATCGGCCAAACGGACGGTCAATTGCTGATTGTCACGGTCGATCTCATCCTTCTGGCGGTCGGCCGCCAGGCGCAGCGCCTGGACCTGGGCCTTTTTCTGCTTTACGGCGCCTTCCGCGGCCTCGATCCGGTCGAGAAAAGCCAGCATATCGTCCTCGATCATCGAGTTCTTGCGTCCGAGGTCATCGATCTCCTTCAAAATGGACTGGTATTCCTTGTTTGTTTTGACGGTGGCGAGACGCTCATTGCTTTTCCGGATTTGGGCCAGTACCACCTGGGTCTCGCGCTCCTGCTCGCGGTAGGCTTTCTGGACCGCCTGCAGCTGGCCGTCCTCCTCGGCCAGGGTCGCCTCAAAGGCTTCCAATTCGCGCGCGATGGCGGCCAGTTTTGCGGGCGTCTCGGCCAGCAGGGCCTGAACACGGCGGATGTCGGCCTCGACGGCCTGCAGCGCCACCAGTGACTGGATTTTTTCTCTGGATATCGACGCCATGCGCAATTCCGGTTTTTAAAAGTTAATTTTCAATATTAGTTTTGAACATAAAACAAATTGATTTATATCATTTTAAATGGTTCCGTTTCGCCGTCGAAGGCCTGTACCGCGACGGTCAATCCGCGGCGATCGAGACCGGCCTGCAGCCGTTCGGCAAGATCCGCCACGACCAGGTGTTCCGAGGCAAAATGGCCGATGTCGATCAGCCCCCGGCCGGCCTCTTCGGCCCAGCGGGCATCGTGGTAGCGCAGGTCGCCGCTGATGTAGGCCTCGCACCCCGATGCGGCGAAGGTCTCCAGCAGACTGCTGCCGCTGCCCGAACAGATGGCCACCCGTTTGACGGCAAGGTCTTTTTTGCCGGCATACCGGACCTGCGCGGCCTGAATCCGGTTTTGGACCTGCCGCGCCAGGGCCTCGAGCGGCAGGGCTTCGGGCAGCAGGCCGACCCGCCCAAGCCCCTCCCGCGAGGCGCAGGCGGGGTGGTCGTCGGCCGGCGCGAGGGCGCCGACCGGGGTCAGCCCGATCTGACGGGCCAGCAGATCATTGAGGCCGTCGGCGGCGCTGTCCAGATTGGTGTGGGCGGCGAAGATCGCCAGCCGATGCTTCAGGGCCATGTCGAGGATGGCGCCCAGGGGCGTTTCCAAATCCAGCCGCTTGAGCGGTTTGAAAACCAGCGGGTGGTGGGTTACCAGCATGCCCGCCCCCGCCCGACAGGCGGCTGCGACCACCGCGGTCAGGGGGTCGAGGGCCACCATGACGGTCTCGACCGGCCAGCCGCGGTGGCCGACCTGAAGCCCGACGTTGTCCCAGCTTTCGGCCAGCCGGGCCGGCGCGATGGCTTCCATGACGTGGCAGATGTCGTTGACGCAGGCCGTCATTGGTCTCCCCGGCCGCAGCCGCGGCTCGGCGCGCACGCGGTCAGGGCCTTATCAATTCGGATTTCCCGTTCGCCGCCGTCTTTCGGCAGGCGTCCGGCTGACGGGTACTCGTACCACAACTGGGGAAAAAAGGGGAATGGAAAAATCCGGCCCGACCGGCCCGCCAAAACACAAACGCGGCCTGCAGGACCGCGCTGTGACCTTCTGTTTGGTCTGGACGAGTGGGCCCACCTGGGATCGAACCAGGGACCGACCGGTTATGAGCCGGTGGCTCTGCCAGCTGAGCTATGGGCCCAGTCCACTGAAAACGCCTTGGTTACTATCCCTCGCGGCGGCTTTTGTCAAGCCCGGCGCGCGGCCGCCTGGCCGCAAGGGGGCAACCGGCGGTTATCGGCGCAGGGATCGGCCGGTCAGATTTCAAGGAAGCTTTTGAGCTTTCGGCTGCGGGTGGGGTGGCGCAGCTTGCGCAGGGCCTTGGCCTCGATCTGTCGAATGCGCTCGCGGGTCACGGCAAAGTCCTTGCCGACCTCCTCCAGGGTGTGATCCGCCTTTTCCCCGATGCCGAAGCGCATGCGCAGCACCTTTTCCTCGCGCGGCGTCAGGGTCGCCAGCACCTTGCGCGTCTGCTCGGCCAGGTTCAGGCTGACGGCCGCCTCCGAAGGCAGCATGAACTTCTTGTCCTCGATGAAATCCCCTAAATGGCTGTCCTCCTCTTCACCGATGGGGGTTTCAAGCGAGATCGGCTCGCGGGCGATTTTGAGGACCTTGCGCACCTTGTCCAGCGGGATTTCCATTTTTTCGGCGATCTCTTCCGGTGACGGCTCCCGCCCCAACTCCTGAACCAGGTAACGCGAAGTGCGGATCAGTTTGTTGATGGTCTCGATCATGTGCACCGGAATCCGGATGGTGCGAGCCTGATCCGCGATCGCCCGCGTAATGGCCTGCCGGATCCACCAGGTGGCATAGGTGCTGAACTTGTAGCCCCGGCGGTACTCGAACTTGTCCACGGCCTTCATCAGCCCGATATTGCCCTCCTGGATCAGGTCGAGGAACTGCAGCCCGCGGTTGGTGTACTTCTTGGCGATGCTGACAACCAGCCGCAAGTTGGCCCGGATCAACTCGCTTTTGGCGAACTTGGCGCGCTGGCGCCCCTCTTCGGCGCACGCAATGGCCCGCTTGAGGGCCCGGCTGTTGGCTTTGATGGCCATTTCACGGGTGGCCGTGACCGCCAGCAGCGCCTGGATTTCCGCATAGTGCGCGGCGAGTTTTTCCGCGCCGTGGGGGGTGCTGGCCTGCGCCCAGGCCGCAAAATCATCCAGGCTGGCCGCGTTGCTGCGCAGGTCCTTGACCGGCACGCCGGCGCTCTCCGCAGCTTTTTGCAGCAGCAGGCTTTGGCCGTCGAACCAGTCGATCTGGCTGCGGATCAGCTCCTCGATCTTGTCGACCACACCGCTTTCCAGGCGCCAGTCTTTCAGCAGCTGGAATATCTTGTTGTTGCGCCGGACGATGCAGCGCCGCAACCGCCGCTGCTCGTCGGCGGGAAGGGTTTCGGTGAACAGCCTTTCGCGATACACCTTGTTTTCCAGGTCAATTTGCTGGATCGCGTTGATCGTGGCGATAAAATTATCGGTCTGCTCGGATTCCTCGACATAGGCATCGCCTTCGTCCAGGTCGCGCAGCACATGCTTCGGCCGCAGGCTTCCGCCCTCGATGAGTTCCCCGAGCCCCAGGATGCTTTCAACACCGATGGAGGTCTCCAGCAGCCCCTTGAGGACCTCCTGCTCGCCGGCTTCGATCTTTTTGGCGATTTCGATTTCACCTTCACGGCTCAACAGGGTGACGAGCCCCATTTCGCGCAGGTACATTTTCACGGGGTCGGTGACGGTCCCAAACTCCGCCATCGCCTTGACTTCCCGTTCCTGCTGCTGCAATTCGCCTTTGCGATCTTTGACCTTTGCGCTCGTATCCCCAATTTTATGCTTGTTTTCATCGACGATCTCGATGTCCAGATCATCGAACATCATGATGGTTTCATCGATCTGGTCGCTGGACAACATGTCCTCGGGCAGGACCTGGTTGAGTTCCTCGTAGGTCAGGAAACCCTCTTCCTTGCCTTTCGAAATCAGCTCTCTTAAAACCTTTTTATCAATCTTTTCTGCGCGTAGCCGCTTTTTGGCAGAGTCGTTTTCCATACAGCATGGTCTCCTGGTCCGTACAGATGTTACGATTTTTCGATCTGGGCCTGTTTTTGCTGCAAGAGTTTCAGCCATTGTTCATGATCGCCCCTTTTCTCAGCAGCTTTGATTTTGTCCAGAATGGTGTGGTCTCGGTTTTTTCGACTGTTTTCAAACTGGTCGAGCAGTTTCAGGCAGCCGTGGTGATCCCAGGGGGTGTCTTCCAGGACCAGGGAGGCCACCAGCTTCTGGATCTCCGTGTCGGCTGTGCGGTCGATGGCCCGGTTGAGCCCATCCGGGTCGTTCTCCCAGCGCAGGGCCAAATCCCCCACGCGTCGCAGCGTTTCGTTTTCGAAGAAGTCCAAGAGCCGCCGCTGCCGAATTTCCGGCAGGATCGGCGGGTACTGCAGCATCATCATCAATACCTGGATTTCAAAGCGGTCAGGCCGCTGGGCGGCTGGCGGCAGCCGGCTTCCGCCCCCAACGGCCGCTGTCCGCGGCAGCGGTTGGGCGCCGCGGGCCGGCTGCGCGCCGGCCCGGCTGCGCACCCGCTCCAGGATCGCGCCCTCATCCACCTGAACGCGTTCGGCCAGGTTTTTGACGTACAGCGAACGGGCCATGGGGTCCTGAATCGCGGCAATCGCCTCGCTCAGCTCGGAGACGATCTGAACCTTGCCGTCCACCGAAAGGCCGTGGCGCGCAACGGCCGCTTCCATCAGAAACGGCATGATCCCCTGGGCCTCGGCGGCCGCCTTGGCAAAGGCCGCGGCGCCGAATTCAAAGATGAAGGAATCGGGGTCATGGCCCGGCGGCAGGACACAGATGCGGGCCTCGGCGTAGCCCTGGTCAAAAACGCCGATGCTGCGCTGGGCGGCCTTGATCCCGGCCGCATCCGAGTCGTAGACCAACACCACCGTGCCGTTTTCACCGATGCAGCCCCTGAGGATGCGCACATGCTCCGGGGTAAGGGCCGTGCCGAGGGTTGCGACGGCGTTTTGAATGCCGTGCTGATGCAGGGCCAGCAGGTCAAAATAGCCCTCGACCACCAAAACGGTTTCGTTTTTTCGACAGTGCTCCCGGGCCTGGTCAATCCCGTAGAGCGAGCGGCCCTTGGTGTAGATCGGGGTTTCCGGCGAATTCAAATACTTGGGAAGGCCGTCATCCAACACCCGCCCGCCGAAGGCAATCACCTGCCGGGCGGCATTGCGAATCGGAAAAACGATCCGGTCGCGAAAGCGGTCATAGTGTCCGCTGCCGGTTTTGCGGGGGATCACCAGCCCGGCTTTCTCCATCAGCTGCAGGCGTTCGCGGTCGGCGCGAAAGTGGCGGATCAGCGCATCCCAGCCCGCCGGCGCATACCCCAGTTCAAACTGATCGACGACCGCCGGCGCAAACCCCCGCTTTTCAAGGTAGGCCCTTGCCGTCCGGCCCGCGGCGGGGTCCTTCAAAACACCGCTGTAAAACGCCATGGTTTTGCGGTTCAGCCCCAAAAGTATCTCGCGCTCGCTGGCGCGGCGCCGCTCGACGGGCGTCATCTCGCGCTGCGGCAGCTCGATGCCGCAGCGCTGCGCCAGCGCTCTGACCGCCTCGGGGAACGTCATGCCCTGTTGCTTCATCAAGAAACTGAAAACATTGCCCCCCGTGGCACACCCAAAACAGTAGAAAATCTGCTTTTCGGGATTGACGCTGAAGGAGGGGGTTTTTTCGGCATGAAACGGGCAAAGCCCCACTAAATTCCTGCCGGTTCTTTTCAGGACGACGGCCTCGGAAATGATCTCGACGATATCGGCGGCATTGCGAATCTCTGAAATTTTTTCATCCGGGATCAAGTCAGCCAAAAAAAAATCCCTCCGTGGTCGAAAAACGGGTCTCTGGGGAAAACGGAAGAGTTTAGCCCGGGTGCAGCCGGGCCATTTCCCAGGAAGAATCGACAGGGGGAATATACACGCCACGATGCGGAAAGCGCCAAGGGGTCATTGCCTTCGGGTACAGTCGGGATTTTTGGGAAATAGTGTAGATTAACGCCCGAACGCCATTTTGTCAAGCCGTCGCCGGCCGATCCGGTTGCCGCCGGACGCCGCCGCTCATGGCCGCTCACCCCCGTGCAGGAGGCTGATTGCGGCCTGCAGATCCAGGCTCCCGGCGTAAAGCGCCCGGCCGACGATCACCCCGGTCACACCGGCCTCGCCCAGGGGCAACAGCGCGCGGATATCGGCCAGGGTCGAAACCCCGCCGGAGGCCACCACCGGAATGCTGAGGGCTTCAGCCAGGCGGCGGGTCTCGTCGAGGTTGACCCCGGTCTGCATCCCGTCGCGCTGGATATCGGTGAAATTGATGGCCGCGACCCCGCAGCCTTCGAACTGCCGCGCCAGATCGACGGCCTGGGTGCCGGTGGTCTCGGTCCAGCCCTCGATGGCCACCCGGCCGTTCTTGGCGTCGATGCCGATCACCACGCGCCCCGGAAAGGCCTCGCAGGCGGTTTTGACCAGGTCCGGGTTGCGGATCGCCTCGGTGCCGATCACCACCTTGTCGATCCCCATTTCCACATACATGCGGATGGTTTCCAGGGTGCGAATGCCCCCGCCGACCTCCATCGGGATCTGCAGCCGGCTTCGGATCTCGCGGATGGCCGCCAGATTGCGCGGGCTCTTGGCGATCGCCCCGTCCAGGTCGACCACGTGCAGCATCTCAGCACCGAGCCTTTCCCAGCGCAGGGCCATGGCGGCCGGGTCATCCGAGAAAACCGTCTCCTGATCCATGCGCCCCTGCAAGAGGCGGACACACTTGCCGTTTTTGAGATCCACAGCCGGAATGATGATCATGGCACCCCCTCTATCGGCTTCCACCGGCGCCGACCGTTTGCGCCCTCACAGGCCGGTTTTCAGGGTTTGGGAAAGGTCTGCAGCATCTGCTCGAGACCGGTCTGGGCCATCTCCTGGGCGCTGATCCAGCGGGCGCCGCGCCGGACAAAGGTCCCCAGGTTGAAGAGGTTTTCACTGAGGGATTTCTGGGTCTCCTCAAAACGCCCGGTCCACAGGATGCGGCCGTCGGCCACGCGGATCAAGAGCAGGTCGAAGGTGACCGAGGCCGGCCGCTGGGCCGAGAATTTCGCGCCGATGCGCTCCTCGAAACGGTAGACCCGGCCCAGCAGGATGGCGTCGGCATCCATCTCCCGGCCGACATCCTGCAATAGCGCCAGCGGCGGCAGGGGCCTGCCGTCGGGCGAGACCAGCTGCTGCACAACGCCCCCGGCCGCATCCGGCGGGATCAATTCGAAATCGCCGCGGGCCGTCAGGGCGGCCATGAGCTGCTCGGTCAGAAAGTCGTCGGCACCCGGGGTGACCGTCTCGATTTCGTAGACGCTGTCGCACAGCGGACAGCGGTAGCTCATGTTGGCGCCAAAAACCTTGTACATATCCTGAAACGGCAGCACCAGAATGCGCTCAACCCCGAGCGCTTCAACCGGCGAGGTGTTGGTGATGACAGCCCCGCTGCCGACGCAGCCCGCCAGAACCAGCAGCAGCGCAAGCCCCGCTGCCAGCGGCCGATGCAGTGTGAACTTCCAGCCCGTTTTAACCATGGTGTCCTCGCCGATTGGGGGTCGCATGCAAAGCACCCGGGCCCGCCGCAGCGGCCCGGCAAAAAATGGGTCCGGGCAAACCCCGGCGCAAGCTCACAGGCTCCCCTTGGAGGAGCGCACGTCCGAAATTCTGGGTAAGTCATCAAAGCGCACGCCATCTTGGGTGCAAAGAACCCACACCTGCAAACCTACCTGGTAGGCGGCATGT
>JAWOJK010000048.1:0-6683 GCA_046481705.1 Desulfobacterales bacterium | reverse complement strand
GGGCCAAGACTTTCGGCGGCAGCCCGTTGCCGGCAGATTTCTGGTGGCCGCCGCGGCTGATTGCCGCAGCGCTTGTTTTGGCTCAATCCAATATCGTGCCGCCAAAGGCGGAAAGCAACCCGCAACAGTGGATTTCAGCGATTCTGGGCCTGACACCGGGGCTGAGGCGCATGGCGCGACAGGAAAAATTTTTGACCTTCGTGCATCTTAGAAGTAAAATTTACAAATTTGAATTTCATCGATGTCAATTTTACATTTTCGAAATTATTTAACCACACGGCGGCCCTCTCGTTTCTTCAGATTCCATTCCGTTCCGGTATGTTGCGCAAATTTTTATGGTTGGCCCGCACTTTGCGTAGTCTCCAGTATAAAGGCGGCGCCGTTCCAAGCCGCAACACTCGAAAAAAGGAAGCTTCACATGAGCACTGCCCCTGTTTCCAATTTTTGCGTTCCCGGGGCGATGTCCTTTTGTCGGGCCGGTAAAAACTGGGCCGAACATCGCCTGTGCCGATTCTATCGCAAAGCCACCCTTTCCAGCCGCTGCATGCATTTTTTGGAATCTTTCGGCGGTCACTGCGACTGTGTCAGCGCCCAGCGTGAAGGCCAGACGGCTGCGGCCGGATCGGGGCTAAAGGACCCTGACCTGAGCAGGCGGCCCCCCGGCGCAATTCCCGGGCCATGGGGGTTTCCCCTATCAAATTGAGAACCGGCCCTATAGACATGCAGGATGCAGGCTTTTAAGTTAGACTGCAGTGTGATTGATTGGGATCGGAAACCAATTGGAGGTAGAGAAATGCGGGAAATCCTGAAAATGTGCCAACCCTGATGCCGGCCACTGCCGGAGCGGCCGGCCGCGACCATCCCGAGCGCCCGCGCAGCGGGCACTGCCATCTGACTCTTGGTGGAAGGAGGGCCCAATGAAACTGGAAGATAAGTGGATGATCACACTTGTCATTTTCTCGATTCTCTTCACAGCGTCCTTTGGGTGGGGTCTCTGGGGTTGACTTTCAGCAGAAACTGAAACGGCCGGGAAGGCGGCGACCTTTCCGGCCGCACGTAATTTCAGCAGATCCCCCGCAGGTCTTTTTTAAAACTCCCCGGCAAGGCGCACCGCGGCGGCGCTGAAGCGCAGCGCAGAGTTGACCTTTTTGCGGAGCCTTCCAAAATACCCATTTGAAGGCACCCCATCCGGGAGGTCAGGCTGTGAAAACCCTGGAAAACAAGGCCAACCTGCCGAGGTTTTTTTGGGGTGCGACCCTCCTGGTTGTCTTCGTTTTGACGGTCACCTACTGGTCGGAGGATACGTGGTGGGCATCACGCCAAGCCGGTGGCCGCTATGTGCTGCAGCGCGACCGGGTGGTAACCGTCGATGGCTGCCGGCTGGTCTACCGCGGTTTGCAGCCGCCGCGCCACTTTCGCGTGGATGTGACCCTCCTGGCCTTGGACCCCCAGAGCGTTTACCGGCATCGCATCGACAAGGTGGCCGCCCGCGCGGGCTTCCGTCTGGCCGGAAAAAACTACCGGCTGGTTGCAGCGCGCGAATCGCGTCTGCTGCTGGAGCGCGGGCCCTGACCCCCCAAGTGCCGTCCGCCCGCCCCAACGGCGCCTGAAAGCCGCTTACCCTTCCGGTCGCGGGCCGCCGGCCTGCGACCGGTTCGCCTGTCGACGCCCATTAACCGGGTGTGGGCAGATGAATCGTAAAGGTGCTCCCCCGCCCGCTGCTGCTTTCAAGCGACACCCGCCCCCCGTGAACCTGGCTGATGTGTTTGACGATGGCAAGCCCAAGGCCGGTACCGCCGATTTTACGGCTGCGGGCCTTGTCCACCCGATAAAAACGCTCGAAAATCCGGGGCTGGTACTTTTGGGGAATGCCAGGTCCGTGATCCCGCACCCGGATTTGGAGTTCACCGTCAGCCTGAACGGCCGCAACGTGAACCGTCTCTTTTTCGGGGCTGTATTTGACGGCGTTGTCGATCAGGTTGATCAACGCCTGCTCCAACAGGGTGGCGTCGACCTTGACGGTGATGTCCGCTGCGCAGTCAAGCGCCAGTCGCACCCCGCGGGCATCGGCTTTCCACTGCACCAACTGCGCGGCGGTTTCAATCACCCCCCGCAGAGGGGTGGTTTCCAGGGTGACGGTTGCCCCCTCCCCCCGCTGCTCGAGACGTGCCAGGGCCAGTAGGTCTTCCAGGATGTCGTTCAGGCGATTGACGTGCCGCTGGATTATATCGAGAAAGCGGCGACGCTCCTCGGGGTCCTCGGCGGCCTGCATCAGGGTTTCCACAAACCCCTGGATGGCCGTCAAGGGGGTCCGGATTTCGTGGGAAACATTGGCCACGAAATCCTGCCGCACGTTTTCCAGCCGCCGCATGCGGGTCACGTCGTGCAGCACCACCAGGGTGCCGCCGGGCGCTTCGGCGAGCCCCGCCAGGGGAACACAGTGGGTGTCGAAGACCCGCTCGACCGGCTGGCGCACCACTAAGTCTCCCTGCACGAGCCGGTTTTGGGTCAGCGATTCGGTCAAAAGCTGGTGAAACGACCGGTCGCGGATGATCTCGTTGATGTCCCGGCCCTTGACCGGACCCGTCGGCACTGCCAGCATGCGGGTAAAAGCCGCGTTGAAGCTCATGATCCGCCCCTGCAGATCGATCGCCACGACCCCTTCCACCATACTGGCCAGCACGGTTTCAAATTCATTGCGCTGGCTGATGACCGCATCGATCCGCCCCTGAAGCTGCGCCGCCATCTGATTCATGGTGCGCGCGAGGTCTGCCAACTCGGCCGGGCCGGGCACCTCGAGCCGGTGCTGGAGATCGCCCGCGGAAAACTTTTCAGCTCCACTGCGCAGTTGCTCCACTGGTCGGCTGATCCGCCGTGAAACCAGAAATGCCAATGCCAGGGCCAGAATGGCGGAAAAAAACCCGCCGATCAAAACGTCGACAAAAAGGGCATTCACCTGGGAGGTGACGGCTGTCAGGGGGATCGCCACCCGCAACACCGCAAAAGGGGCATCCCCCCCCTCCAGGGGCAGTGCCACGTACATCATGCGCTGCCCCTGGGTGCTGCTATAGCGCTCGGAGCGCCCCAGTCCGCCTGCAAGCGCCTGCAGTACCTCGGGCCGGCTGCGGTGATTCTCCATGCGGTTCGGCTCTTCGTCGGAATCGGCCATGACGGTGCCGTCGGCCAGAATGACCGTAACGCGGGTATCCGTGTGCTGCCCGACACGGCGGCAGATCCGGCTGACAGCAGCGGCGTCAACCGGCCGCAAATGGTCAGCGACCTGCCCGGCAAGTATGCGGGCGCGGATTTCCAGATCGCTCGCCGTGCGCTGGATGAAAAAGGGCCGCAGGGAGGTCAGCGCAAACCAGCTCACGCCGCCGAGGGATACCAGAATGATCAGCAGATAGGAGGGAATCAGCTGCCAGATGAGGGGCTTGGGTTTTCTCATGGGCTCTCGCGGAAGCGATAACCGACACCCCGCACGGTTTCAATGTAGCTGCCGCAGATACCCAGTTTCTTGCGCAGTCCGACGATCTGGACATCCACGCTGCGGTCGGTTACCGGGTAATCGTCCCCGCGAATGGCATCCAGGATCTGGGTGCGGGTAAAGACCCAGCCCGGACGAACGGCCAGAAACGAGAGGATCTGAAATTCGGTGTAGGTCATCTCGACAGGCTCGCCGGCGACAAAAACGCTGCGCCGGCCGGGGTGCATGACCAGTTCGTGGATCCGGATTTCTTCGGTTTCGGGTCCGGGTATTTCCAGGGTCTGGCGACGCAGCACGGCGCGCACCCGTGCCGTCAGGATACGCGGTGAAAAGGGTTTGGTGATGTAATCCTCGGCGCCGAGTTCCAGGCCGGTGACCACATCGGCCTCCTCCCCCTTGGCCGTCAGGAGAATCACCGGCAGCGACTGGGTGGCGGGCAGCGCTTTGAGCTTTTTCATCACGGAGAGGCCGTCGATGCCCGGCAGCATCAGGTCCAGAACCACGAGGTCCAGGGCCTGGGCGCGCGCCGTCTCCAGGGCATCCTCTCCGGTGCCGGCCGAGACGACGTGATACCCTTCCCGGGAGAGGTTGTAGCGCACCAGTTCGAGAATATCCTCCTCGTCGTCAACCACCAGAATTTTTTCTTTGGCCATGATCTATCAGGTCTTTCCGGCGACTCAGCCGCATGCGGTCAGCAGGGGCACCATCGGGGAACCGCCGCCGGCAGACGCCATCCGGTCGCCCCAGCTTCACCGAAAGGCACGTCGCAGGCCGCCGGCGACTTGACGCGGCAGCCTGCCAGGCGGGTGTTAGAAATCCATCAGCGGCAGGTTAGTTTTCCGTGAGCAAACCGGGCATCCGCGGCGGCCGGCGCTAGAATTCGATGCCCGCCTGGGCCTTGATGCCGGCCGCGTAGGGATGCTTGACGGCGTGCATCTCGGTGACCAGGTCGGCCGCGGCCAGCAGGCCTGCGGATGCGTTGCGGCCGGTAATGACCACGTGCTGGCCGGCGGGTCGCTGCCCCAGCGCCGCCAGTACGGCCGTCTCGGTCAGAAACCCGTAACGGATCAGATAGGTCAGTTCATCCAGAATCACCAGCCCGTAACGACCGTCGGCGATCATGGCACAGGCCAGGGCCCAGCCCTCGCGGGCTGCGATCTTGTCCTTTTGAACGTCATCGGAGGTCCAGGTAAATCCGCGGCCGGTGACATGAAAGGTCATCAGGTCGCTGAAGCGCTGGACGGCCTCGCGTTCACCGCAACCCCGGGATCCCTTGATAAACTGAACCACGCAAACCTTGATGCCGTGGCCCATGGCGCGCAGCGCCATTCCCAGGGCGGCGGTGGTTTTGCCCTTACCGTTGCCGGTAAAGACCATTAAAAGGCCTTTTGGCACAGCGGCCCTCCGTGTCGTGCGAGGTTCCGGGATCGATGCCGGATTGGCACCAGGGAAGTTTGTAGGAGGGGAGCCCGGGGCAAGTCAACCCCTTTTTGCCCAGGTGGACTTTTTCGCCCTGCGAGCCAAGAGGGGTCAACCGGATTATGGGAGGCTGCAAATGCGAGAACCACCGAGGAGGGGCTTCGAAAGGGGCGGCGGGGCGACTGGCTGCCGCACACAGGACTGCGGTTCACGGGGTATGGTTTAACCGCGACTTGACAGCACGTCCACCGCAGCGCCCTATGGTGATGTCGCGCCCGGTGAACGCGGTGACCACCGAGGGGGGGGCCATCCGCTGAGGAGCGCGTAGACATGCGACCGGCCGCCGGTCGCAGCAATCGCCGCAACCAGGGCCGCACGAATCATCGCCGCAAATTTTAGGGCGATGTTTTTACCCGGCGGGAGCCCGCGGCCGATCGGGCCTATTTTAAACCTGCAGCGGCAAGCTCCGGCCGGGGCCAACCCAGGGAGAAAGCCTCAAACGTCGATTTCACCGCGGCGGGTCAGTGGGGATAAAGGCCGAGGTCAAACACCTCGTATTCCGTTGATCCGTCGAGGTACTTCTCGACCTCGTTCAGGTCCACTTTTCTTCTTGGGCTGTTGCTCCAGCGTTTCCAATCCTCCAGGCTGCGCCAGTTTGAGGCGACCACCACCCGGAACGGATCCTCGTGATCCCAGAGGGTTTCCGAAGACAGGTAGCCGTCCTCGTCCATTGCCCCGTAGCGCACTTTTTTGAGCATTTTGTTGATCTCGTTGAAGTGACCTTCCTTGAAGCGTCTTTTGATGAGAATTTTTACCGCCATGATGCCCTCCTTTCGGTTGCCAGGTTGCGGAACAGCGCTGCTTGCCCTTGAAATCGGCCCCCCGCAGCAACCGGGGCGCCACGGGCTAAGATGAAAGGCAAGCAGCCGGCAGGATCTGCCATCAACTGGGAGTCGGTGGGAATCGTCGGCTCGGGGTCGGCAGGAAGCCGGGAAAATGGATTTATGGTTGTAACCTATGGGAAAGACAGAAATTTGTCCATGGGGATGCGCCTCATTTTAGAAGGAGAATTTCCCATGTCCCGGGAGTTTTTCCCATGAAGCGTTCTCTGGGCTGGGCTGTTTCGCCGGGTGCCTGCGCCCGGAAAGGTGGCGGCGTAACGACCATCTGTATTTCAGCCCCGAACTCAAACCTGGAGTTCAATCGCCCAGCGGTTGAGTTTGCCCACATCGCGACCGGACAGATCGGCAATGGCAAGCCGCCACTGCCCCCCTCCCGGCTGACCGCGCAGGGCCGTCAGACCGGTCATTTCACCCGACCGCCAGGTCCGAACGACATTGTCGCCGCTGCCCCCCTGCCGGTCGTGCAGCACAACCGGCCCGCCGACCGGCGGCAGCAGTGCCACCCGCAGGTCTCCGATCCAGGGGTGGGTGATATCGACCGCTACCGATAGATCACGGATGACCGGATTGCCCGCAATCTGCAGCACCCGCTCGATGCCCGCCGGAGAATTATCGGGGATCGGGACCGATTCCCGGTCCTCCACCCTCAGCGGATCGGCCGCAAAGTCGATTTCCAGCTGCCAGCTGAGCAGCGTGCCCACGTCCTGATCCGCCAGGTCGGCCACCTGGAGGGTCCACTCCCCGGTCACCGACGCCCCCTTGAGGGCCGCCAAACCCGGCAGCCGATCCATCTCGTAGGTTTCCCGCAGATTGTGCTTGCCGGCCCCGGCGCGATTGTGGAGGACCACGGGCACCCCTTGCGGCGCACCCAGGCT